>JAALLA010000069.1 GCA_011087765.1 Pirellulaceae bacterium
TTACCGACTGATGGTAACAAATCATCCGATTTTGACTATTGACCTAATCGCTCAACGTCACAGGGGAACCACTGTTAAAACCGTTCGCGACCTTCTCCGACGATTACATTCTTCAGCACGAAATTAGCAGGAATCACGGATTGTAACGGTTTTTCGGGAATATGCGAAAACCACCTATTTCTCCTACCTGCACGAATTCCTGACCTATGTTTTTAACGAGGTACTAACTGAAAAAGCAGAACCGCGTTTTGGGTACCTATTTGATTGATTCAACTCCGCTTTAGCAGGCACACCATGCCAACCTCGACAAAAGACAATACAGATTCAAAAAAGCACAATGACGTTGCTGTCATCCTTGAGCACATCGAATTGCTCGTCGAGTTGCACGAGGAACAGAATGGCTCCGACGTGGCTTTGGATCAGGAGAGCCTGCAAAGAAAACAGGAAAGCGGATTTCGAGAACTAGAAAGTCTGATCGACTTAAAATTTAGAACACTTGAAAGCAAGATTGACTCTCTTTCAAGATCATTCAACGACCAGTCAAAAGTTCTTGAAACCAGCGGCGTCTACGATCTTAAATCTGCTGACTGGCTATTCCAGGAAGACAAAAAACAAGAACTCGAAACTAACTTGGCTTCGGTTACCGAACAAATCACTGAAAAAACCGAATTCATCATTGGTTCTTTTGAGACGCGATTTGAAAATGTCCTCCAAGACATGGGAGAAAAGTTTTCAAAACTAGTTGAGCAATCCGAGCAATCGAACGAAAACACAACAGAAAACGACGAAGACACTTCGCAGTGGGAGAAACAAAAAGAAGCCATGCTCTCAAAATATGGCATCGACTCAGATTATCGCGAAACCGATGGATCATCCCCTCCTCCAAGCACAAAGCCAGCCAGCCCAACCAAAGCTCACAAGAAACCAACAAGCCAACCGTCCCCACAAGATTCGATCGATCATCATGATTCCGCTGATATCGATGCGCTGAAAACTGAACTCAACGAAAAGCTTCGTGAAGCTGAAATCGAACTATCAATCGGAAGAGCGAAAATCAGCCAACAACAGGCCGAAATTGCCTCTCGACAAGTCGACCTCGAACGTCGAAGCGAAGCACTTGAATCGAAACTGGCAGCTTGCCCCGATGGGCCGGCCCGGAAAACCGGTTTCCTCGATCGCTTAACGCGGCACCTCCGTCGAGACTAAAATCAATCTTAGATTGCCTGAGGTGGGAAAGTCGGATGTCTCAACCAACTTTCGATCAACACGAATTCTCTCCCACAAAACAGCTATCGAGATACCAGCTAGCACGAATAGCAATCGCGCTGTCCAACCTCAAAAACATCCCCCGCAGCCCTTAAAGAATGGGGCAAATTCATTTGGGGTTGTCCGACAACCTTTCTTTTTGGTATCCCACCAACGCCTTAAACGTCGTGTATCTGTGCGCCAGAATAAAACTGGCACTCAAACCAGATTCAAGGTGGCGTTGGCCAACGAATTAACGGCATGGAAGCCGACGAGTGTTTTGAACGACCGGATTTAACTGATCCGCCCATCAAAATTGGTGCTCGGTGCGACATGCCAATATTTCCCAAATCGAGTTTGCTGTTCCAGCAGATTCACGATGGAAACACAAACATGTCCGAATCTGAAACTACTCCGGAAATTGGCCCTCGGTTTACCAAGGCAACCATTATCCGAATTTCGGCAGTGGCGTTCTTCGTCACTCTGGGGTCGGTTGCCGTCATTCAATCGATGAAATACGTATCATCTGATTCAAATGAAGCCCCTAGCCAACTCGCATCGGATACGGAAAGCCCAACCTTAGAGGACGAATCTCCTAATAAAGAGATGACTCCCAGCCAACCTCCTTCCGCGTTCAAAGAACCTCTAAAGTCAGCCGCGAGCAAGAATACTTCTGCCGAACTCATAACCGGAAAGCCAAGTTCAACTGGGCTGGTCAATACTGCGACCCCCCAACCATCCTTCGCATTTAAACCGGTATCGCCTCCCTCCCCAACCAGCTCCTCCGCTTTTGGTACTCAGAAAAATGAGCCTCTAGATGAGCCTCTAATTGCAACGAAAAAATCAGCCGGCAACTCTGGCTCTGGATTCGATGGAATTCCGTTAGTGAAAGCTACACCTCCAGCAAGCCCACCCGAACGTTTTGCTTCCGCGGGAGCTCCTCTTCCATTCTCCAATCCGAGCAGCGGTTTTAAACTACCCGATAATTCGATCCCAAATTCGGCCAACACCCAATTTGCCCCCAAGCAGACCGAACAAAAAAAGCCAGATCCATTTCAAATTAGCACGCCTCCCAAGCAAAGCAGTGATAGCTCGAACATCGAGACGTCACCCTCGGGGATGGCAAACAACTCAGCCACACGGTTGCTCGATCAGGTCACTGATGATTCACCATCGACTCGGCCAATCCCGCAACCATTAGCAGATGGCTTCGCCAAACCAACGACCAAACCCGTTGCTAAGTCATTTGCTCAACCAGCTACCAGGTCTTCTCAACCCAACCTAACGAACTCGCAAAAGCCCCCAAGCACCGCGAATACCTCCGCGCCAACCAACATCGAATCGTTCAACAATCGCACCCGCCCAGTCAATGAAACTGCCACGACCCCAAATGGCATCTTGTCCAAGCCAGTGCCGACGATACCTGGCTCTGATTTGAACAAGAAGAACTCGAGTTCATTTGCAACGAATGTGCCAGGCACTCCGGCATCGCAGGCTCCTTTTGGGAATACTCCGTCGCCAACCACCGAACCCTTTAAACTACCTCGAAGGCAACTGGGAAGTGGGCCATTGGGAACTCCACCAGGATCGAAGCCACAGGCAACTCCAGTCAACTCTCAAGCGCCCCGATCCTTCACGCCGAACCGGACTTTGCCAGTTAATACCATTCAACCCAAGCGTTCATCATTCGCCAGTCAGGGATCTCCCACTCAGCCAATCGCCGCAACTCCTGCACCTCGATTAACACGGGATACCCCTGGCGATCGACAGCTGGAAGGCATTCAAGCGCCTTCCTTAACGGTTGAAAAGCTTTCGCCTGTCGAAATCCAGCTGAACCAAAAAGCATCTTTCGAAATTGTGGTTCGCAACATTGGTCGTGTTACGGCAGAGGAAGTTCAAGTGATCGACCAGGTACCCGCAGGCTGTGAGTTTGTTGGAGCGACTCCCCAAACTCAACCCCAAGGAAAACTGCAGAACCTAAGCTGGAAACTAGGGACTCTCAGGCCGGGACAAGAGAAAAAAATCACGTTTCAATTAAAACCGACGCAACCGGGAGAAATGGGAAGTGTGGCTCAGGTTACATTTGCCACACAGGCATCCATGCGGACATTGGTCACCAAGCCCGTTCTTGAGATTGTTCATCAGACCGAGGCAACCCATTTAATTGGAGACAGTGTCGTTCTCGATGTGATCGTAATCAATAAAGGCGACGGTCCGGCGAAGAATGTTCTGATTCAACAAAAAGTACCCGAGCAACTCGAATTCCCGGATGGCCTGCCAAACGCAAGCCGGGGGATTGAATATGAAGTTGGCACATTGATGCCCGGCAAATCACAACGGGTGAAACTTGCGCTCAAGGCGGCTAACATCGGCAAAATTCAAAGTGTCATGTATGCATCCGCTGAAGGTGGACTTCGTGCAAAACATGAACTGCCCATCGAAGTCATCGCGCCCAAACTGGTCACCCAAAGTTCTGGCCCCAAAAAACGATTTTTGAAGCGAAGTGCCACACATGAATTTCGCGTGGCTAATCGAGGAACGGCCAATGCCACCAACGTTCAGCTAATTGCAAAACTACCAAATGGACTACGCTTCGTTCAGGCAAACAACCAGGGACGATACGATTCCGGTAGCCATGCAGTCTACTGGAGTCTCGCTGAACTCGCCCAAAACATAGAAGCCAAGGTTGAACTTAAAACGATGCCGATCGACGTTGGAAATCAGCCAATCAACTTTGAGTCAACTGCTGATTTAGATATAAAATCAGCACTAGAGCACGACCTCTCGGTTGAGCATCTAGTGGATGTCTTCTTTGAAATTGACGATGTCATTGACCCGATTGAGATCGGCGGCGACACCAACTACCGCGTTCGAATTGTAAACCAAGGTACGAAGGCGGCGACCAACATTCGGCTGCAAATCGATTTCCCGGTTGGCTTGACCCCAACCTCCGTCAACGGCTCGTTGCGGCATGCAATTCGTGGACAACAGATTATTTTTGAACCGATCAACAGCATGAATCCAAATGACGAACTCAGCTTCATGATCAACGGGCGAGGCCAATCGGTTGGGGATCATCGAGTCGTCGTAAGTATGCAAACCGACGGACGAACTTCACCGGTTTCCAAACAGGAGTCGACCCGCGTCTATTCCGATCAATAACTAGATCGATTCTGGTGCAGAATTCGTCCCCAATGTGAGATTGACTCCGGGTCACCGACAGCTGAAAGACAATTCTTAGCCCCCAAACAACGGAAAACCGGCAAGATTTCCATCAAATCCTGCTCTGAGATCCCTTTCGCGGGGTTTCATGCTCGAAAAACCGCGTTTCCTTGAAAATGAGCCGTTAATCTTATGCCGATGTTCTGGTAGACTTACCGATTCGATTTTTGCCCTAAAAGCTGATTTATTTTTGAGTTGGAGAATCTGTGAGACGCCCCCTAATTGCCGGCAACTGGAAAATGAACCTCAATCGCGCTGACGCCGTTGCGTTGTCTAGCGATCTCGTAAACGCAGAAAAATCAAGCGACGTCGACGTTTTGGTTTGTCCATCTCATATTTACCTCGATGCCGTTGCGGCAACCCTCGGCGACTCGAGGATTTCGCTGGGAGCTCAGGATGTATATTTTGAAGCGGGTGGAGCCTTTACGGGTGAAATCAGCACCGGGATGCTTGGCGATGTTGGCTGCCAATACGTGATCCTCGGCCACAGCGAGCGACGGCATGTCATGGGTGAAACCGATTCTTTGATTAATAAGAAAGTCAAAGCGGCTCTCGAAGCAGGGCTAACCCCTGTGCTCTGTGTCGGAGAACAACTCGAAGATCGAGAGGCGGGAAATACTGAGGCTGTCGTTAAAACACAATTTGAGGGCTCACTAGCAGACTTAACTCCCGAACAAGTCCAAAAAACCGTCATCGCCTACGAACCTGTTTGGGCAATTGGAACCGGTAAGACGGCAAGCCCCGAACAGGCCCAGGAAGTCCACGCTGACCTTCGCAAACTACTAAACGACCGCTATAATTCCGAGACTTCTGAGCAAGTGCGAATTCTTTACGGCGGAAGCGTGAAACCGGACAATGCAAATGATTTGATGTCACAACCGGACATCGATGGAGCATTGGTCGGAGGTGCATCTTTGAAAGCCGATGGATTTACAGCGATCATTAACGCAGCCAACCAAAACGTCGCGTAATTGACACCTCGCGACAGACAAGAACACAAATAAATCACTAAACAAATCACCTTGGGTGGTACGAGAAATTAAAATGATTTTGGCTCAATTCCAATTAGTTGAAAACTCCTTACTGTTGTCTGAGTTTAATTTCGGACTTTTCGTGATGGAAATTCTATTGTTCATGTGCTCGCTGTTTTTAATGGCGCTGGTTCTTGTCCAACGAGGAAAAGGTGGAGGTCTGACTGGCGCCCTTGGCGGCATGGGCGGCCAAAGCGCATTCGGATCGAAAGCCGGTGATGCTTTCACGAAAATCACAATTGTAACGGCGGCGATTTGGATCTTTCTCTGCATGATGACGATCGCTTTATTCAACCCTCCTCCGGCTCCCGCTTCAACGCTCAACAACGATCCGGTTCTAAGCGGAACAGTGGGCGAAGAATCCGAAGACGGAGAAGAAGCTAACAATGGCGAAAACAGCGAAACCGAGGGATTAAATACTGGCGAAACGCCAGCCGATGGCGACGGTGAAGAGACGGATGCCTCTGGAGAGGGTGCAGCCGACAAAAAAACAACAGATACCGATTCATCGAACCAAGAGCCCGCAGCTCAACCGGAAACCCCGGGGGAAACAACCGACACCAAGTCCGATGTTGAAAAAAAGTAACTGCTTAGTGGTCGCTGCGGATCCCAATCGAACCGCAGAACACTCGATTTCTTGATTTTCAACCCGAATACGCTTTAACGATACGGGAGTCTGTTTTGTTACTTAGCATGACCGGCCACGGACAGGCCTCCGTCCAAAATGATGACGTTCGTGTTGTCGCCGAGCTCAGGGCGGTCAACAACAGGTTCTTGAAAACATCCATTAATTGTGACCTCGACGCCGCTCACCAGGCAAAATTAGAGGCGATCGTTAAGCAGCATGTCCATCGAGGCAGCATCAATCTGCGGATCAATTCACAGATTCTCGGAGGAGAATCCAACTACCAGCTGAACGCCGATGTTATTCGCGCCTATTGGCTTCAACTTTCGGAAATCGCCGGCTCAAATCAGTCAATTAATGTTGAGTCCATTTTAAAATTGCCGGGAGTTGTCGCCGATAACGTACGCGACGACCAAAATGAACGAGTCTGGCCAGCGGTAGAGCAGGCCACGATGGAAGCCTTGGTGCAGCTGAACAAAATGCGTGAGCTCGAAGGTTCTGTGATGCAACAGGATATGGTTTCTAATTGCGAAGTCATTTCAACTAACCTCGAATCGATCAAATCGCTCGCTCCTCGCGTAATCACCCATTACTCCAAACGTATGACCGAACGAATCAACAGTCTGCTCGAACCCCACAACACGTCGATTGACGCGACGGACATCGTCAAAGAAGTCGGCGTTTTTGCCGAAAAATGTGACATCTCAGAAGAGACGGTTCGACTTGGATGCCATATCGAGCAATTCAATAAATTAATACAAGAGGATTGTAGCAACGGAAAAAAACTCGACTTCCTAGTTCAGGAAATGCTGCGGGAAACCAACACAATTGGTTCTAAAGCGAATGATGTCGAAATCGCTAACCACGTTGTTGAGATCAAGACATGCATCGAGCGAATTCGAGAAATGGTTCAAAATGTCGAGTAGTACCATGTCACCACAAACCTCAAATGACCAACCGTCGGCGGACGCCAAGCCGGGGAAATTAATCATCATTTCCGGCCCCTCGGGTGTCGGTAAAACCACCGTCTTAAAAAGCTTGTTCCAAACGTGCGACCTGCCCTTGGAAGCGAGCATCTCAGCAACCACGCGTCCTCGACGAGCCGGTGAAACAGAAGGGGTGAGCTATTATTACCTCTCGCCCGAACAATTTGAGGAACACCGCAAAAACGGGGAATTTTTAGAATGCTGCGAGGTTTTCGGCTACGGACACTGGTACGGCACCCTGGAAGCACCAGTTACCACTGGCCTTCAAGCCGGAAACTGGGTAATCTTAGAGGTCGATGTTGAAGGTGCAGCTAAGGTCTTGAAACACCACCCCGACGCAATCACAATCTTCATTCACCCAGGCAGTCTGGAAGAACTCGAACAGCGACTACGTGGCCGAGGCACAGAATCCGAGGAGGTTCTGCAAAAGCGACTCGCCGTTGCCAAACGGGAACTCGACGCGTCATCCTCATATCAACACATCGTTACCAATCAATCGGTCCAACAGACCGTCAACGACATTTGTAAGTTGTTGCAACAAGCGGAGAAAAACTGAATGTACGACGCACTAAAAGAAGAAGAAATCGTCCGCAAAGTCGGCGGTCGATTCAAACTATCAACATTGATTCAAAAACGAATGGTTCAGCTCAATCAGGGGTCTCGACCTCTGGTTGAAACCAAATCGCAAGACAAAATGGCGATCGTGCTCGAAGAAATCCTCCAGGACAAAATTTATCTGGACACCACCGACAATCTTCGCAGTACCGGATCTCCGGACGTGCCTGATATGCCTGAGTTGGATCTGGACGATCTGTAAACCGCCGACAACCGTCAGAAACTATCCTTGGCGATTGATTAACGTTTTTTAGCCCAGAGGTTGCTTGACACTCAAGCAACCGCCCGGGCAGATAAGCGCGAACGAAAAGGGTCACCTAATGGCCGAAAAAGAAATCATCATCGCTGTCTCGGGCGGAGTTGCAGCCTACAAGGCAGCCGCACTCGTTAGCCAATTAGCGCAACAAGGGCACCAGGTCAGCGTAGTCCTGACAGAATCTGCTCAGGCGTTCGTCGGAAAAGCGACCTTTGCCGCGCTGACTGGAAATCCAGTTGCATCCAAAGTTTTTGACCCTCGGTTTCCCCTTGGTGCTCATATTGAATTAGCCCGTTCAGCCGACCTCTTATGTGTGGCGCCAGCGACTGCGAACTTCATGGCGAAAGCTGCCACCGGTACCTCGGATGATTTGCTAAGCACGCTCTACCTTTGCTTCACTGGACCTGTACTAGTCGCACCGGCAATGAATTGCGAGATGTGGGAAAAACCAGCGGTCCAGCGAAATTATCAACAATTGGCTCAGGACGGAGTCCAGTTCATTGATCCGCAAGAAGGTTGGTTGAGTTGCCGGACTCGAGGAATTGGCAGAATGGCATCACCCGAGTCAATTGCAGCCGCCATCAACGACCGTCTTTAACCCGACCCGATCCCGCAATCAGCCGCTAATGGCGGTTCTTCGAGACTCATTTGAATAGCAGATTTCATGGCTCGCATCCTTATAACCTCCGGACCAACCCGACAGTATATCGATCCGGTTAGATATATCAGTAACGCCTCAAGCGGGCGGATGGGCTGCTGCCTGGTAGAAGCAGCAATCGAATCCGGGCACGACGTTGTTTTAGTCAGCGGGCCTGTCGATATTCAATATCCACCGGAAGCAGAGTTATTTCCAGTCCTGACCACGGAGGATATGCTCGACGCTGCGACGAAGCTCTTTGCAGACTGTGACGGGATGATTGGCGTCGCTGCGCCTTGCGATTACAAGCCTGTTGAAGTTGCCAACCATAAAATCCGTAAAACGGGTGAGGCTCTTGAACTGAAACTTATCGAAACCCCCGACGTCGTTGCCTCGCTAGGCGCAAACAAGCAACCCCATCAGTGGACCGTTGGCTTTGCGCTTGAAACTGAGGACGCACGCTTTCGAGCGATTACCAAATTGCAAAAAAAGAATTGTGATCTTGTTGTTCTCAACGGCCCTGCCGCGATCAACGCCTCTGATAACGAAGTTGAGATCATTGCTCCCAACGGAACCGTAATCAAGTCAATCAAAGGTCCAAAGGCGACGATCGCAAGCCAAATTCTCGCCGTTATTGAGAATCAATTAATCCCAAATAGCTAATCCAAAATTGATCTTCAATCAGCTTTCGACCCCAAAGTCATCGCTCACCCAAGACAGTGGTCGGGCGCAAAAAAAAAGACCCCAATGGGGTCTTTCAACTATTTGATACTTGCTGGGCTCAAACCTCGCCCATGCCATCGGTCTTCCAAGGAAAATCGCTAGGGAAACTGCCGAAGGTGTTCAACTCTAGAAACATCAACACCGTCGCTGCGGATACGCAGAGAAGTGCGACCAGCAACATTGCGTCGAAAACCGTCAAGGTACTGAGAAATGACTTTTTCTCTTCGCCATCCTGATCGGTTTCTTCAGACGTCAAACCAACTTCCTCAGATTCCGTACTCTCGAGATCGAGGTCGCTTACTAGCTCTTCATTTTCTTGGGGGATATCAGACATAACCAGCTCGAACTATTTAGAGAATTCATTCGCGTTGACCGAAAACAAGATCGCAGCAACCACAAGGAATACGAACGACAGAATCAACATCAGTGAATAAATACTGAAACTCTGCTTCCGATAAGAAGGCTTCGAAACGACCGGTTCGTTCGAGACAAAGCCATCCTGTTCGTTTTGCGGTGCATCAAACTCGTCACCGAATTCAGAATTTACTAGTGACATGATCGCCCTCCCGGACT
This sequence comes from Pirellulaceae bacterium, assembly GCA_011087765.1. GTDB lineage: Bacteria > Planctomycetota > Planctomycetia > Pirellulales > Pirellulaceae > Mariniblastus. The sequence goes on from JAALLA010000069.1 coordinate 9,914, forward strand.
GTATCCAGGTTGAAATCAGGGTTGATTCTAACCGCTGCCAAATCTGTTTCCGTTTTAATGACGGTTCCTTTTCCCACGAATCGATCTTTACGGTAGACGTCTAATTCGTGTCCAACACGAAGACCGTCATCCGTACCAAGGCTGATCGCGAACAACCCATCTGACGAAGTCTTAACAACCAGACCATCCAATTTTGGAACAATGTGGTCGGTCAGTGAGTTTACTGTCAGGCCGTTACGATCAAGAACTTTTTTCGACATAGCCAAGTTCGCAACGAGATCCATTTCCTTCTTCTTCAATAACTCGATTTGATTCTTCAGCTCGAACGACTGATTGGTCAGATTCCGAACGAGCGAGAACTGAGTCGCGATATCATCAATCAGTTTTTTGTTGTTGGCTCTTAGACCAGCAACTTCAACGTCTTGATCCGAAATTCGTTTTTGAGCATTCTCGAGTTCGTCCAGTTGTTTCTGGCTCTGCTCTTCGACAACACGAAGCTCAGACTCTTTCGAGTCCCTCAAGTCCGAGAGAACTTTGAGTTGCGACTCAAGCTGTGCGAGTTGCATGGCGCGGCTTGCTCGCTCCGCTTCCAACAATTTCTCTTTGTCGCTGGTACTGGACTTTGCCTCAACCAACGCGTTCTTGTAATTCGCAGCTTCGCTGTTTTTCTCAACAGCGATCGCTTTCCAGTTGCGGTGAGTGGCACCCACCATCAGAGCAATTACTAAAAAGCAAATACTCATGAAGAAAATCAAAAGCGTAAATATTTTGCCCATCAAGTTCATCAAGACACCTCGTTGTGGCCTTAAAGTTGACCAAATTGGAAAGGACTAGCTGACTCTTCGACTCTACCCAAATTAAATTGCGAGTCTGCAGTTCACTGTAAAATACACCGAAAGCAACCAAAGCAACTCTCGCTGTAAGTCAACCTGGCACGCAAAACTGCGAGCTGTCGACTCATAAAAGTATACTTCCATGAGTTTTAGCGTGCCAATTCTTTTGTTGAAATATCGACAATTCTTACGAATTCCAGCATGCTCCGCTCACACTTGTACCATCGACCATCCAAGACACATGGTTTGCCGAAACCGAGGCATTGTGCCAAATTTGAGGGACTGCCACCCCACTGAACGGATTCGCAGGACTATCTTACTTGACCGTCAAAACCGGTTTTATCTGGCAATCGGTATATTCGGTTGCCTGCCATTTCAAAGGAGTTCCACCAAAATTGCATCGGGGGCCGCTGCTTGCAAACGTTTCGGACCATCCCTCCTCAAAAAGGGACTTACCTTGGTGATCGGAAGACATCTGTAAATGCGAAAAACAAAGAATCAGCAGCGTCGAACAAATGAACCAGTAACGCAGCCCTCGCCCACATTCCATTTCTGGCCTGACGAAAATACATTGCCCTCGGATCCGAATCGATACATGTCGGAATCTCGCCAACGACACTGTCGCGAGGGAAGGGGTGCAGGATTGGGGCGTAAGACTTCAACACGCCAACCCGTTGAGGTGAGAGCAAAAATGGCTCCAAGTCAATTTTGGCGATTTCCTGTTCGGTGTCCTTCGAATTGTGCTCCCGCTGAATCCGTGTCATATAGAGACAGTCGGTCTGAGAGAGAACGCTTGCGCCGTCAATTTCTGCATCAAGGCTGTGCACCTCAAAAAACTCAACACCCGTCATTTTAAGCCGTTGTCTGAGTTCATCGTCCATGACCAAAACGTCATGCTCGGGTGACACAAATATCATTCGTGCACCCTCATACTGAGAGAGCACGGTAGCCAGCGATCGCACCGTGCGCCCTCGGCCAATGTCTCCACAAAACGTGTAGGTTTTCTGACTCGGTCCGCAAATCAACGATGGAAATGACCGTCTCAACTCATTCAGTCGCGGCGGACGGCTCTCGGAATTTTCGTCGAAATCAAATGTACGAATAATCGTGTACATATCCAAAAGTGCCTGGGTCGGGTGTTCGTCGCTTCCAGCGCCCGCATTGACAATGGGAACCGAACGACGCTCTTGTCGCTCTAAATCACTCATTAAATAGGCACAGCATTCAGCGAAGTCACTTATTTGTGATCGCATAATGATCACGTCAAAGTAGCTACTAAACATTCGAATCGAATCCATCCTCGATTCTCGCTTGACCTCGGATGATGTTTTCGGGTCACGAACTTCATTGCAAGAGAGGCCTAGGATTTGGCAGGCAGCCATAAACGAGAGAAATGTACGCGTCGACGGCTGGGTGAAGTACAGCATGGCTCTCTTATGAGCCAACAGATCACGCAATCGTCGATTTCCCTCGGGGTTACGGCTCAGACGGCGAATAAGATCCGCCGAACGGCAGAGTTTTTCCAATAATTCCGGGGTCAATTGGGAAGCCGCAATCAGATGCTTCAAACGACCATGTCGCTGAAACTCAAGATTCTTTTCCTGTACCGAACGGGACAGCAATGACTCAAACTCAGAAAATTCCTGCATGTTATCTCATCAATAAAGAGACCGATCACTTCTTGAAATGGTATCTCTTTTAAAAAAATATGAAACCGCGCTCCGCCAAACTAAGCCGAAAGAATCGAATTAAGTCCGGTCTGCACCATACGGCAAGCGTCGCATCAAAAAAAACGACGAGCCAGATGACACGTCGTTTGAAACTCATTCATTGAAAACAGTGTTTTTAATGCTCTGACAGCTAGAGAATTGACCTTTTACAGGACTATCCCCCAACCGATGAAACTTGAGATTGCAAAGCCGCATTTCGATCAACCATTTTCTGCTGGGCTGTTTTGATTCCAATCCGAAGTCCGGTATCCTCTCGTGAATCCGTTGTCTCGCCAGGTCTCAGCACATCCTGAATAACAATATCAGCCTTCACGCCCACCCGACTAATCGCCTGTCCAGTTGGAGAATAAAACTTTGCTGTCGTCAGCCGAACACCTCCACCCGATACGTTTAAGGGAAAGATACCCTGCACGCTTCCTTTTCCGTAGCTCTGATTACCTACGATCGTACCTCGCTTATTATCTCTCATTGCAGCAGCAAAAATTTCGCTCGCACTTGCAGAATTCTCGTCGACAAGAACGACCAAAGGTACGTCCCAAGTCCCGGAAAGATTAGCTCTGTGCACGAAATCTTCCATAGGATTTCTGCCCTTTGTAGAGACAATTACCCCTTTTCGCACAAACCGATCCGCTACCTCTACGGACGCTGAAAGCAAACCGCCAGGATTGCCTCGTACATCTACGATCAATGATCGCATTCCCTGAGCGTGAAGCTTCCACAATGCCGCATCAAAATCCGCAGCGGTAGTCTTCTGGAAATTCGTTAATTTGATGTATCCTACGCCGGACGCTTTATCAACAAGCCCAACTTGATCGACACTGGGAATGTCGACCCTTCGCCGCTCGAGACGTAACGTCTTTATTCCATTACCACGATCAAGGCTGATCAAAATTTGAGATCCCTCTAAGCCACGCATCATGTCGGCAGCACGGTTGCTTCCAATTTCGGAAACCAACTGGTTATCCACGGCAACGATTCGATCACCTTCAATAATCCCACCCATGCCAGCAGGACCCTTGGAGATAACGCTGACGATCTCCAGGTAATCAGCTTGCGTCCGCAACTCAACACCTAATCCTACGAAGTTTCCTTCGATTTGAGACATCGTTTCACTGTATTGATTACTGGACATAAAAGCAGAGTAAGGATCAAGAGCGGAAATGGCTCCGCAGACGAATTCATACATAACTGCTTGAGAGCTCATGCCACATTGCTGATTCAAAAAACTAGCCGTCTCTCTGGCAACCGTGAAAGCGTCGTTTCTGCTTCGCACCGCAACGTTACTCAGCCGCTGTTCGGCCTGCAAATAAACTTCTAATGCAGACTCCTTTGAAACTGTCGGGAGATTGATCTGCCGAAAGCCATCGGACTGCATCGCGACCTTCAAACTGGTTAATCCATAATTGACAATGTTCGCCCAATTTGGGTCATCAACATAGTAAGATTGGATTTTCAAAAGTACTTCGGCATACACATTCATCGAGGTGTTAGCGTCAGTTGACTTAATCGTCTTGATAAAACTGGTGTCGGCATACCGCCGGTCGAGATCAAAGTGAATCCGTGCAAAGGCTCGCTTGAGTTGAAGAGTTCGATCATCAGGGTTTGCTTTCAGGGCATTCTGATAGAGAGCAAGCGCTTCTCCCCACTGCTTTTGGCTCTCGAAAATCTCTCCCTGTTGACGCACAGAATTGCCAACGCCGGGTTCTCCTGCGGAATCCGCGACCGAAGTTTTCGGTTGGGAAGCAGACTGAGCCAACAGACCCTGTGTCAGCAAGGCACCCCAAAGGAATACAACTAACAAAGCACAAGGCAATTTACATTTCACGAGCAAGCGCGCTCGATTAGCCAGTAACAAGTAATCCATTCTCAATCGCCATCCTTCGAAGGTAACCCGGATCCTTCTGCTTGCTACTTTGAATTTGGGAGCGAAGCAAACAGAGTTCTGAGCCAAACCAGAAAACGGCCAAATCGAGTGTCCAACAGTGGAGCAAAAATCGACTACAAAATGGCCTTTAAAAAATAGACCACGGTTGTCCGTTGGTCAAAAATTTTGACCCAACTTTTACCGGCGCGATCCGCAATATCCATGTAGCTTAAGAAAAGCGTTACGATGACAACGATCTGTCAAAATGAGACGCTTGTATTGAGTTGCGGTTCATCCCTGTCACAACGCTTACGAAGCCTGTTCGCAGGTGGTTCGAAAAATATCGAACCCGCCATAACTCCCTCCCAAGAGACTGCACCAGCAATCACCCGACAGCTGTGCCAAATACAGGCTAAGAGCATGTAAAAACTACAACCGAGCCAAATTTAAACGACCCGTCAGCGCATAAAAAAACGCCCCGTCAGTGAGGGGCGTTACCGGGTTAATCTTCCATGAAGAAGAAAGCCGGATTGGTATCTTGCTGTTCGTTTTAGGGAACCATCGTTCCCGATCCCAAAGGAGATGCCATTGGCACGTTTGGAATTGGAACGGTTCCTGCTGCTGGTTTGGTCTTGCGGCGGCGACGCTTGGTCTTGGCCACGCTCCACTCTTTCGTCAATGCTTCAAACACTTCGGGAGACTCGTAGCGAACTATGGATTTCCCTTCCGCCAGCGGCCCAATCAATCCTCGAAACAGTGGCATTCCACGAAGTGTTAAATCGGTACTGCAATCATCAATTCCGACTTGGTCGTGAAGTGTCGCAATCTGATCAAAATCTTCGAAGTCCTTGATTCGAAGCGATCCGTCGGACGCTCGCGTAACTACTCTTATCTGCTTATTCAACGACATATGAATCTTTCCTTAACCGGAGTGCGAGTGCGACTATGACATAACCAACGTTTGGTTTCCAGCGCCCCACTTGTCCGTTGATAAGGGGATTCGACTCCTTCGATTCACTGTGTAATAAGACTTATCGGGCGTGGTAGACGCTGGGTCTAGTCGTTTCGAGCTCAGGTGAATTTAACCGACAATCTACAGAATCGTTATATCCTGCACGGTTTTAATAAAAAGAAAAAGTGCCAACGATGCGACCGGTTATTCCGGTTGCAACGATAAAAACGCGCAATTCACGACCAAGAGAACCCAGGCTCGATGCCGATTTGATCCAGTCTCCTGGAATAGTAGCAGGGCTTAACTGACAATCAAGTCATTGGCAAAGCAGAGAAACAACCGATTGATTACTTGCCCGAAACTCCGATGGTGCTGACCGTCTCTTTTCCACCAACATTTTTCAAGCTTACCGTCTCTCGCGTTACCAGCTCGTTTGGCCTTCCGAAATTTCGATAGACCGTAACGTAGACTTTGCTGCGAAACTCAATTCGGTTGTTGTCTTGTGCGAAATAATTGACCTTCACATCGTACTTGCCCTGCGGAGCTTTTACATTGAAATACATCTCGGGCCCAAAACCCGTAGTAATGTCCGAACTGATCTGCCCATTGGATCGTGTGCGAGTATTTTGATAGCTACACTCCTCTCCGGAGGGTTCGTGAACGTGCAGATCGACATCGGTCATATCCGTATTCCATCTAAGCGTAATCAACAGATCTGATTCGTCGAACTTCAGAATATCCCTTAAGGTCTTCGACCTGGCTGCGGCAAAACGCTGAAGCGAACTATTCAGTTTCTTCTTTTCAATTTGTCGTAACAGGTGCAAATATTCGGCCGAGACGATTTGCTTAAAATTACTTCCAGTTCGCTGAAACTCGCCATTCAAGGCAATTTCGTAATAAACAATAGCCATGTCCGGTTTACCCAACTCAGCAAGACAATGACCGAGCCCCAAGTAGATACTCCCCTCAAATGGCCTGGCCAGAGCTACCTTCCGCAAGAGGTGATAGGCTTGTGCTGGGCGCCCCAGCTGAAGCGCCGTGTAGCCAACATCCCGGGCAATAACTAAATCGCCCGGACTACTTTCGACGAGCGAACTGTAGACCTTAACGGCATCGTCAATCGAAACGACCGCCCGCCTTTCAGCCTCCTTTTCAATCAAATCGTAATTCAGTTTTGATTGATTAAGACCTTTCAAATAGGCTTTCGGTAAATCGGCTCGTATCTCCAGCGTAGTTTCAAGCGGTTCTGAAATCGCAGTTACCTCGATGTCCTCTAGCGCTAGTTTTAACGCTGTCGGCATTTTAAAACTCATCCCGGGCATACTCTCTAAACGAGTCAACCACGCCTCTAACTGTGCTTTTGGTTCTGAAAGCTCAGAATCAAATTGCTGCATGGCATCCTCGACCACCTCATTGGCAGACTTGGTGTTGATGACGAATAAATCTTCCTGCGGTTTAATATTAAACGCCTCGTAATCGGCTTCCGTTTCCAACATTAACAGAGAACAGGTGTTACCGGTAATCCGAAAATGCCTCGCATACGCGGCAGAGACGTCAAATACACCGTCTCCGAGGCCTTCCAATTGCCCAACCGCAACTTGGCCGTACAAACGGCTTGCGAGTTCGGATTCAACCTGAGTGGGTTTCAGTGTGAAGCTATGAGTTTCGCCTCCCTGTTCAAATTCGCAGTGTAACGTTTCTCCCACGCTGCCACGCCCGACCAATAAAATAGACTGACCGGGATAAACCCACTGAATGCGTCCGGCGGTGAGAATATCTGTCGCTCCATCGGCGACGAATCCTGATAATTTCCAGGGACGGTTGCGATGACCCCGCGAAGCCATGGCAATTTCACTTTCGTTAACCACACTAAAAACCGCGCCGCCTGTTTGATCGGTTAGAAATCGCAAACTCGCGATCGCCGTTCCCGTTAATCCTGTTTGGTAGGCGAACAAGCTACCCAGCGATTTTGCTGCCAGCGAAGATCCGATTAACCGCAAATTTGTCTCGCCCCAGGTAGCAGCACCGTCACTCAACAGGAACAAATCGGGCGCGATCGAATTTGATTCGCCTCCGTCATTTAACCATGGCGCATTTTTTATTTTCTCAATCGCACCGTAAATATCGGTAGCGCCTTCCAGAGTTACTTCACCGCAACGCTCCATTAACTGACGTACATTCTCAGAATTATTTTCCACCCAAGCTTCTTTGAAAAAGTGCCCGTCGACACCAAACCACAAAACATTGAACTGCTTGAGGGAATCTCGGTTATTTTCCAGAGTCGCTTGTAACAGTTTTAACCAAACGTTGAATTTGTCGGGATTGCTACTGAGCGAAGTATCAAGCATGAAGATGCCACGAGAGTTCACAACCTTACTGGTTGCGGGAAGCTTCGGAGTAAATTGACACCCCCAAAACTCACCGCGATGTGAAAGCAACGTCTCTTTCGATTGCTTAATCAACAAGCGAATCGGTTTTCCCGGTTTTTCATCAAATCGAAAATGAAGCTGTTGACCACCCTTATCCTCATTCCTCTCTGACTCCACCGAGGGTTCAATCTCATACTTTGCTTCAGGATTCGCCTGAACATTTAAGTCCACTTGTATTTTCCCGGTCTGCTCAGGCAGGTCCAGATCGTAGATCCAGTCGTCTCCAACCTGCTTCAAGTTCACATCATAACCAATCACAATTCGGTGAAGTTTTTTAGGAGCCAATGGAAAAACTCTCGCATTGAACACGCCGGCGCCGGCCCACTCGACCAATGCAGGGTCTACCTTTCTGCGGACGGTTTCCCGGAAAGCATGCGCTGCCTTTTCTTTGGGCACCATCCGCGATTCTTTGACGCGTATCCAATGTTGCTTTCGCGTCTGACGAATATCGTCTGCTTTGAGCGAAACCCAATCTTTATCGGACTCAAAAAATTCATCGGCTAAGGGAGCACCTTTGGAATTTAAACCATAAACACTCTCTCCAAATGCAAAATAATAAAGCGAGGCATCATCGGGCAGTCGCAACTTGAAATCTCCCTCAAGCTGTCGGTCTTTATCGTTGTAATAAAAGTAATCAAGCAATACCCGGGCGCGAAAACCATCGACCTGCACATTCACCTGCATTCCTGAAAGATCCAGTTCCGTTTTGTCACCAACCATTAGGCGGCTGGTGTTTGGGCTGGCTGCCACACGTTTCCAGGTCCGCTGCTTTGGTTTTGATTTCGCCAAATTTGTTTTATCTTTGGTCAGACTATTTAGCGAATTTGCTGCCGCCTCCGGCTTTGCGGTGGCGTTAAGCTCAATCTTCTTCGCTGATAGCGAGTCAATTGCCTCCATCATTCTCTCGACTTCCACACGATCCATCATTGTCTCGACTTCCACACGACCGTCTCCCGGCTGTTGTTCGATCGCCATATCCCCGGTCGCATTTTGCGCCGCTTCCTCCTCCACCAACCTGCCTTCACCTGCCAATGGAGCTAAACTCTTTGAAAAATTCCGCAGCTCAGTGTCAGGAGCCTGAGCAGCGACGATGCGAGGAGAGGTGGCATCTCCAGCTGCGCTTCTGTTTCTCCCTGAAAATCCTCCACCACGTGACCCACCACTTACAGATCCCATTCCTATTCCCATTTCAAGCTCAGCGGCATCATCCAAGCCCTCCTCTTCCTCCTTGCCAAGTGCCTGGGATTGTAAAATTTCAGCACCTTTCGCTTCACCTGCCATCTGGTCTGATTCCTCGCTGGAATCGAACCAAAGATCGGCACCTGGATTCTCCAGCCCCTCCGATTCAAACGCTCTCATTTCCGGTCCTGTAGATTTCGCTGGAAGGGATGCAACACGATTCTCTTGAGGATCACTAAAGAAAAATGCGCCAGCGACCAAAAGCCCCAGTAAACTCGCCGCTAATGCCAATGGGCCCCATGAACGCCCGGAGAATGCCTGTTGCTCACCTGCATAGTGCTCTCTTTTTTGCATCTCATCCAACTCGGCGCGTTGGCCTTCGGTCAGATGAAGTGGCTCTTCCAACTGGTAAGCAGCATCCAACACCTTCGTTAGTTGGCGGATCCCCTCAACCGCCTCCGCCAACTCCGGCGAAGCGAGCACAGCTTGTTCAATCAATTCGTGTTCTGCTGAATCAAGTTCACCCAAGACATAACTGGTCAGGCGAGGATCGTCATTATTAATCATGGTTCAACCTTAGTATTCGATCACACTCAACAAATTCGTGATCAGGATTCCGTGGAATCAAATGCTCAGTTCAAAAACTGAAATGGAAATGGACTTTGTCTCTTCTCAAAAACACATCAACTGGCGGGCACTAATCTTTGTCTCAACTTGGCAATCGCAGTATGGAGAATGAACCCCACGTTACTGCTGGTTAGCCCTGTCACTTCTGCTATTTCCTTGTAGCTCAAACCCGCATTGAATTTCAGACGCAGCACCTCTTGCTGCCGGTCTGGCAACTTTGAGATTTGTGACATCAATCCAGTGGCGGCTTCCTGGCGTTCCATCGCAGCACTGGG
>JAALLA010000003.1:0-15338 GCA_011087765.1 Pirellulaceae bacterium
ACGATTCGTTTGTGGATGCAATGGAGCGAAGTGTTGGCCGCGGATTCGAATTGTGCGCGCACATCATGCTCGGATTGCCCGGCGAGTCACACGCCGACATGATGGCGACTGCGCGAGAGGTTGCGAATTGTGGATTAGACGCGGTTAAAATCCACAATTTGTATGCCGTTGAAAAGACACCGCTTGCCGAGCAAGTTCGCTCAGGCGAAGTGAAATTAATGGAGAGGGATGAGTACGTTTCGACGTTAGTTGATTTTCTGGAAATAATTCCTCCTACGATGGTCGTCGAGCGAATCAGTGGCGAGGCCCCAGGTGATTATTTCATTGGTCCAAGTTGGTGTTTGGATAAACCCGGAGTTCTTCAGGCGGTGAAGGATGAGTTTGAGCGTCGCGATTCGTACCAAGGGCAACGATTCCTAGACGGCTGTAACCAGGATTAAGTGCTATCCGGTTTGACTCGGCTAATCTATGAAACCCGGTTGATGATTCAGTGTATTTCGTGTTTCAAGGTGATGCCTGTCCTTCCCGTTGGCTGCACGTCGACCGGGTAATTTAGTCAAGCGGCTCGATTTCCAAGTCATCCCTCTCACCGAGGATCAAGCTGGAGATAAACATAAGACTAGTCGTTTTTTCTAATTCTCTTCGGTCTCCCCGATCTGGATCGTTGTCTTCCTGGTCACATGCGTTATTGACGAGCGATTCGATGGTCTGATCGACGGACTTGTTATTGTCTGAGATTTGATTAAAGGAACTATTTAACGGCTTTGTCATTAGTTTAATGTCGGTGAATAATGGGCGTTGGGTCACTCAATGAAACTCTAGCTTCCTGGAGATTCAAAGGGTCTCGAGGAGAGATTAAAGTTCGAGATCGAATCTTCCGAACCATATTCAGTAAGGGTTATGTGGTTTATGTCAGCCGGAGCGAGACATCAGATTTTGGGATTTCAGCCTACCCAGACCACTTGACCGTCAAATTTTGATTCGATAGCGTGTAATTGCTAGAATTTCGATTGGGCTGTCGAGTCTCCCGGAATTAAGAAAACGGCGTCGTAGCCAAGTGGCTAAGGCAGCGGATTGCAAATCCGCCATCGCGGGTTCGACTCCCGCCGACGCCTCTTAAAAGGGCACGGTTTTTACCGTGTCCTTTTTCTTTTGCCTTCTGGAGAGTCCCCGAACTTGGGGGGGCGGGGAGGCCATAGTCTAAAGAAACCTTTTGGCTGGTTAAACTAAAGATTAATTTAAATGCGAGCCCTGGTTCGGATCAAATTTTTAAATTTTGATGCGTTGATTCTGACACCGAAAGAGCTGGGAAAGCTCAAGGTCTAATCCCGGTGAAACGAGTCTAATCGGTTTGAACGGGTTTCGAATTGGCATAAAAGAGTCAGGGGAATCTCGACCTCCAGCCTGCTCTGTACTCATCTTTTTCGACCCTTAATAGCCAATCAATACTCCTTTCCTGTTCATACTTAAGTTGGTGATTTATTGAAAAATTGGAATAAAGGTTGGTTTGCTTGATGGATATATTTCGAAGATAAAGGCAACCATCTATTTCTGAAGTCCGATGCACTCATGGTTATCGCGTCGGCAACTGTTACGAGGAATTCGCTGCATCTTGTCTACGAAAACTAAACTGTTTGTTATTCTTGGGTTGTGCCTTCTTCTCCCTGCTCAAAACTTGTTTGCGTGGAATGGCCACGGACACCGAGTTATTGCATCGATTGCGTTCCTGAAACTCTCTCCGGAATGCCGGTTAGAAATTGCAGCACGCATCAAGAACCATCCACGGTGGGAATCGGATTTTGCTTCGAGAATGCCCGATCTGGTAAAGGCGGGTGATGAACAGATCCAGGCAGAGTGGATCTTCCAGCAGGCAGCTTGCTGGCCTGACACAACGCGAGGCTTGAAGGGAGACGAGTACAAACGGTTCAACCATTCGACTTGGCATTACATCAACCTTATCGACTACCTGAATCCCAAAGATACAAATGGAATCGACACGTCCAGAGTTAACCTAGCGATGCGACCGCCAAGCGATGCCAGTGAGTTGTATGGGTTGAATGCGGTGCAGGCAATTCAGTATGCGCAGTCAAAAATAACGAATCCAGCAACATCCAGAGAGGATGATGCATTGATGATTTGCTGGTTGCTCCACGTTTATTCGGACATTCATCAACCCCTGCACACGACCGCGTTATTTTCCCAAACGCTTTTACCGAAAGGTTGCCGTGGTGGAAATTCGATTAAGACAAAACAAGGTCGCAACCTGCATTCGCTTTGGGATGGCTTGTTGGGTAAGGACAATAAATTCCAGGCTTGTCATAATCAGGCGGTCAGAATGCTTGAAGACGCAAATCTTGCATCGCTTGCAAAGCGCGGAGCGAGTGTGACTGATGCCGAATCGGTTTGCCGAGGTTCGAATTTGTGCTGCAAAGAATTCGCCTATGCGACAGAGGTGCGGGCGCATTTGCAACGATTGGAAGACAATGGCGAAACTAAAATTGTTGCCGTCGATCTATCCGATCTTTATCTAAAGCGTGCTGGATCGGTTGCAGAACAACAAGCGAGTCGTGCGGGATGGCGACTGGCAAAATTGTTGAGTCAGTAAGCCAAGTAAGACACCCGTCGGGGCGATGTACTTCGTGGCAAGGATTGGGCCAGTTTTGTCTCTTGCGGTTTACACGAATCAAGTCAAACCAGTTGTCGGTTAACGCCAGGGGAATTCAGAAGTCTCGGTTTCCCATTTCTCAGCGCGGCTTCGATACACGCGTTTATCTCTTTGGGATTTCTGAGCCGAATCAAAATACCTGAGTCGACGATTTTTGTGCGGCTTTATCTTTTTAGTAACTAAGTGCCGCGGGGTTGCAGACTTTTTTTGAGTTCTTGCTTATTGCATTGCGGATTCAAACCCGAGGCGATGCGAAGATGCCATCTCGACGCAGGTCGGTTCTGTCCCCACCTGTAAAGAAAGATAATAGTTCTTGGCACAATGCTGGAACAAAATTCGCACTAAAGGATATCGGGAGACAAGAAGCAAAGTTTCAATCAGTTTTTCACGAAGGGATTGGGTAATGAGAAATGAATCCGCAGCCGGAAACGTTTTGGAGTGGACCGTGATGACTGGTTTTTGTGTTTTCTTGATTAAGGTCGATGTGTTTGGATTACTCACGCAATTAGTATCCACGGTTTTATGAAGTCTTGTGTTAGACCAATTCAGTCGCGAAATCGCTGAGCGTATCGATTGGCAATCCCAGAGAAGAAGCGGATTTTTAGAATCCAGTCGTAGAACCGCTCGTTTATACGTTGGCGAATTCTTACGTCTAACTCATGACTCGTGAGTTTTCTGATAGAGGTCTGATAGAGGTGCATTGAGATTTGGAGTAACTATACTAAGATTCGACTAGAAGTCCTGCCTCGAAACAATCGCGTTAAATACTGCCCCTCAATCGTCTTCACCAATTTTCAAACTGAGAGAACCGCCATGCCTTTATCTAAATCAATCTCGTTATTTATCGTCCTCGTTGTTGTTTTGGCAGCGGGGATGTTTGCCACGCAACCACTAGCGGTTGAAGCGACGACTGGCAGCCTGGATAAAAAGAATAAATCGAACTTTAGTCAAAGCTCTCTTTTGGGTTCCTACGGGACGGCTGGCCGAGCCAATGGGTTCCAGTCGCGGTCGGTGGGTGTTGCAGATTTTGATGGAAGAGGTGGGGTTACGAGAACGGTTCGAATTAATGCAAACGATGGTAGCGGAGGTCGTCGCTTGATCGATCTTACTTCCGTTGGTACTTATTCCGTCAATTCGGATGGAACGGGGGAAATCTACTTTTTAAACTTGAGCTCTAGTGGAGAGACGACTCCCGTGACCTACGATTTTGTAATTCGCACGACCGAATCTGGTGGTGGTAAAGGCAAGTTGCTGGCGAGTTCCCTTGAGGCTGTTCAGAGAGAACCCGGCGTTACGGCGTCACTGGTTGAAGAATCTCTGACTCGGCGAAATGGTGTTAGGTAGGCCTTGCTGCAGATTTGAGCAGATTTTGCTGCGCCTTCTCAGCGGCATTTGTATTAAGCTGCGAATACCACTGAACAGAAAATTATTTCAACGAAACCATTAACTCAGTGTCAGTCACTTTGAAAGTGAGGGGACTGCCCTGCACGGTCATTTCGAGAAGCCGGTTGAGAGTTACGTTTACCGCTTGAATCGCAACGGGTTCGTTAAGAGCTTTTGAAACGGCGGGGTTGTTTTTATCGTAAGAAAATTTTAGCTTGCTGCGCTGTGCCGCGGTAGCAAAGATGGCTCCCCGCGCTGCGCGGGTTGTGAGGGAAAATGTGGTGGTTGATCCAGTGACCATTTCCGGTTTTTGAAACTCGATGGATCGCATCTTGGCGAGTCCCACTAGCTCGGGTGCGCCTGTGATTGAAATTTGATTGCGCCCCGTCGAAAATTTTAAGGATTTAAATTCTTTTCTTAAAATTTTGCTTACCGTGGGTGCGTCACTAAGGTCACCAATTGTTGAAGTCACCTGTGTCGGTGGTTGAAAATCGACAATTTCAATCGTCTTGCCTGTCCCGCTAAACTGGAATGATTTGTCAAAACCTGCCAATAGGAGCGATATTCGACAGGCCAATGACGAATCGGGTAAGTCCAGATTGGTCCATAAATCGTGGGGAATCTCGCTAATTCCGTCGATTTGGATGTCGTTGGCTTTTGCGATTTCAAGCAAAAGTTGCTTAGGCTCAACGACGGATTCAGTTCTCAAGGATTCGTTCTTATTCCATCGTATTTGAGTTCGCTTTCCAAATTTACCAGCTACTTTCAGCAACGATTCGGTGGTAGAGGCTAAGGAATTGGCAGTCTTTTTGGGGCCTAGATAATAAACATTCTCAATTTGGCAGATTCCTATATCGGTCTGTTTGGCAATTTCCAGCAGGAACTGCTCAGTGGTAACGTTATTTGAAGTTAGGTTGATGATCGTGGACGGATCGATTCGACGATCAAGGAAGATCGCGACTCGCTGGGTTTGGGAAAACCGCATCAAACGATCTTTTAATTCCGCATCGCGCCACATAACAGAAATGGGCAGGGAGTTGTGCTCAGAAAGTGCTTCATTGCTAAGCCAGGCGATTTCATTTTTCTGATCTTGCCCGAAAACCCGTGTTGAAGTGCTTCTTAATTCACTCGACAAGCTAATCGAAACAACTGTCACGATCATTAACCAAGGCATTGCTAGCACAGGATGCCTTTTAGAGCGTAAGCTGGTCGGATTAGTCCTCATAAAATAACCTATTCGTCATATTCGTTAAGGTTTGAAATAGATGGCATTATTGGAACCCGATTCCGCTCCATCTAGGCAGGTAATTGAATTCTTGTTGTTGTTTCTGACAAGGTCCCCAACTAGACTCGTAAAGCGAATCTGTTAGGTAGGCAGTTCCTATTAGCTTACCCGAATGGTTTAGTCCTTTTACAGTGTTATTTAGTTTTTGGGAGTAAGGTCAATATGTCGGAATTTGATGTCCGATTACCGCTGCTGGATATATTCTACCAGCAATACTTGACCGACGAAAATTCGGCTACGTTTATTGATTCGATTTCGCAGCTTTACTCGATCGGAACGATGGAGCGATTGGCTGTTTATGGTGGTCGTACGACACGGCGAGCCGCTATTTTGGGTCTTGGGTTTTTGGGTGACTTTTCGGTCAACGAAATCATGGGCAACGCCCTTGTCGATGAAGATCGTGCCGTAAGGCTTTTGGCTGACCATAGTATTCGAGACGTTTGGGTTCGCCAGGGTAACGTGGCCGAGCAAAATTCCATCAAGGCGCTATACCGACTGGTAACGCAGGTGCGAATGGAAGAGGTGGTTGATGCAGCGACTTTAATCATCGAATCGAATCCAACGTTGGGAGAAGCCTGGCACCAGCGAGCCATCGCTTATTGTGCTCTTGGCTATCTGGATTCCGCGGTAAGCGATTGTCAGGAGACGCTTAATTGCAATCGGTTCCATTTTCCGGCGGCAAGGGGGATGGCTCACTGTTTCTTAAAGTTGGACAACGCTTCGCAAGCGTTAGAGGGATTTCGAGTCGCGCTTCAAATTAATCCTGATCTTGAAGGCGTGCGTAGTCAAATAACCCACCTTGAGCGACTTCTAAAAGAGGGTTAACGCCCGAGCTTTGGCAGCGAAGCCATCGTAGTAGCCTGTTCCCGTTATCTCCGTCGAAAACTGAACTTCAAAGGGGCGTTCTGTTTCAGGTTTGGGTTTAATTCACTTATTAATAGACGTATCTTTTGGAAAGCAAACCGGTTGCCGGCCATCCGCGATAAGCGATTGAAGCTATTGAGATCAGAAAACTCATCTACTTGATCCCAGTTTCTCTTGGCCGGCGTGATTTTCGACGGAAACACGTCCCAAGTTTTATCGTGTCTTTGAGCGATGGTCGTGGTCTCTCTTCACGCCATGTCGAAGAGCACCTTCTTTTTTTACTATCGATAATTTCGTCAGCCGTCTGGTCCAGTTATGGTCGGAGAAGAATTGTTGCGACTGATATTAT
The DNA here is from genome assembly GCA_011087765.1 of Pirellulaceae bacterium. Lineage (GTDB taxonomy): Bacteria > Planctomycetota > Planctomycetia > Pirellulales > Pirellulaceae > Mariniblastus. Next base: position 6,547 of record JAALLA010000003.1, read on the forward strand.
TTCCAAATAGATAGTTCAGATGCCTGCATTTGATTGACGATTCGAGCCGGTAGGATAAAAATGGGGACGATGACAATTTTTCAACGACTAGGGCACCCAATGAGATATAGATCACAGCAATTCGCTTTTTGGCAATCCGCAATCATCGTATTGATTAGTTTTGTTTCTGTGGTGAAGGCCGACCCAGGTGATTCAAATCTGACCTCACCCAATTTAATCGTGATCATGACCGATGAGCACAATTTTCGGACATTGGGGTGCTATCGAGAGATGATGCAAGAACGGCAAGCCTACATGTGGGGGCCTGCGGTCGTTGAAACGCCGAATATCGATTGGATTGCAGACCAAGGTGCGTTGTGTACTAGTTTTTATGCGACGACTCCCGTGTGCAGTCCATCCCGTGGTTCGCTTATTTCGGGGTTATATCCTCAGGCGACGCCAGTGGTCACGAACAACATTCCGTTAAACGATGAAGTGGTAACGTTTGCTCATTTACTCGGTAAAGCGGGCTACCAAACTGGCTATGCTGGCAAGTGGCATCTCGATGGCTTGGGAAAGCCGCAATGGGCACCTGAGCGAAAGTTCGGTTTTCAGGACAATCGATTTATGTTCAACCGAGGGCATTGGAAGAATTTAAAAATCGACGACAGTGGTCCCAAGGTGGGCTCGCTCTCTAAGAACAAACCCTCTTACGCCGTGGGCGATGCCGACGAAAAAACATTCACTACTGATTTTTTAATGGACCGGACACTGGAATTTATTGACGCGAATAAATCGGTTCCGTTTTGTTACATGTTGAGTCTTCCTGATCCACATGGCCCTGATACGGTTAGGGCACCTTACAACACCATGTATGACGATCAGGTGTACGAGAAACCGACTTCTTTCGATGTCGACGACCGGGCGATTCCAGAATGGGGTGAGCCTGCAAAGAAATCGGGTTTTGGCCAAAGTAAATACTACGGGATGGTTAAGTGCATTGATGACAACATTGGACGTTTAATTAAGAAGTTGACCGATGACGGAATTATCGACAACACCATGATCGTCTTCACCTCGGATCATGGTGATCTGAGAGGCGAACACCATCGCCAAAATAAAGGCGTACCTTGGGAGGGTTCAGCAAGAATTCCATTTCTCGTTTATTACCCTTCAAAAATTAAACCGAAGACAGTTATTAATCGTGCTCTAACTAGCGTTGATTTTTGCCCGACGCTTTTTTCATTACTTGGTAAAGATGTCAACGTGGATTTCCATGGACGGGATTTTTCAAAGTTGCTGACGGAAGCCTCGGCGGATGATGGTTGGGAAGATGTGGCTTTTGCAAGAGGCACCGGCGACATGGCGGGTTGGTTAATGGCGGTTTCGGATCGTCACAAACTGGTCATTGCCACCAATGATCAACCGTGGCTTTTCGACCTCGAACGAGATCCAGACGAGATGGTCAATATGTTAGGTAATTCTGGCTACCGCGATACTGCTCGCGAATTAGCAATAAAACTTAAAGAGTATGGGGTCAAATATCAGGATCCCAGAATGGACGACCCGCGCATCAAGGCCGATCTCGACTGGTTAATGAACGGCAAGGGCGCGTACCTCGCACCCAAGGTGAGTTCACAAGGCAAAAAAAAGAAAGACTGACTCGCGGTTTAATTTCAGTCGGATAGTTTTAGTCAGATAAAGAGAAGCAACCAACGGAAACAATTAGGAATTCCAATGAAGTTAAGAACGCGTGATCGGCAGTTGAGATTTTGTTTGACTTTTTCATTGGTGTGGATGATTTGTTTTTCGTATTCAACCGCGACTACCAGTGGTCAGGGAAGTGAGGAGGATGAAGTGGTTGTCATTGAGATGCCTAAACTCGGCGAGGCGCTAACTGCAGCACAGGTCGATTCCTTTGCCCAGTTGGCACTTAAAAATATTCAAACGGAATATCCAAATAAACCGGGCAATATTGTGGTCGATGCTGAGTCGGTTCGGACACCCCAGGAAATGCACCCGGCGTTTTATGGTTGTTTTGACTGGCACAGTAGCGTTCATGGTCACTGGATGTTGATTCGGTTGCTGCGTCAGTATCCCAATCAAAAGTTAGAAACTGTGATTCGAGAGAAATTAAACCAAAACCTCAGTGCCGAAAATTTAGCAGGTGAGCTTCGGTATTTTGAAGAAAAGCAGCATAAGTCGTTTGAGCGCACGTATGGCTGGGCTTGGTATCTTCGGATGGTTGATGAACTTGAAGGCTGGGACGATGAAGATGGTAAACGATGGCGTGAGAATCTGCGCGGCCTCGAGAAGCTTCTAGTAAAACGGACATTCGACTATTTGCCGAAACTATCATTTCCAATTCGTACGGGGTTACACGGCGACACGGGTTTTGCGTTATCGCAGATTCTCGATTACGCGCGGAAACTTAAAAATACCGAGCTCGAGACGCTGGTTGTTCAACGGGCGCGGGATTATTACTTCAACGATGAAAACTACCCCACCATGTACGAGCCCTCTGGACAAGATTTTTTCTCTTCGTGTTTGAACGAGGCAGACTTAATGCGTCGGGTACTTGAGCCTGAAGAATTTTACGCGTGGTTTGACAAGTTTCTGCCTACTCTGAAGGATGGCGATGGAGGAAACCTTCTGGTCCCGGTTGAAGTCAGCGATACAAAGGACGGCTATATCGTTCACCTTGCCGGGTTAAATCTAAGTCGTGGCTGGTGTATGCAAGGAATCTCTTCGAGTCTTCCGGTGGGTGATTCACGCGGAGTCCTGCTCAAACGTTCAGCAGCTGACCACGCAACGATGGGTTATAAGTATGTTTTTAGCGGCAACTACGAAGGAGATCACTGGCTTGCGACTTTTGCGATTTATCTTCAGACCAATGTCGCCAAGAAATAAAACCGCCGGTTAGTTTTAAACCGCCGGTTAGGCAATGTGTTTGATTTAACCAAAGTGGGTTGACCTTAACCCTCGCCAAAACGCTTGAAATATTAACGGGACTCATAGACCGGCAGATGTTTGGCTATATAATCTACGCTCATTAAAATCAAAACTTCGCGGTCATTCTTTCGATGTCGTCGGTCTGCTTGCGAAATAAAAAGGGAGACTGTGATGGTTCGTAATAATAACAGCGTAGCAAGGGTGTCGTACACGATGCTTACTTCCTTCGCGTTGGTTCTCTGCATGTCCTGTGCGATATTCGCTCAGGATGCGACTGCTGTTCCCGGGTTTGCGCCGACAGCAACGGTTCAAGACGAAGGTTCTTTGACCGAAAAGGCCAGTTTTCTGATTGGCTATCAAATGATGGCTAACATGAAGAGCCAATCAGGTGCTGACATCAACATGGATGAGTTGATCAAGGGCATGAAAGCTGCCGATGCTGGTGAGGACTTCGACAGTTTTATTGCTGGCTATCAAGTGATGACTAATTTTAAGAACCGTAGTTTTGGCTTGAAGCTTGAGAAAATTATTGAAGGCTGTGCGGCGTCGGTTGGCGGGAAGCCGGTAGGAATGTCAAACCAAGATCAGGAAGCCCTGATGCAGGCATTTCAAAAGCTCGTCCAACAGCGAGAGATTGAGAAAATGAAAAAGGTTGCGACTGAAAACGTAGCCATCGCCGAAGCTTATATGAAGAAAAACGCCGCGACTAATCCCAAAGTGAAAATGTTGCCAACCGGTGTTCAGTATGAGATTTTGACGGAAGGGACCGGTCCCAAGCCAACCGCAAGTGATGAAGTTAAGGTGGATTATCACGGAACGTTTTTGGATGGAACGGTATTCGATTCCTCGACTGCTCCCCCAAATGGGCGTCCTGCACAGCCAGCGACGTTCCGTGTTAATGGGGTGGTTCCGGGTTTCTCTGCTGCTCTTCAGAATATGAAGGTGGGTGGGAAGTGGCGAGTCGTCATTCCTGGAGATCAGGGTTACGGGGTTCAAGGTGGCGGCGGCGGATTGATTGGCCCTAACCAAGCCTTGATTTTCGAGATTTCCTTGTTAGAAATTGTTAAATAGTCGTGGTCTTATCGTTGCTCAATTGGGCAGATTTTAGATTCTCGATTTGTGATGTGTAAATTTAATCTCGCGGCCGTTTTGGTCGTGAGATTTTTTTTGTGATGTGTCTATCAATTGAATGAACGAGATTTGAGTTATGAAAGTTGCTTTGACTGGTGCTACAGGATTTGTTGGTACTGCCCTGTTAAAACGGTTTCACGACTCTGGTATTCACTCAAGATGCTGGACTCGCAGCAGTTTGTCAGAATCGCCGGTGCACAATGAAGGTGTTGAGTGGGTACCCGGGCAACTATCTGACAAGAAGTCAATGGAACTGCTTGTTCAGGGGTGCGATGCAGTCGTTCACGCAGGTTTGTCCAGGTCGGGACGCTCGTTTCAGGCCAATGAACTCGATGTTGTCGAATACGCCCGAGTCAATGTTTTGGGGACCCTTGAGTTAATTGAGACCGCCTTGGCGGCGGGAATCAAGCGATTTGTGTTCGTGTCCACGTGCGCAGTACATGATCATATCTTATCGGACCGCCCGCTCGACGAAGCTCACCCTCTATGGGCCAATACGCATTACGGGGCACACAAGGCGGCAATCGAGAAATTCGTCCATAGCTATGGCCTCGGTTGCGGTTTCCCAATCTGTGCGATTCGTCCAACGGGTATCTACGGTATTGCAAAGCCTTTGGAGAATTCCAAGTGGTTCAAACTAATTGAGAATATTGTCCGCGGAGTCGATGTCGAGGTGAAAAGTGGTGGTAAGGAGGTTCACGTCGATGATGTTGCCCGGGCGATCGAGTTGCTCTTGGTGAGCGATGGAATTGAAGGGCAGTCTTATTCGTGCTACGACCGCTATATTTCTGAATTTGATGTGGCAAATGTCGCGAAACAAATATGTAGCAGCTCAAGTTCGATTGCTGGAGGTCAGAAACGACCCAAGCACGAAATCGACGTCACTAAGATAAAGGAACTTGGTATGGAGTTTGGTGGATCCGACAGGTTGTACGAGATGGTTGAATCAATGGTCAAGCAAATTCGGTTGCGTTGATGATCTGATTTTGATGTTCCAGATAAATTAAGCATCTTTGTGCTTGATTAATCAGTTAATTAAATAGCCTGATCTGTTTAATTGTTTTTAGCAATGGTTCTTAGATATAGGTTTTCTACTTTCTGACGTGCCCAGGGCGTGCGCCGCAGGAATTTCAGGCTCGAATTAATGGATGGTTCATGGTTGAAGCAGCGGATGTTTATTCGCAAGCCTAATGCTTCCCATCCTAAGGAATCTACGAGGGTTTCGAGCATGTCTTTGAGTTTTACACCGTGAAGCGGATTGTTGGGTTGTTCCGAACTCATTGATTTTTGATTTTCCTAATTTTGTGCAATGGTGTAGCGGGCTGGGTGTTGCAGGTCAGGTGGCAAGATCAGTTGTGACCGTTATGGGGCAAAAGATGTGAAGATCGTGTTCCAGGGAACGGCATCTTTTAACGTCATGATGGCCACTGCCAGAATTGCAGTGGCGCTTACCCATAAAGCCGCGTCGTAAAATTTGGATGGGCTTAATCTAGAGTCTAGCCGTCGGTATCGAAAGTACATGGCGGCGAATACCACAAGCAGTAAGATGACGCCGGTGATTACTCCGCCGATAATAACTAATTGTCCGGGGGCTTCAAAGAACAGGTAGAGTGCCGCCCAGGCGAGAGGAAAGATGCAAGCGATGATACCGATTGTCTTTTTCCGTGATTTTGGATTGTGAAAATCAATCCAACCGATTTGGCCAAACGCGTCTGCATACAATCGAGTCCAAGCGGCTAAGGCGGCAAACATCGTGGAATACAGGACTACCACGGCACCAATCACGAAGACAAATTTCGCGCCAGACCCGAGAGTTTGGGTGTACATCGTACCTAGAACTTCAATTAGGTTGCCTTTCGCCGGTAGCGTTCCGGCTCGGTGCAAGATGGCTGCGCCAAGTAGGTAAAACATCGAAGTCATAAGCGTGTAGCAGACCATCGCCAGGATTGCGTCCCAGTACATGACTCGAATCCAACCCTTAGCGCGTTTTTCCCAGGTTGGGGTGTCTTCCCGAGGTCCGGCATAGGACGCGTAACCTTTTTCAATTAACCAATAGTTATAGGCGAGTATTTCATCACCCCCTACTCCCGTAATTCCAAAGGCGCCGATGGCGATTAACAAGGTAGTTTGATCTGGCCAATTAGGAATCAGACCGCTGGTGAATTCAGCGCCGGTGATCGCTGAGGGAGTGGTCTGCAACATGGCCAACGAAGCTAATGTAAAAACCAAAAAAACAGCGATCATAAACAGGGATGCTTTTTCCAAGATGGAATAATAACCTTTGAAAACGAGCATAGAGACTGAAAGTGCGACGACAAGCGTCGTCAGAATCCGGGTGGGCAAGACACCTTCCGATAGGCCGGGTCCCAAGGCGGGGAATAATTGTTCGACTCCCAGTACGACTGCGCCAATGATCCCACCGAGCTGTAGGGTCTTGGTAAGCATCAGAACCAGCCAAAGCCAAATTGACCAGTTGGCTGAGCCGAGTTTAGGGCCTGGTAACGAATTCAGCGCCTCCATCGTCGTCTCGCCGGAGGAGATCGCATGCTTGCCGAATTCCAGTTGAACCACAACTTTGATGACACAACTGAAAATGATAAACCACAGGAGCGTGAACCCTGCTTTAGCACCCATGAGGGTTGTTGCGATCAATTCCCCGGAACCGACAATTGACGCTGAAAGAATAAAGCCAGGCCCCAAATGCCGAAGACTTGCCGCGAATGTCTCTGGGGGGGCCAGAATGCCGCTTGAATGGCGAGTGTATGTGTCTTGTTCAGCCATGTGTTTTGGGCTTCAGGTTAAAGGATGAGGCAGAACAATCGGTTTACCAAACGGTCTGAAATGACTTCCTACCATTGAACAATGGTAACGAATCTTTTAATCTAACGTTTGTTTATGGACATCTGAACGACCCGAATTTTTGAACTTTTTATGCCAAAAGATTTCCTCAAAGGTACCGCTGACAGTTACGACGTCGTTGTGATCGGCAGCGGACTCGGCGGACTTACTTCCGCAAATATTCTCGCTCGCAATGGCCTCTCAGTGCTGTTGGTAGAGCAGCATTATAAATTAGGTGGATTAGCAACCTGGTTTAAGAGACCTGGCGGGCATATTTTTGATATTTCGTTGCACGGCTTCCCTTATGGAATGGTCAAAAGTTGCCGACGATACTGGTCCAAAGAAATCGCTGACTCGATTGTTCAGTTGGAGGGCGTTCGGTTCGACAATCCAATGTTTTCTCTGACGACCTCATTCGACAGGAAAGATTTCACACGCCTGCTGACAACTGATTTTGGAATTGCTCAAGAGAATGTTGATCGGTTTTTTGATTCGGCACGGGGAATGAATTTTTACGACGACCAGTCGAAAACAACACGTGAGCTATTTGAAGAATTTTTTCCCGGCCGGGAAGATGTGATTCGCTTGTTGATGGAGCCGATTACTTATGCCAACGGTTCGACGCTTGAGGATCCAGCGTTGACTTATGGTATCGTGTTTTCGAATTTCATGTCCAAAGGGGTATTCGTATTTCAAGGTGGCACTGACAAACTTGTTAAGTCAATGGAAAAGGAATTGGTTGCCAGTGGCGTTGATGTTCGGATCAATTGCGACGTAGAAAAAATCAATGTTGGTGCGGGTGGCGTTGAATCGGTCGTCGTAAACGGAAAGACGATTAAAACATCAGCGGTTGTTTCAAATGCAAATCTTAGGGCAACGATTTTTAATCTTATAGGAGAGGATAAGTTTGACCGTTCGTTCGTGGACGAAGCGAAAGAGGTTCGGCTCAATAACAGTAGCACGCAGGTCTACATGGCGTTGGGTAACGATGACACAGTACCACGGGAAACCGGTGATTTACTCTTCTCAAGTACAGCGGACAGATTCCAAACAGATTTGTTGTTAGATAGAAACGTAACGAGTCGGACGTTCTCATTCTACTACCCGGACACGCGCCCCGAGGGAAAGGGGAGGACGTTAATTGTTTCCAGTACCAATGCGAACTATGCTGATTGGGTTGGGATGTCGAAAGAAGAATACGAAGCCAGTAAGCAGGACCTCGTCGAGACGACTCTTGATGCGCTCGAAAAATACGTTCCCAATAGCCGCGAGAGGATTGTTCACGCGGAAGCAGCGACTCCCGTAACCTTCCAGCATTACACGAAGCATATTTCCGGAGCGAGTTTCGGGACAAAATTTGAAGGGTTAATGGTAAGCCGTGCCTTGCCTGATCAAATTCGGGGTTTGTACCACGCGGGCAGTTGCGGAATCATCATGTCCGGCTGGCTCGGCACGATTAACTACGGTGTGATTGTAGCAAACGATGTTATTAATCACTTGAGCAAAATGCCCGCTACCTCTCCCGTTGCATCGAACTGAGATCTTATGAATCCTCACCCAAGTTTAGAAAAAATCCATGCTGCCATTCCTCATCGAGCTCCGATGTTGTTGGTTGATGAAATTGTTATGCAGGATCAAGAATCGATTGTCTGTAAGAAAACGTTTCATGCTGATGAATACTTTTTTCAGGGACACTATCCTGAGCATCCGTTGACGCCCGGGGTCATTCTGTGCGAATCAGCGGTTCAATCGGGAGCGGTTTTATTATCCGAGGTCCTGGACGGAGTCAGCGGTGTGCCAGTTTTAACGCGTATGGGCGATGTTAAATTCAAGCGAATGGTGCATCCTGGGGATACAATCGAGAACCATGTCAAACTCGATGAGGTCGTGTC
>JAALLA010000003.1:15438-31232 GCA_011087765.1 Pirellulaceae bacterium
TGGTGCATCCTGGGGATACAATCGAGAACCATGTCAAACTCGATGAGGTCGTGTCTTCGGCTTATTACATGACCGCACAGATTAAATGCAATGGGAAAGTGGTCGCTCGGTTGTCGTTTACTTGTACGATTGCGCCGTCGGATCGTTGACGCAGAAGAGCGAAGCTTGCAACGTTGGATGCAAGCATCGCATCCCGAGTAGGATGAGTAAGGCGAATGAGTCGTAGTAGAACGAATTATTTTATATCGGGTGGTTGGTATGGACTTTCTTCAATTGGCTGGGAAAACGATTCTTGTATTTGGAGTCGCAAATAAAAAGAGCGTTGCTTGGCATATTGGCAAGACTCTCGAAGAGGTCGGTGCGACCGTGGTTTATGTCGTCCGCAGTCCGGCGCGGCGAGAGTCGGTGTCTAAACTGATGGGGGATCGGCCATGTTTCATTTGTGATGTCGAATTTGAAGATCAAATTAAGCGTCTGAGGACTGAGGTTGAAGCCGAGTTCCCTGTCGTTGATGGATTGGTTCATTCGATTGGATTTGCCGACTATGACGAGTCCGGAGTTAAGCCGTTTCACGAGACGACAAAATCGCAATTTTTACGGACAATCGATATTTCCTGTTTCTCGTTTATTTCATTGGCGAATGAGTTCAAAGACCTACTTGCCGAAGATGCATCGGTAATCACAATTTCAATTTCGACAACCAGAATGGCATCCGAAAATTATGGATTTATGGCGCCCGTTAAAGCGGCGCTCGATAGTTCGGTCGCCTTCCTATCGAAGAGTTTTAGTCAATTTTCTGAAGTCCGTTTTAATGCAGTGGCGGCGGGATTACTGAAGACATCTGCATCGGCAGGAATCCCGGGGTTTGTGGATAGCTATTTGTTTGCAGAAAAGGTAATTCCGAGAAAACGACCGCTTTCAACGCAAGAGGTCGCCAATGCCGCGTGCTTCCTGCTGAGCCCACGTTCATCCGGCATTAATGCGCAATCGGTGATCATTGATGCTGCAATGTCGATTAACTATTTTGATAGAGAAATCGTACAGGACTCGGTGAAGTTAAGCTGAATTTGAAATCACCCAATAGGAGTGTGGATTCCGGTTTTTTTCCGGTTACAATGTTCCTAATTGGTTAGTATTTAATCGTACACATCGAGATTCAAAAGCAAGCATGGGCATTCGGTTTACTTGTAAAAACTGTCTGAATCGACTGAACGTGAAAGTGTCGCAGGCCGGCTGTAAGCGCAAGTGCCCTCATTGCTCGGCTGAGGTTATCGTGCCGGCGGCGGTTGCTACGTCCAGGGCACACGCGGAAACTCTGCCCCCCCCTAAGACCGCTGCTCCCCAACTGGAAATGATGATTAACGCCGGGGGAATTGATAAGACAGACAGCGTCGCCATTCGGGAGACGTTTCCCAATCGAATCCGCCAGCGAATGAGACGTCCCAAAGATCAACTTCTCAAGCACCGTCCCCCAGATATTGGTGGCGAGGATCTCGATCAGTCCGTCGAGGCGTTTGTGCTGGACAAGCCGCAATTGCCGCCCAGCATGGGAAAGGTTGATCCTATTCTTCAGGCACCCAAACAGATTTGGTACTTGCGGAACAAGGAGCTAGGAGAGATTGGTCCCCTCAGGGGAAGGCTGATGCAAAAGCGTCTCGATGCCGGGGACGTCACGATCGGATCGCTTGTTTGGCGCGGCGATTGGGGGGGCTGGATTCCAGCCGAAAGAGTGTTTCCCAGTCTCGTTGCCGAGGCCGAGGGTCAACGGTTGAAGGAGAAGCGTTCGAGGGCATTTAAAGAGCTGCCGATTGAGCTACGCCGACCCGCACCTCGAGTGAAAAAGAAATTGACCGCTGCTGAGAAAAACCAAAGAAAAAACTGGTTTTTCGCGGCTTTCGTAATTAGCGGGCTGATCGCGATTTTAGCGCTACTGGTTGTCGCAATGAAAATTGTAATTGATAATCCTTGACTAGCGGATCTCTTGCGTTTATCAAATTTGGAACGCGAGTTAATATTTTTGGTTGAATTTAAATTAAGGTAAGTGTTGATGAGATTTAGCGCTCGGAAAATAGCTTGGATGATTGGTTTTGTTTTTGTATCGCTTTTGGCGAATCATGGTTTTTGCCAAGAGTCGGCAAATGAAAAAAAACCAGTCGCGTCGGAATCTAAAGCCGGACAGGATAGTGCGAAGAAGAAGCCACTGACTGTATTGGTTGCCGAGGATAGCATCAAATTTACCGCGACGGGGAATTGGAAATCCGTTCCGCCGAGAAGCCGGATGCTAGACGCTGAATTGAAGATCCCGAAAGTTGAAGGTGATGAAGTTGACGGTCGGTTGACGATTATGGGGGCTGGCGGATCAATTGAAGCAAATATTGTTCGATGGCAGGGGCAGTTTACCCAACCCGACGGTGGTGATACAGCTGGCAAGACGAAACAGAAGGCGATGGAGATTGATGGGCAGAAAGTTAATTTCGTAGACATCACTGGTACGTTTATGGACGCCGTTGGTGGTCCATTTAGCGGCAAGCCAAAAGTAGAGCGTAAAAATTACCGGATGCTCGCAGCGATTATTCAAACCGAAGCCAATGGGAATTACTTCGTCAAGTTTTACGGGCCAAAGGCGACGATTGACAAAAATGAGAAGTATTTCAAGAAGATGTTAGAGAGCCTGAAGGTTTCAGACTAATCTGCCAGGCAAGATGTCAATCCAGTTTGCTTGTGCATTTCGAATGCACAGTAGGACTCAGCTGGTTAGTTGCCCGGCGGTTTTGAGCAAAACAGTTAGGTTAGGGGCCTGTATTTTTGAATGGCCTGCTCTGTTTTTTCGATGTCGTCGGGGATCGGCGCTGAAATTGACATATCGCGTCCGTCAATTGGATGCTTGAATTTTATATGGCGAGCATGCAATGCCTGTCGCTCTAGCAGGGTCGTCTGGTCTTGGCTCTTACGAGTCAAGTCTCGTAGCTGTAATTTGGCTCGGCCGCTATAGAGCCGATCACAAAGCACTGAACAGCCAATGTGCGCCATGTGTACCCGAATCTGGTGGGTTCTACCAGTTTTAGGTTTGACTCTTACGCTGGCAAAGCCTCGGTATCTTTCGATTACTTCGAAGAAAGAGCTTGCCGATCGACTTGTCGAATGCCCGATTCGAATCGCTTTTTTTTCCCTTTGATAAGGGTGCGCCCCGATCGGTTTATCGATAATGTCCCGATCATGGTTAGGAGCCGGAGAAACGAGGGCAAAATACTCTTTTTCAACGATACGTTTTTCAAATTGGCTCGCCAGGTCAATGTGAGCTGTGTCTGACTTTGCCACTAAAATAACACCACTGGTATCCCGGTCGAGTCGATGGACAATGCCTGGCCGAGTTGCTCCACCAATTGTGCTGAGTTGTTGGAAATGAAATGCGAGTGCGGCGGTGAGCGTTCCAGACCAGTGCCCCTTTGCAGGATGCACCACCATCGATGGTGGCTTGTTGATTGCAACCACGTGGTCATCTTCGTAGAGAATGTTCAGCGGTATGTCTTCCGGGATAGTGCCTTCCGGTTCGGGTTGCGGAGGAAGGAACTCAACCGTTTGCTCACGCTTAATTCGGGTAGAGGATTTTGCCTGCTGACCATCCACGCGGACATTTTTCGCAGCAATCGCTCGTTGCAATTTAACGCGACTGAATTTTGGATAGTGGCGGACCAGGAAAGCGTCCAGCCTCTCAAGATGCTCTTCCTCAGCGACCGTTAGCGTTTGCCAGTTGGCTTTCTGTTCGCCAGTTTGCGTCTCTTGAGAAGCGTTTTTTGGATCAGATTCGTGATTGATCATTATGTTCCTAGGTCAGTTTGCTCACACCGCATCATACCAATTATTGTGATAATCTCAGCCCCCAAGAGTAACGGCTAAGATGTTCAATTCGGTCGATAGGTAATTTACTGGTTTTTTTCCAGAGCGAAATCCGAGTTGTAAACCATGAGGCTTTTGAGAAATCAAGTAAATTGGAGTTTTGCTTGTAAACTGCCTATCATAGGGACGTGCACCATTGGTAATCGATTTGATAGGATTGAGTTTGGTTAATTTCTTGGCTGAGAGTTGGAAAACGTTTCTTTGTTCTGCCTTGGTTCATCTCGATGGTCAGCGTTATTTGCCGCCACCAAAATTAATATGGAATGAGTATGAAATTTATTGAAATGACCGGTGAAACATTAGATGAGATCATCAATGATGGAGAATTGCATTCTCAAGACTTGTCGGCGGCAGGTGTTTTGGTCTCATCCATTGTTCGAATCAATCAGCAGGGAGATATCGAAGTCCGTTGCCCCAACAAATGGAGAGTTATCGGTGGTTTGCTTGGCGACTTCGAAGAACGAATCAAAAAAACAACTGGTCTGGACTGGGCTTAATTACTCGTTAAAAATCCCGGACTGGCCGCTTCGATTTCCAGTAATTCATCAATCCAAATGCGGATGTCATTCTCGTACTCGGATGCGAGATCGTCTTTGACCAATTGCCGGTGGAAAGCCGCCGCACCAATTTCGACTAAGTCAGCTGCTTCGGCCGACTGAAAACGTTTCTCCGGGTCGGGGTCAATCAGCCCCTGGCAAAATGACATTAGCAATTCGTTGTTCGATACTTCAGAAGGTAAGATGTCGTGCAGGCGATTTGGAAGCGTCTCTTTGGCTTCGATCAGTTTGGCAAAATCATTAATGCCGCCAAACACTGGTTTACCGGCAAGAAGTTCTATGGTGACGTAACCGAGACTGGCCAAGTCACTACGCGGGGTGTTATCAGTACCCTTTAAGACTTCGAGTGCAGCGTAAGAAGGCGTGCAAGCTCGCCGTTGCGGCGGATCGGCGATGTCGAAGGCGGAGCCAATATCGATGATCTTTGAGTGTCCACTTCTTTTGAGCATTATGTTGCCGGGTTTTACATCGCCATGGACGATTCCGTGCCGATGCATCGCGGCAAGTGCTTCGAGGCAATCGCGAACGATCGCGATTGCGACTCCGGCTTTAAAACGTGGTTGCTCAGGGCCTACGGTAACTAATACGTCATTGATATATTCCCATCGCTTCTCACTGAATCGTTCTTTTACTGTGCCAAACATTTTGGGCGTCAGTAGCCGTCGAAGATCGAAGCCTTCTACCCATTCCATGACCATCATTCGGATTCTGTCACGGTCGAGGAAATTTTCGACGACCAAGAGATTTTCGTGTTGGATACGAGCAACTTTGGCCGCCACGCGTCCCATGCGTGACATGTCAGAGTCGTAATGGTTGGGCGAGGAATAGCGTTCAGGTGAGAAGATTTTCAGGGCGACGGGAAGTGTAAATCCGTCCGAGCCGCGTCTTTCCGTCAAATAAACGACACCTTGACCACCCGATCCTAATTTTGTCAAAAGCCGCAGGTGGGTTGTCCAGCTGTGTCGTTTTTCACGCAGGATTTCTTCGTAAAGACCGTAAAGTTCCGAGCACTGATTGATTTCGAAATTCCCCTCCTGCGTTACCGTAGGGGATAAGTCTTCTTCCGAAGTAATGTTTAGATTTTCGCCGTCAAAATCCAATGGAGAGTTCCTCGGTGATGCTTATTTTTAGTGAACAATCTCGCTGAGGTTGGCCATAAAAAAGGTTGTTAGCCGTGCGTTATATTGTGACAAACCTCGCTGTGTTGGGCTACCTTGAATTCTTTTACTTAGGGCATTCTTTAGAAACTTTACCACTTAAAAGGAATCCGATGTTCGGGTAGTGGGAATCCTAGAGTTTTGTCAACTTGATTTAACAGGGGAGCACCCGACAGAAATCGCTTGATGTTCTCGCAGAAAATGTCAATTGTGACTGGAATTCGAAGTGGAGACTGAGCGCCCACATGGGGAGAGATAATCACATTATCCATTTCCCATAAAGGCGAGGACGTAGGTAATGGTTCCGGTTCGACGACATCGAAGCCGGCGCCGCCGAGCCTGCCGCTTGAAAGTGCATCGATCATACTTTGGGTTTCCACAACTGACCCCCTCCCGACGTTGATCACGTAAGCACCTGGTTTAAGAAGATCAAATTGTGCTTTCCCGATCCTATTTTCATTCGAGGAAGAAAGTGGCAACGTAATGATTAAGACGTCAATTTCAGGTAGCATTTCCTCTAAACCTGAAGCTGGCAGGATTTGATCAATCACTCCGTCATCGATCAGGTCCTTCGCGGATTCAACAAAGCAGTCAGTGGCGATGATGCGGTTGACCATTGGCCGGAGAATCTGGGCAATTCGCTGTCCGTTTCCTCCTAATCCGGCAATCCCAATGGTCTTGCCGAATAGATTGTCAGTCGGGCGCCGGACGAACTGTTTTATCTGTTGAGCCTTGAAAAATACAGAACTTCGCCGTATCAAGCCCATTAAAAGGGACATCATTTGCTCACCGACTTGCGGGGCGAACAATCCTGAACATCCGCTAACCAGAATGTCTGAATTAATGACTGGGGAAACAAGGCAGTGATCCAATCCTGCCGCGGAGGATTGAATCCACTTTAGTTTTCGATTATTGACAACGCGATCCCAGTCGACTGGCACTTTTGCATGACCGCAAAAAATATCGGCTTTAAAGATCTCTTCGGAAATGGTCTCCTGGTTTGCAACAATTACTTCAAACCTCTCAGTGGCAGCATCGCGAATGGTGTCGGCATCTGCAGCGGATAATGGAAAACAGGTTACGATCGTTTCGGAGGGCATAGCGAGGGTTCTATAGTTGGATTGCTAGTGGTTGCAAATTCTGCGGAACTAAGCATCTGCAGTTTTTAAATTTTAATCTTGTTTTGCGACGTTGCCGAGTCCACCTTGGCTCCAATTTTATTCGTCGAAGCGACGCCTTTTCCGAACTGTGGTTTTATGAGTAATTGTAATTCTTTGGAATCTTGGCAAAACATTGCTAGAATGCTGCAGTAAATGGTTTCGTTTTAAAGATCTTTTGAGTTTTTTCAAATGTCGCTCTGCAATAATCGCTCTCGCGTTGTTTTTACTTTTTCTGTTTTTATTTTGCAGTCGTTATTTCTTCTGTGCTTGCAGGCTGGAAGTATCCGCGTAATGGCGGACGAAGTAATACGCCGGCCAAATATTTTGGTGGCAATCTCTGATGATCAGTCATGGAAGCATACTTCAATAAGCGGGTGTAAGACGATTGCAACGCCTAACTTTGATCGGGTTGCCCGAGAGGGAGTGCTTTTCAATAATGCGATTTGTGCGTCCCCCGGTTGCTCCCCGTCCCGGGCTTCGATCTTGACCGGGCGGTATCCGTGGCAACTCGAACAGGCAGGTACCCATGCGAGTTCATTTCCATCAAAATATGATGTGTTTCCCGAACTTCTAGAAAACGCGGGTTATTTTGTCGGCTACACCGGCAAAGGTTGGCAGCCCGGGAATTTCAAGGTCTCGGGTCGTGTTCGCAATCCAGCGGGTGTTAGCTTTAGCGAGTTAAGAAATTCAGAGGTTCCTGCAAGTGGAATTGCTAAAAATGACTATGCTGGGAATTTTGAAAATTTCTTAGAGGAAAAGCCCGATGGTCAGCCATTCTGTTTTTGGTATGGCGGACATGAGCCGCATCGATCTTTTGAAAAAGGGAGCGGGCTTGCGTCAGGCAAGCAATTGGCCGACGTCGAAGTACCAGGCTTTTTACCCGATTCGGACGTAGTACGGAGTGACATTCTCGACTATTGCCTTGAAATTGAATGGTTCGATCGTCATTTGGGAAAAATGATTGCGTCGCTTGAGGCGCGTGGAGAATTGGAGAATACCCTGATCATTGTCACGAGTGATAATGGAATGGCTTTCCCCCGTGCCAAGGCAAATGTCTACGAGTACGGTATTCATATGCCGCTGGCAATTCGGTATGTCCCGGCTGTTCCCGGTGGGCGAGTCGTGAATGACGTTGTCAGTCTCACTGACCTTGCCCCGACAATACTTGAAATGAGCGGCGTAGATCAACCGGTTACAGGGGGAAGTGGTAGTCCGATCACAGGGAAGAGCCTCGTGCCGGTGTTGAAATCTAGTGAATCAGGGCTGACTCAATTCCGTCGCGAAGAAGTCTATAGTTGTCGCGAGCGGCATTCGTCGTCCCGTTGGGAAAACCTCACTTACCCTCAGCGTTGTATCAGGACTTCGCGTTACCTCTTGATCCGAAATATGAAACCGGAACGGTGGCCCGCCGGAGCACCGAGAAAAATGCAGTCGGGTAAATTAGGCCCGGAGGATGGTGGCTATCATGATATTGACGCCTGTCCATCGCTCAGTTTTTTGATTGCCGAAAAAATGAATCCCGAAATCGCGCCCTACTTCTCTCTCGCAGTAGCGCATCGCCCTGCCCTTGAGCTTTATGATATACAACACGATCCTGCTTGCCTCAATGATTTATCCGGCGAATCAGAACACCAGGAATTGACTGTGAAGCTTGAAGCCAGGTTAAATCAATTTTTAAAGACAACGGGAGATCCCCGGCTGAATGGGGACGAAGATGTCTGGGAGAAGTATATTCGCTATAGCAGAATTCGATCGTTCCCTGCTCCCGCTTGGGCGAAGTAAGATTGGATTCCTGAAGTTCTTGAGTTCGTGCTGCCAGACGGTTTCGTAGGTGCCGAGTGGTGCTGGATGTTGCCGAGCGACTGGTTCATTGGAAATGGGTGGAGTTCATTTTATAATTTGCAAGGTAAATTCCTTTCAAGCTAGATTTATTGAGAAAGTGAGCGTGCGGCGAGATGAATTATCAATCGACGCGATTTCTATGTATGGCAATGAGTATTTTTGCAATTCTCAACCTGCCGGTTTTAGAAAATGCAGTGTCCGCGACAGAAGGTGATCGTTTGGGTTCCAGGCCTCAGTTAGATGCGCCTGAACTAACTGCAGAAGAGGGCGAGAAGCCAAATGTTATTCTCATAATGGTGGATGACATGGGGTTCTCCGATATTGGCTGTTACGGAGGTGAGGTAAACACTGAAAATTTAGATCGCCTTGCTCAAAATGGCATGCGTTTTACGCAGTTCTATAATAATGCAAAATGCACTACGACTCGGGCTTCGATTCTTACGGGGCTCTATCCACGGGGCACCAACGGCAACCGTCATTTGCGAGCCAATATGGTGACACTCGGCGAGGCCATGCAACGGTGTGGATACCGAACCGCATTGTGCGGAAAATGGCATCTTGGTCGTGACAAAATTAATCATCCGTTTTATCGTGGATTCGATTCTTTTTATGGACTCCTTGATGGGTGTTGCAACTTTTTTAATCCAGTTCAGCCTGATCCTAAATACAAGGGAGGGCGCACGCGGGTTTTCGGTAAAAACGACCAATTGATTACTGATTTCCCCTCAGATTTTTATACGACGGATGCATTTACGGACTCGGCAATCGAAGCGATTCATGCAGCGGATCGCACGAAAAAGCCTTTCTTTATTCATCTGACTTACACGGCACCGCACTATCCGATTCAAGCTAAGCCGGAAGATATTGCCAAGTATCGCGGGAAATTTAAGGAGGGTTGGGATGAAATGCGCAAAACTCGATTCAAACGCCAGCAAGATATGGGATTGGCTGACGAGTCGTGGAAATTGAGTAAGGGTGACAGTCGGG
Organism: Pirellulaceae bacterium; assembly: GCA_011087765.1. Lineage (GTDB taxonomy): Bacteria > Planctomycetota > Planctomycetia > Pirellulales > Pirellulaceae > Mariniblastus. Next base: position 25,039 of record JAALLA010000003.1, read on the forward strand.
CTTACGACTGGGCGAATTCGGATCAAGATTTCGAAGATCATCGAATGGCGGTTTACGCAGCGATGATTGACAGTGTCGACCAAAATATCGGCAGACTTTTAGAAACATTATCGAAGACTGGACACGATGAAGACACCCTCATCCTATTTCTCTCAGATAACGGTGGATGCGCCGAAGAACCGGGCGGGCGCGATCCAGTTAAACGGAATCCAGGCCCAGGGGATGATTATGTGGCGGTTGGGCCAGCTTGGGGTTGGGCGCAGAATGCGCCGTTCCGTCGCTATAAAAGTTGGTTGAATGAAGGAGGGATTACAACCCCCATGATTGCGTGGTGGCCTAACGTTATTCCAAGCGGCACAATTAATCGAAACGTGGCTCATATAATTGACTTCATGCCAACGTTAGTCGAGTTGGGAGGGGGAGAGTATCCGAAGCAGTTTAACGGAACTGAACTCATTCCGGTCGAAGGCAAGAGCATGGTCAATTTGTTGAAAGGAAACTCCCGTGAAGCGCACGCTCAACTCTGCTGGCAATGGGCTGGTAATCGCGCCATTCGGGAAGGAGATTTTAAGTTGGTTTGGGATAAACTCAATCCTGAAAAGAAGTGGCAATTGTATGACCTTTCGATTGATCGTTGTGAGATCAACGACCTGGCGGATCAAAATCGCCAACGAGTGGAACACATGTCCAACTCTTGGTTTGACTGGGCTGGTGAGATGGAGCTGAAAGTTAAGCGGCGGTAGGCTTGGAATAATTGTTCAAATGGATGCAATAGCCAGAAATTTGTTGGTTAAATCGCATGCAAAGTTCAGTAAGGTCTATTCTGGATAAATCGGATTCTGTTAAACGAAACTGGACATCACTAACAGGGTTTGGGAGGGAACGCCGGAGCTGAAGCTCTGGTTTACGTTTAGTGGATTTCAGCAACTTAGGGTAAGCTAACGATCTTGAATTATAGACTCAATCGAGGTGTGCTAATTGAAACCCAAACCAACTGACGAATTGAATTGCGGAGCTCAAACGCTGGAGCTAGGTGGTGAAGTATTTCAAATTACCCGCCCACATGATTTTGGGATCGTTATTAATCGCCCTTGGGAGCTCCAGGCTGACGCTGATGATTATCTTCATGGCGTTTTATTGCGGAAAGATATCCGCGACAGTTTTTTGGAGATTGTCGACCACGAGGGCCTTGTTGTTTGTAAGAATATTCGAACTGCCGAGCCTAGCTATCGTAAAGTTCGAGGGAAGTCGAGTCATGGCAAATTAAGCCAGGCTGAGTATTATCACCATGACGGTTGTAGCTGTCCGGTAAAACCGCGCGTTGTTGAAATTCGAATGCCGCATCAGTTAGTGGCGAGAAATATCGCGACGGCGATTGCTCCCTTTCGGTCGGTTGTGGAAGCTATGCTGAGGTCGCTACCTCAGGAAATGTTAGTCCACGGTGAATTGCGGGCAGCATTGGATCAGTTTTCTCGTCCGGCATTAGAGCGCCCGTTGGTCGCAACATGGGATCAAATTCAGGGTCGGATAACACGCCTTGTCCGGCGAGAATTAGATGCCGAATCCTGCCGCGCTTATTTTAGAAAAGTGGATACGGCAGCGAATGCGTACGTAGAACCATGGGAGATGGGCGAATCTCGGCTGATTTGTAACAACCACCAAGATTTGGCTCAGACCATGCAACACCGCAGGTCTTACCAAACGCCGAGAGTCTCGGCGGAAGCTAATGGGAGTTTAGTCAAACGCTGGACAGCCGAAGAGTTTTAATTCGGTGAAAACAAATTCCGCCTGGCTCAGGCGATCGAATTGCTGGTCGTATTGAATTCGCTGTCTGAATTTTCAGTAGCATCGGAAACGACTTCGTTGATTGCACTGGTTTTGCTCTCATCACCCACCATTCCCCCCGCAAATTCAATATCTCCGATGCGCTGGATGACTCGGTACTTGCGTCGGTAGTCGTGGTCAATGAAATCAACGAAACGAATGACAAAATCCATTTCGCTGCTTAATCGCTCTGACAGCAGACGCTTGCTCTCAGTACGAACCTGTTCCATGAATTGGTTGTCGGAGAGGATGAATTGAACTTCTAGTTCCCGCTGTCCTTTTTCGAACACCTTAATTTCAATAACGCTGTCAGAAACGATTAAATTGAGATCGTTCACGAGCGTATTAAAGAAGGAAGGGTAAAATCGGTTGCCTTGGTCATTCAAAATGAAATTTGAATCTTTGCCTTCAATTTTAGTGATTAAATACTTCTCAGTGCCATCGGGGTAGACGCGGAATTCTACGTTAGCAATGTCTCGCATTTTGTATCGGATGAACGGGAAATCAAAATTATTCAACCGCGTGATAATCATCTCGGGTTGCCCGGCTTCGTTGGGCTCCGTTTCGACGTAAGTGACGTTTGCAAAGATTTCTAGACCGTCTGGAGTTTCATGGGCCAACTCTCCCAGTTCAACAGATCCGTAGGAATCTTCGATCTTAGATTTGGAAAAAATTGACTGAATGTGTTTTCGCTGACAATCGAAAAAGGTTTCACCACTTACATTGATTAATTCTGGATGGTGTTTGATTTCCAGATTAAAACGTTTGACTGTGTTTGCAATCATGTTCATTGGCGAAGGAAAGACCAGTAACAACTTTGGTTTGTACTGATTAATGTCATCGATCAACCCTCGCACTGTTTTTTCATCGATTTTGTCGAAGAGGTGATATTTAAAACCAACCCATTTACTGAGTCGGTTGAATTTGACCATGTCATCGATGTTGTAAGTGTTTTTTGGGTAGAAAACCAACATGCGTTCGCCGGGTCGCCAACCCATGCGATACCAACATTTGAAAAATGTAAACAGCATTGAAAACATATGCTGCTTTGTCATCATGATCGAGAGTGGAGTCGACGTCGAACCGCCAGTTGCCATGGGCATCAAATAATCGTCATTGCGTAGACGCCGAAGTGACTCAAGCGGTTTTCCCTCAACCGAGAAAGTGTTTTTGGCGGCATCGACAGCAGCCCAGTTATCGGTCATTACCGATTGTCCAGCTTCCGCGTAATCTTGTTTCGAGAGCGCCGGTAATTTGGAATAAGATTTAAAAAACTCTTCATCTGAGAGCTCGGAAGCCCCGGATAAAAAGTCGGTAAACTTACCGCGGAAATACTCGCAATTAGTATTTGAATGACTGAGCAATGCCTCAAGATCTTTTCTAATCTTTGGTCGGATGTTGGTCAGCCGTTCATCGATGACTACTTCCTGATATATTTTTTTGACTTTAATGTACCGAAAAGCCAATTGATATAAGGTTTTTAGCATGTTTTAGCGTTGAGGCTGGGGAGTTTCCTGGAAGCAAATGAGACCGTTATCGTAGGGAAGTAAAACTAGATTGTCGAGTATGGAAGCCTAAAATCACGTGGTTTGCGGTTTCTGGCTTCCATTAGTTTACCAGTTGCCAGTATTTAGGATTCTCTGTCGCGGATGAAATTCGTTCATCCAATTCAAAACCAAATCATGATGGACGTAGATCTCAATACCTCGTGAGTAAAGGTGGTTGCCAGATTTTCGTATTCCACTGATAAGAATGCTGTGATTGAGAAGGTTGCGCGCGGGATTATTAAAACGGTTTGTGCCAATTCGTCGGATAAGTGCCATAAAACCATGGAAACGAGGAGAACTCATTTTCTCGACTCCTGTTCCCGATTTAATTACAAAGGCGGCTGGGAAGCGATTTGGCAAACGAGTGTCACAGTAGATTTTGAAAGGTGGGCAGCCCTATGTGTGTTTTAAAGAAGTACCAAATAGTTCTGCTGCGGTTCTGTGGAATTGCTCTTGTTGGCTTAATTGTGTTTTCAGTTGAGCAATGCGATGCACAACTAATTCGTGGCCGTTGGCAACGCGCCCATTCCGTTGTTAAAGATGTTAATACACAAGGAGATATTCCCGTTCGCGCGAGCAAGCAAACTATCTCGAACGTCAAACAAGGGATTCCAACGACCAATCGATTTAGCGAACGTTGGGGGCGACTTGGTCCTTTAAATGTGCAGGATAACGACGCCAGATACATTGGTGGTTTGCACTATACCTATTTCCAGAATCTTGGGATTCCTGCGGGTGACATTGGGTTGCGAGGGAATGGAGTCATTTGGCGGCCGTGGTAGTAGTAAACGCCCGGTATTAAAGAACCGCGGTCCGAATCTCAGATTGGGGTGCTAAAGCAGACCGCCGAAAACTTGTAATTACTTAACAACATTGTTGGTTTCCAAAAGAACATTCAGCGTACGGTTGGCAACCCGCGTGATGTATTTGTTGGGTTGATCGGTAAGGCATCGTTTGAGTTCAGGAATGAGAGGTCGTGCTGCTTCGCCCGATTCATCTAACACGATTGCGGCCCGCAATCTGGCCCATTCATGTTCGCCCGTCAGTTCGTTGCTTAATGTTGTTAACGCTTGCTGAGGTTCCTTTATTTTTAAAAGAGCTCGCGATGCCGCGATCCTGACACAGGGAGAAGGGTCAGCGAGTGCTTTGACAAATAGATCTTTGCAATCGGCTACCTCGGTTGGCCGATTTCCCAGGCCGACCAAAGCCCAGTACCGCACAATTGAGTCGGTATGCCCCGTTGCATCTTTTAGGTCGTCGAGATTAGATCGGTTATCAACCGCGAGGTTCGCGGTGTTGCGGATTTGCTCGATTAGATTGGGAGCGGCATTATTTAAGATATTGTATCTTGCGCCGACCTTTCCTTCGCGAATCTGAATTTCAGATTCTGGTATCAAGCCGATATCCCGGGTTTCAACTACCCATTGCAGGTGAGCTTGCCTTAAACGATCGAGAACTTTCGTGTATTTAGGATTGCCAATCAGGTTATTAACCTCATGTGGATCGGCATCAAGGTCATAAAGTTCTTCTGCAGGTTTGGATTGCTGCATAAATAACTTAGCCTCTGCGGAGAGTTCTCAGAGTGCATGGACCCGCCGTAGCTCCTTCATTGTCGCACCTTTTTCCGGCGTATTCATGTATTGATAGTACGCCTTGTGAGGTTCATAGTTTCGAATGTACCGAAATTTTAAATCTCTGACTGAGCGAATGATGTCGTAGCGTTCATCCATTCTATCTCGAGCGCCATAAACATAATTGCGCTGTGGTTTCAGATCAGTTCCCAAAAACGCTCGCCCCTGCATATGAGATGGCGGTTTAAGTCCAGCAAGCTTCAAGACAGTCGGAGCGAAATCGAGTGAGCTAATCAGCTCATCATTCGTAATTCCAGTTTTGTTTTTTTGGTTAAAACTATCGGGTAGTTTAACGATAAGAGGAATATGGGTTCCCGAGTCGTAGAGCCATCTCTTTGCGCGAGGCAGGCCGATTCCATGATCAGACCAATACATGATGACCGTGTTTTCGTATTCACCGGCATCTTTTAATTCTTGAATTAATGCACCTGCCCATGCGTCCATAGCAGTAATCAGCTCATAGTTGCGTTTCCAGTCCTCGCGAACGATTGGTGTGTCAGGATAGTACGGGGGAAGCGTTAGCTGCTGGGCATCCTGGCGTTGCTGCGGTGTGAGGTCTTGCGTGATTTGTTTGTATTTGGACTCGCTTGAAATTCCGCTTTCGTGACATCCAGTAAAATTGAAAACTGCGAAGAAAGGTTGTTTCGGATCCGGACGATTTTTCCAGTGTGCTTTCTTGTTTGACTCGTCCCAAACATTGGAAGGGGTTTTAAACTGGTAATCTTGTTTCGAATTATTAGTACAATAGTACCCAGCCTTTTTTAGATAAACTGGAAATGGTTTTACATCTTTGGGCAGCTTAGCGTTGCACCGCATATGGTGGGTGCCGAGTGTCGACTGATAGATTCCAGTGATGATTGCTGAGCGGCAGGGCGCGCAAACTCCGGCGGTAGTAAAGGCGTTTTGATAGCGAATAGAGTTGGTTGCCAGTTCGTCGATGTTCGGGGTGATGGCATTTTTGTCACCGTAGCAACCGAGATGCGGGCTGATGTCTTCGCAGGATATCCAAATAATATTAGGAGACTGGATTGGCGTTTCCGGTGTTGTTGCATTTGAAGTGGAGGGAAAGAGGCAACCCTGAACCGCAAAAAGTGCCATAAATAGGTTGAATGTTCGCATATCACAACTCCTGAGCCCCGATCCAACAAGTGAGGAATGTCCGATTTGTGGATCTTTGAAAACGTATGACGAT
>JAALLA010000003.1:31332-53567 GCA_011087765.1 Pirellulaceae bacterium
CCAGAATTATTTCGCGAACCTACGGTGAGCAGAGTTTTAAAGATTCGGATAAGAATTCTTCGTTAAAAGACGAAATGGCCGATATTTTATTTGTGCTAATTTGTTTGGCGAATCAAACAGGTGTCGACTTGACGGCAGCTTTTGACGACAATTTACGAAAGAAAACTCAGCGGGACAGCGATCGACATCGCAACAACCCCAAGCTGAAATAGTGCAACCTAGCGGTCTGTCACTGACAGATGGCAATTGATCCAACTGAAGAAGAGTAGAATGAGCATTACGGTTATGCGTCAGGTTAAATTTTGTGCTGGTCACCGATTACTCGGTCACGAAGGTAAGTGTGCGAACTTGCATGGGCACAATTATTTAATTCAATTTCACGTGACTGGAAATGAAATTGATGAGCTGGGACGCGTCGTCGATTTCGGCGTGATCAATCGTTTGTTTAAAGGTTGGATCGATGATCATTGGGATCATGGGTTCATTGTGTGGGATGCGGATGAGAATGCGTTGACCGCATTGGAACAAGTGCGCCCCAATAAAATCTATCGTTTGCCATATAACCCAACTGCAGAAAATATGGCAAGGTATTTGCTGGATGAGATCGGGCCGGCTTTGATCGATACCATCAAAGGGTATGACCTAAGGCTCACCAAGGTTGTCGTTTGGGAAACTGAGAACGCATTTGCTGAAGTAACGATTGACTCCAGTCGTAATCAGGCTGACGCGATGCTACGGCAGGTTCAGCGAGCCAATTTGAATTGACGGTTTAGCGTTGCTTATGTTGAAACTGTTTTACTCTGACACTTTCGAACTTCCGTTGCCAGATCGCCATCGTTTCCCGATGTCAAAGTATCGCTTGCTACGAGAGCGAATCCTGGAAGATTCTATCGTTTCCCAATGCGAATTGAGTGTGCCCTTTGCCGCAACCAATCACCAACTTAGGAGAGTTCATACGCGAGAGTACCTAGAAGCGATTTGCCAGGGTGACTTGACGGATGTGGAAATCCGTCGGATTGGGTTTCCATGGTCGTTGGCAATGGTAGAACGATCCCGGCGTTCCACCGGCGCGACAATCGAGGCAGGGTTTGCGGCTTTGGAAGAGGGGCTTGCAGGTAATTTAGCCGGCGGGACTCATCATGCATTTGCTGGAAACGGACAGGGTTTTTGTGTGTTTAATGATGTGTGTGTGGCCGCGCGGGCGATGCAGAGTGAGGGGCGGGTAAAAAATGTCCTGGTAGTTGATTGCGACGTACATCAGGGAAATGGCACGTCGTCAATTGCGAGAGGCGACGCGAGTCTGTTTTCATTCTCAATGCATTGCGAAAAAAACTACCCCTTTCAAAAGACGCAGGGAGATTACGATATCCCTTTACCGGAAGGGACAACGGACGAATTTTATCTGGAGCAATTAGAGAGTGGATTGAAGTTTGTTTTTGACTCTTTTTTGCCCGATTTTGTTTTCTATCTTGCTGGCGCGGATCCTTACTCAAGTGACCGCCTGGGGTTACTGGATTTGTCAAAGGAAGGGTTGGCGACGCGCGATCAAATGGTCATGGATTTTTGCTGCGAGAAGGGAATCCCCATCGCATTTGCGATGGCTGGTGGTTACGCCCCGGAGATAAGTGATATTGTAGACATCCATTTTCAAACGGTAAAAATTGCGTTGGAGAGTCGAACTCGGCGCAAGTAATCGATCGGAACTAAGTTGCTTGGCATCTCGGCACGGTGGCCTCTGTTTGTTTATTATCTAAAGGCAATTTGATTGAGGCCTCAATCGCTTTATTTAATTTCGGGGGTTTCCTTAAGTCAATTGATGGCAGGTGCAATGCTGTTCAATGAGGATCGGTTGTACTAAACTGGTGGCACGTTTGTGTGATCCTGAAAAGAGCCTATTTGGATTTAGTTCAAGGAGAAGGAAATGTCAGCGGTGAGTACGGAACAAGTGATGGTTGTGAAGACACAGCTCTTTCACGATTGTGGGCATTTTCAAGGGTTTTGTTCTGAGACAGGCAAATACCTGGAGACCCTGCTCGATCCAGCGAACACGCAATATCTGCCACGTGGAGAAATGGAAGAAGACCCTAGTTTTAAACAGCTTATTCCGTACTGCATTTTTAAATTTGTGGACGACAAAGGCGAGACCCAGGTGTTTCAGTACACCCGCGGCAAGGGAGGCGGAGAAGCTCGCTTGAGAGCCAAGAAAAGTGTGGGGATCGGTGGGCATATTTCAACTCTCGATGCACATGACGAGTCGCCTTATGAACTTGGTATGCAGCGTGAATTAGAGGAAGAAGTTGTCATTGACACTGAGTTTACGCAAACCCTCGTCGGTTTAATTAACGACGATGAGAATGAAGTAGGAAAGGTTCATTTGGGAATCGTGCATATATTCGACGTACAGAAACCTCAGATTTCCGCAAACGAAGCCGATATTTCTGAGGCAGGATTCCTGCCAATCTCGGAATTGATGGCAGACCTTGATTCCTTTGAGACTTGGTCGAAGATCTGTTTGGAGAGCCTTTTCAGTTGAACCGCCGGTGTTTTGCCTGCGTAAATTCACTAGAGCCAGCGCGGTTCACTGCCTATCCGGATTTGTCCAACTTTGAAATTGGAGGGCATCCCATCTATCTAGCTTGGTGAATTCGTTATTTTTTGGCGAAAAACGCGGTTATACGCCGTAATACGACTGTTTGCAGACGGCGGGGACGGTTTAAGATAATTCCACTAGACAAACAAACTCAGATCATAAAAAATGATGAGCAGAGTCATAACGCGTCCGCAAGATGTAAATCTAATTAGCCTTGGAGAGTAGTTCGAATGAGTGTTACGGTAACTGAGACAGCCGCCAAAGAAGTTCAACGGTTCATTCAAGAGGGTGAGTATGACGAAAATGCAGTGCTTCGTATTTCGGTCTCTGGAGGTGGGTGCTCAGGATTCAATTATGGTTTGAACATTGCATCTGATTTTGACGAAACAAAAGACAATATGACCGAGCAACATGGTGTCTCTGTCGTTGTTGATAAAAAGAGCGATCTGTTTTTAGATGGCACCGTTGTCGATTACTACGAAGGAATTGAGCAGCGTGGGTTCCAGTTCCACAATCCAAACGCAAAAAAGACTTGCGGTTGCGGAAATTCGTTCAGTACTTAATCTAAGTTGCAACGAAACGAAATATTAAAAGACGGCAGAGTTTGCTCAGCCGTCTTTTTTATTGGAGTCTCGTCTCACTTTTACGCAACCGGAATGGGCGTTTAACTGCTTTCATCACCACCCGTACTAAGAGTTTGAACTCATTTGGTTTGCGTAACGCCTTTCCAAGAGTCCGTCCGAAACGGGCAGGCGGGAAGATCGGCGGCATTATAGAGATTGCATCCTTCCGGGTTGTCTGCCCAAGCATATCGGACAGCAACGGGGTTCTTGACCGAGTCACTCGAGACCATGACACGGTTGCCATCAATTTTGGCATCTGCCCAAACGAACTGTTTGTCATTGCCGGCAATTTGGAAATGTTTCAGCGGCCCATTTTTGGATTTCAGGCCATCGGCATAGTCAAAATCAATGATTGCCCGGTTTTCAGAGAATTCAACCGACTTAAACATTGGCCCTGAGTATACGACCGATTTTCCATAATCTTTCGCGAGAGCGTTGAGTGCGAGGCGTTTGCCAACATCCTGTTTGTTCTTTGGATGAATATCTCGGGCTTCGCCGATATCGATAATCACGGCCTGTCCGGTCTTTGGAACAGAGAGTGTCATTGTTTGCGCTTCTCGCAACTCAGCCCATTGGCTGTCTCCCGGGGTATCTCGGGGCATGGTGAAGTTTGCCAGTTGAACCCAGTAGAATGAAAAATCTTGACCAAATCGGTTTCGCCAGTCCTGAATTAAAAGTGGCATTAACGATCGATATTGGTACGCTCTGCCCGCGTTAGACTCTCCCTGATACCAAATAACGCCTTTGGCTTTCACAAGTAAAAAAGGATGAACCATTGCGTTGCTCAGCAACGTTGGATGGTTGGGGCCGCGGAAGGGTTGTTCTGGACGTTCACCAAGTTTCTTGGTCAGATCCGATTTCTTAAATTTCCAAGTTCCAGCAAGAGATATCGGTGGTTCTCCGGTCCGGTCGATTCGCATGTCATTGGGCGTACCAATGATTCCGCCGCCACCTGCCTGATCGGTGACGCGAATCGCGATCGAATTTTTACCAGCTTTCAGTAGGTTGGCAGGGATTTCGTACTTTCTGAGCTTTGTCCAATCAGAAACGGATCCGACCTTAACTCCGTTTACAAAAGTAATATCAACGTCATCAATTTTACCAAGCGAAATTGACGCGGGTTGAGCTTCCCAGGAATCAGGCAGGATGATCGTGCGACGATACCATGCGATCCCATCTAATTGCTGGTAACCTTGCGATTCCCAACTGCCTGGCGCTTTGATCGAAGTCCAGTCAGAGTCATCCATTTCTGGATCTTTCCATGGTGTCGATTTATCCTCAAGTGCCTTGCGGAAATCCCGATTCCATTGGTCTAGTTGCCTGGCACGTGCTGCTTGTTCTTTTGGATTTTGCGCGACTGACTCTATCTTGGAGATGGCGTCTCTGAAGTCAGGGTGATTTTTTAGTGACTCCGGGCTAATCCAGGTTTCTATAATCGTTCCCCCCCAAGATGTGTGTAATAACCCAATCGGTACGTTTAATTCGCGTTGCAGTTCTCTGGCGAAATAGTAACCAACGGCTGAAAAATTTCCGACGGTTTCAGGACTGCAGACTTGCCACCCAGAGTTATTAACATCGTCTAGTTTTGAAGGGCTTGTAACATGGTCGATACGAACGTGCCGAATGAGTGGCCAGTCACCTTTTGCAATTTCTTGTTGTGGATTGCCTGCTTGCCGAACGACCCATTCCATGTTTGACTGCCCACTGCAGATCCAAACGTCTCCAGCGAGGACATTTTGTAACTCGATTGAGTTTTGCTGAGTTGTAATGGTGATCGAAAAAGGATCTCCAAGATCAATTGCTTTAAATTTAGCTTCCCATCTGCCCTGTTTATCTGGTGAAACAGTCGCAGATTGATTTTGCAGTTTTACCGTGACCGGAGTCCCGGCGTCTCCCCATCCCCAAATTGAAAATTCTTGATTGCGTTGCAAGACCATGTTGTCAGTGAAAATATTCGCAACTCGGAAATCTTCACTGTGGGCGGCGTGGGAAACAACAAACAATAAGATGATTGGCAAGCAACCGATCAAGACTCGTTTAAGATTCATCGCGAAAGTCCGGTGGATAAAGGAACGCACAAAGACCATCAATATAAACGCAAACTCTTTATGAGAGCAAATTATAGAGAGTTGGTATCAAGCGTTTAGAAGAAGTGGTTGACCTGATCGGGCTAGGTACCCATGTTCGGCCAAGTAGTTTACCGTTTACCGCCTGGGGTTTACGGACGTAAACAGTGAAGATTGGCCATCGAAATGCCGCTCATCATCGCCCCAATAATCCCAACAAAGCCTTGGTCCGTTCCGCAAAGGAATACGTTATTCAGATGCGTTGTCCCGTCGAGAATTTTGGCTGGAGCTCCGTAGACGGCACCGTTGTCATGCCACGTAAAACGACTAATCGTCGTGGGAGTGAAAAGATCGGTATCAATAACGAAGGCTCGAAAGTCAGGCGTATATTTGATGCTTTCGGCAACGCTTCGGTCGTACCAACGCAATTTCTCGCGTTGATAATCCTCCGGAGAGAGTGCATTCCACCGGTCGAAATCAGCGATTGTGGTAATGCGAACCACTCCGTCGGTTAGATTGCCGTCTTCCTCCGAATACTCATAGTTATTGGGAGAACAGATGACACCGGTGCGGGTATCACACAATCCATCGGCTGGACGTTCCCAATGGAATTTATCGGAATCATTGTAAAACACGATTGTGTCTGAATTGCCGATGGATTCTGGTTGGCGATCGAGAATCGAAATTGATTCAATGAAGGTGAGTTGTCCAGCAGTCCGTGGATCGGGTTCACTAGTATCGGAGCAGAGACGCAAGGTTTCAAGATTGCCAGCAGAGGAAAGGATTCGTTTCCCCTGAATTTGTTCTCCACTATCGAGTTCAACGCAAACCGCTTGGTCCCCATCAACGTGAATGGTTTTTACACCAGACCTCAGTTTCAGTTCACCGCCAAGTCCACGAAATCGTTTAACCAGGTTCTTTAGTATCAACCGCACGCCTTTGAAGGGGCGGGCGAAACCTTCGATAAAGATACTCCGAAACATGATGCAGAACTGCCCCCACGCCATGTCGTGCTCTGCCGCATTTCCGTACCACATTAATGGGCAAAGAATCATTTCGATCAGGAGGGGATCGGAAATAGTTTCTTCCAGTACCTTGCGTCCGGATAATTCGAACGCGGCTTGGTCTAAATCGTCGTAGTCAGCAATTTTCTCGAGCAGTGCCTCGAAATTATCGACTTGACTTGGGAACGTCTGTTTTATTTCCGACCGCAGGAGATCGATGTCGTTGTCAAATCGTAGTTCGGTATTTGGAAAAGCAATGCGGGACCCCTTTTGCGGAGCAAGGGCGAAGTCATCCCATTTGAACCGCAACTGGCGAAGGATTCGGGCAAGTGGTCCCTTTCGCGCACCTTTCGCCGTAAAGTTAGTCACCGCGTGGAGACCGACATCGTAGTCGCGGCCATTCATTCGGTAAAAAGAATTAAGCCCGCCAATGGTATAATGGCGTTCAAGAATACAGACCTTTTGGTCGTAATGCGCTAGCCGGATTCCTGCGGCTAGCCCCGACATTCCTGCGCCAATAATTATGGTGTCGTACATCGACGATCGTCCAAAAAAATGAGGCCCCGTCGTCATGCGCGGAGCCCATCGAAAATCAAATTTTGCCTGAGATACCGATTAACCAGCCGCGCCTTAAGAAGCGACGCAATCGACCATTTTGGGGGTCAAATAAGTCACTGTACTCGCCATGGAAGCAAGTTGGGGATAATCTTCCTCGGGCACGTTTACGCTATATCTTTTTCGTAATTCCATCACGATATCAAGGAAATCCATACTGTCGAGTTCAAGTTGCTCTCGAAAGTCAATTTCATCTTTGAGTGACGTAAGATCCTCATCGGGAGCAATATCAGTCAGAATATCAATAATTACGTTTCTTATTTCTTCAGGTGCCACTCTTATTCTCCATTTCCTTGACCGCTTGTTTCCACAAGCCGTCATGAGTCGTGATCTACTCAGTCTTGTTCAAATCTAAATCCAGCTAAAACACGGAAGGATTCGATTTGTTACATCTTCCGAATGACGGTCGCCGAGTTGATTCCCAGCATGCCAAACGAGTTGTTCAAAATATAATCAATTGTTTCGATTTCGCGAGGCTCGTTTTTAACGAGACCAGGAAGTTCACATTCGGGATCTAAATCGTCGAGATTAATCGTTGGGTGAACCACTTTGTCATCGAACGCAACGAGGTTGCCGGCTAATTCTAACGCGCCGGCTGCTCCCATCGTATGCCCGATAAAGCTTTTTGCATTATTTATATGGGTTTTGGTCGATTTCCCAAAAACCCGACGAATCGCGTCACATTCCAGAGCGTCGCCCATACCCGTCCCAGTGGCGTGCGTACTGACGATGTCGATGTCTTCTGCGTTGAGGCACGCTCGATTCAGTGCCATGTTAATGCACTGAGCCTGTCGTTCAGGATTGGGAAGGACGAAGTCAGTCGCGTCGGTGTTAATTGCGTATCCGACAATCTCACCGTAAATTCTCGCGCCTCGGGCCTTAGCGTCCTCGAGCCTTTCGAGAGTGTAAATGCATCCTCCTTCGGAAACGACAATTCCATTTCGATTTTTGTCGAAAGGTCGCGATGCTTTGGTGGGGTCATCATGAGAAGCAAGGGCGCCTTGGCTTGCGAATCCGGCAAAGATTCCAAACGTGTGAATGCTTTCTGAAACTCCTCCAGCGAGTGCAAGATCGCACTCGTTGAGCCGTAACATCTGGAGTCCTTGAATCAGGCCGGCATTACCGGCAGCACAGGCGGCTCCGATTGTGTAATGGGGGCCAGTGATCGACAAATTCAGAGCGATTTCACCGGCGGGGTTGTTGGCGACGGTTCTTGGATTGTGGTGGTGTGACCAAACTTTGGTGTCGTAGTCGAAACCACGTATTTCGTGAATCTCGCTCTCGGTTTCAACGTTTCCATGTTCGGTAACACCGATGTAGATTCCCACTCGAGACGAGTCTGTATTTTCCCAATCGATACCGGAATCAAGAATCGCCTCGTTGGCACAATAACAGCCAACACTGCCAGCTCTGGTCCCGCGACGTGCGTCCTTGCGTGTTTGGTGACGCCGGACGTCAAAGTCGCAAATCCCGGCAATTGTTTTCCCAAAGTAGCGGATTTCATAGTCCTGCACGCCACTTTTGCCATTGAGCAGCGATTCGCGAAAATCGCCTACGGTGTTTCCGTTGGGAGACGTCAAGCCAATTCCGGTTATCACGATTCGCTGGGAATCAGGTAGATCGTCGGGTTTGGGAAACGAAATCATATGTGTCCTTAGTTACTTGGTTTGTTCTTCTATAATTTACGATTTCGAGAGATAATTACAAAGGGTTGAGGCGTGTTTGGCGGCGAGTTTAACGGGAAAATTACGTTACGGTGACACTCGCGGGAAATCAAAGACCGTTTTTATATGCTTGCATCCATGACCGAATTGATAATCATCGGGACGCAATTGATCTGAGAATTCAAAACGACCGATTTCCGCTGCCGGGATTACGCAAAACCGGTAAATTAGGCGCCTCGTGGACGGGAACTTCCCGAATTAGAGGCTCTCAGCCTGGAGCGCTTTTTGCAGTCGTCTCATTCCCTCGTCATTAGAGACGATTGGTTTGTAGTTAAAATCCTGTTTTGCACGACTGATGTCAAAATAATGGTTCTTGGCGAGTTGTGCAGCAAGAAAACGAGTCATCCTCGGTTCTGCTTCGATATTGAAAAGATGATGTATCGTTTCAAGTGCGTGTCCTAGTCGTTTGGCCCATTGATAGGAAATCGAACGGCGAACGCGTGGGAGATCAACTAATGCCAAGATTTCGTTGATCCAGTCCCAGCAATTCACGGGGTCGTCTTGAGAAAGAAAATAAGCACTACCACAGACCGGAGAACCCGCTTCCAGCGCCTCCGCGGCTTGAATGTGGGCGATCGCTGCGTTCTCAACAAAGATCGTGTCAATCAGATTGGAGCCATCACCAACCCGCCGAAGTTGATTTGACTTTGCCCGCTGTATTAAACGGGGAATGAGATGATGATCGCCAGGCCCCCAAATCAAATGAGGTCGAAGGGCACAAGTCATCAACTCCTCGTCGTCGTTGGCCTCGAGCACGTATTTTTCAGCCAATGCTTTCGAGTGAGGGTAATGGCATAGCCAATCCTTCGCATAGGGAGCTGATTCATCGGTATTGTTTTGATGATGCCCATCAAATGTTACGCTGGGTGAGCTGGTATAAATAAGCCTCTTGATTTGGTGTTGGAGGCAAGCCTCGACAACATTGCGAGTTCCGATTGTATTGGTGCCGTGAAATTGTTTCCAAGGTCCCCAGATTCCAGAAATCGCGGCGGTATGGAATACGAGATCTTGATTTGAGCAGGCTTCAAAAACTCGGTCAAAACTTCGAATGTCACCCATGACGGTAGAGACGTCCATCGAAGCGAATGGCGGATGTGGTTTCCGCACCATGGCGGTCACTTCGTACCCGCGCTCAAGCAATTGCTGAACCAAGCAAAACCCCAGAAATCCGTTGGCTCCGGTTACTAATGCCTTCACGTGAACGACTCTGTGGTTAAATTTACAAAAAACAAAGCCCTGTCAGTGAGGGCATTTTTCTGAACGCCAGTGATTTAGTCCCAGTTTAAACATCAAACCGTATCTTAACGACCCGTCTTCCAATTTACACGTATAGAACCGGGGTAACTGCAGCCTTGTCTCCCCGGAATCCGGTTCTTTGGGTTACCCTTTTGATTTGTTACTGATTGGATTCAAAGCTAAGTTTAAGTATCTGACTGTTCTAGTAAAACAGAGTACAATACGGCATCTCTGTATCCTAAAGGTTTTAAAAGACATGCGACTTTCGGCGAGATTATTCTGCTTTTGTTTGCTTTTACTCGCGTTTGGCTGCGGACAGCCTGAAAGTCCAAGCGAGGTAGCCGATGTCGACAAAGATCTCAATTTAGTCGAGGAACCTCGATCTGAAATTGACATTCGGATTGAATCGGTCAATGCGTCTGAAGAACTTCTGCAATCACTGGCTCAAACAATGAGCTTGGTTCCTAAATGGTTATCAACCCCCGGAGCAGTCAGTCAAACTCCCTTTACGGAGAAAGTGGATTATTCGGGAATTGATCGTTTTGATTTTCGCACGGCGCTTGCAATCGAAGATGCCGATTTAGGGAACCACTGCAACTGGCCTTTGACGGCCGGGCCCGATTCCAAACTGGTTGATCCGAAAATAATTTGGCAGCCGTTGACAGGGAAAACAAAATTAGAAGATTGTCAGATCGGTACTCTTGCGACACGATTCGTTGGAGACGATTTCGAAACGGATACCAAAATTGAGGGGCGGTTTCGAATAGAGAATGAGTTGGTGGTTGGTTTACGCGGATACCAAACGCTCCGTTGGACCAAGAGTGACGGTGGCGAATGGAGAATCGCAGGGTGGGATCAGACCAAGCTAAAACTGATCGGCTCCCGGAGTCCCCTTTTTGAAGAGGTCACCACGCGCGTGATTCCTGATCCGGGAACACTTAGAAAAGTCCAAAGTTCATCCCACGTCGATCTTATTTTGACAAATACAAAGATCGACAGTCGTCAATTTAAGGATACCCAGTACAAATACAAACACTTTAATGACTGGGAATCGGCCTATCAGTATCCCGGCGTAAGCGTTGTGGACATTGACCAGGACGGGCTTGATGATTTGTTTGTCACTGATCGCTGGCAGTCCGGGCAATTGTTGAGAAACCTTGGAGATGGAACGTTTGAAGATGTGACGGCCAGTGTTGGTCTTGATGTTAAGAAGTTAGCTTGCTGTTCGCTGTTTGCTGATTTTGATAACGATGGCGATTCCGATGTGTTTGTTGGTGGGACCCTCGAACCGAGCCAGTACTTTGAGAACGATCAAGGTAAATTCAAACTCGACGAATCAATGACCGAAGAGTACAAGTTCGTGAAATTTGTTGTTTCCGGTTCCGTCGCCGATATTAATGGAGACGGATGCCTTGACGTTTATTTAAGCACCTACGGTTTGGGAACCGGAGACTCGACAGAATGGATTGGTGATTCGGTACGGGTCAAAGACCAAGTCAAAATGCGAATGAAGGTTGAGCGGTCCCATTTTTTCTTCGACCGAGCTGGAGCGCCCAATATTGTGCTGCTGAATAAAGGTGGAAAATTAACTCGCGCTGAGATCAGTGACGAGTTGGCTCAATGGCGGAATTCCTATCAAACGGTTTGGTCTGACTTTGATTCCGATGGCGATCAAGATCTCTATCTATGTAATGATTTCTCGCCGGACCGTTTTCTTCGTAATGATACCCAACGCGGTTCGTTCGAACTGAAGTTTAAGGATGTTTCCGATGAGCTTGTTCCGGGGGGGACAATGGGATTTGGCATGGGGGCAAGTTGGGGAGATTACAACAACGATGGCTTGCAGGACTTGTACGTTTCAAATATGTACTCGAAGGCGGGAAACCGGATCGTTGAACAATTTAACAACGTAGATGAACGTGTAAAAGTCTCAGCACGCGGAAATTTCCTTTACCAGAACATTGGTGATGGAAAATTTAAACAAGTCGCTGGTACGGAAGATGGCTTGCAGAAGGTAGCTCAAGTTGGTTGGTCATTCGGTGGACAATTCGGGGATTTTGATAATGACGGGCACCTCGATTTGTACGTGCCCAGCGGGTTCTACACGCCTCCCGTCGAGGTACGTAAAGAAGGTGATTGGTGAAGTTGCCTCTGGCGCTCGGTCGTGCGCACGGATCCAAGTCGGGATAGTGAGTTTGTATTTTCTGAAGAATGGGGAGGCGGTTTAAACCATTTCGACATTCGATTGTTTAAACGGGAAGAATCCGTTGACGGTGAAGGACCTCCGTTTCGCAGTGCACCTTTCAGTGGTGGGGAACGCAACCGATTGTTCCTCCAGCGAGACGGCAATTTTGACGATCTGACGTTGGTCTCGGGGATTGATTTTCGAGAGGACGGGCGAGGTTTTGCGTTGTTTGATTACGATCAAGACGGATTTCTTGATGTGGTTGTCGTAAGTCCGAACAACCCCCGGTTTCGAATCGCTCGAAATAAAATTGGGGATCGTCAAGATAAGAAAAACGGGTTTGTAGATATTCAACTGGTGGGCGGGCACAATCGCGCCGAACCTACTGTGGAATGGAGTTCACGGGATCCAATCGGAGCCTCGGTTCTGGTAACAACCGGAACGCGAACGAGGAAATTTCAATTATCCTGTGGAGAAGGACTTTCAAGTCAGAATTCAAATCGAATTCATGTTGGCCTTGGTTCAGTGGACACAATTGACCGCATTGACGTCCAATGGCCGAGCGGGAAAAAGTCGTCACGTTTCGATATCCCCTCGGGGAGTCAAATTAAGATACTCGAACGAACTGAGTGACTGATTTCGTTTTGATTAGCTTTTTGCAGTTCAGGTAAACAGATTATGGTTATGAACCAAATTAACGCCCGCCGAATCAAATGTTTTTGCCCAGAGCTTAGGGGCGTTTTGCTCTTGTTCATCGGCTGCTGGATCGCTTGCAGTGCCGGGTGCAAGAAGGGTGGTGTTGTAGAGGCTCCCGAAGATCAGCCAGTCTTACCGAAGTCTAACGACGAACCTCTTTCGCCTCAGCAGGTAAAGATAAAGGCAATTGCGGATTCGGAAAATCTCTTGCAGGCGTTATCGCCGCAAATAAAGACGATCGTGAGATCGCTAAGCGATTCAGAGATTGATGTGTCTGGATTTATTCGAGATCGAATTAATCACATCGGCCTCGGGGATTTTGAGTTTGACAAAGGAAGTCGAAAGCAACGGACTGAAGCGGTAGACAAACCTGCGGTTGGATCGGAGTGGCCGATTGATGCCAAAGAATTGTCAATCGGCTGGAGTGAGCTGCTTGCTCCCCTGCTCTCCGGTGGAAGATTTGAAGATGGACAGCTCGGTGTTCTCAAAGGGTTCTTTGTAGAAGGTAGAGACCGGTTTGAAATGGAGACCAAGCTGGAGGGTAAGATCAGAGACCCAGACGGCTATCTTGTAGGAGTGAAAGGTTACCAAACTCTAACTTGGGAGATTCGAGACGATGATAGTTGGGAGTTAACCGGTTGGCGTCAGACTCAACTTAAATTAATTGAGGTCGCCGAGTCACTTTTTGAAAACGTAACTGAGACAGCGATTCCGGATCAGAAGACGCGAACCCAAGTCCAAAAGTCTTCCCACCAGGAGATGATTCTTAAGTTCACCGGTGAAGTAAGTGCGACTAATTCCTTTAAGCACGCACGCCCTGAGTACAAAAGCTTCGATGACTGGGAGTCGGCCTTTCAGTACCCTTCGGTGAGTGTGCTTGATCTCAACCAAGACGGGTTCGATGACCTGTTCGTCACTGATCGCTGGGCTCCCGCTCAATTGTTGCAAAATAGAGGAGATGGAACTTTTGAAGACGTGACGCAAGAAAGTGGTCTGCTAGTGAATGAGTTGGCGAATTGCACCTGCTTTTTTGATTTTGATAACGATGGTGATTCGGATGCTTTCGTTGGACGATCGATGGGGCCAAGCCTGTTTTTTGAAAATCAGAATGGTACTTTCAAACCGCATGCGGAAATAAATGAAGTTCTTGCCGAGACTCGTTTTGTCCTGGCGGTTTCGGTTGCAGATGTAAATCGCGATGGATTACTTGATCTTTACCTGAGTACCTATGCTTATGGGCAGGGTGAAATCAAAGATTGGTTTGAGCAGACGACGCGCATGGATGAACGTCTGAAAACGCGGCTCAAGATTGAGCGTGCCCATACCTACGTCGATCGAGGTGGCCCTCCAAACATCTTATTGATGAACCGGGGCGATTCTTTTGAATGGACTAAGATTGGGGACGACCTTAAGCAGTATCGCGATTCGTATCAGTCAGTTTGGACCGATCTTGATCAAGACGGCGATCTCGATGTGTACATTTGTAATGATTTTTCTCCGGATGTCTTTCTTCGGAACGACACCGAACGAGGGTCGTATAAACCAGAGTTTACCGAGGTTACTCAAGAAGTTGCAGGAAACTCTGTAATGGGTTTTGCGATGGGGGCTTCATGGGGCGACTTCGATAACGATGGTGATCTCGATCTTTACGTTTCAAATATGTATTCCAAGGCTGGCCTGCGAATCGTTGATCAGCTCGATGATGTGAATGAGCGGTTAAGAGTTTCCGCACATGGGAATTTTCTGTACGTCAACGACGATGGTAAATTGAGTCAGGTTGCAGGTTCTGGAGATGAGCAGCAGCATGTCTCTAGTGTGGGGTGGTCGTACGGCGGCCAGTTTGCTGATTTCAACAATGATGGTGAGTTAGATATTTACGTGGCGAGTGGATTTTATTCGCCCCCCCAAGAGGTTGCTAATGATAAAGATTTGTGAAGTTGTCTGTGGCGCACGGCCGTGCGATTCGCTCCGGATGTAGACGATGAATTCTCAAATTTCGAACAGTGGGGGCCGGAAGAAGGGATGGAAATGATGACTTTTCCGCTGGCCGATGATCCTAAACCGGGAGCTGTTTTCCGAAGTAATGCGTTGAGTGGAGGCGAGCGAAATCGCCTGTTTATGAGGCAGGATGGGAACTATAAAGATTTGTCACTTGTTTCCGGTGTTGACTTTCGAGAGGACGGGCGAGGATTTGCTCTGCTGGATTATGATCGCGATGGATGGCTTGATTTAGGAATCACTAGTCCGAATTTCCCGCGTTTTCGGATTGCCAAAAATAAAATGGGCGGACAGGCAAGTCGAGCGAATTCGTTTGTTGAGATCACGTTGGTGGGAGGTCAGGATGGCCCAAGTCCTTCACAAGAGTGGAGTCCGAGAGAACCCTTCGGCGCCCGAGTACTCGTTACTTGTGGTGACGAGAAACGAATGTTTCAGTTGAATTGTGGCGAAGGCGTTTCGACTCAAAACTCAAAACGAATTCATATTGGGATGGGGACTCGCAAGAAAATCGATCAGGTCGATATATTTTGGCCCAGTGGGAAACAGACGACTCATAACAATATCTCAAGTGGGAGCCGAGTATTGTTAAATGAATCGGGCGCTGCCCAAATTCAGTAACTGCGCTATCGACCAATCCAGAATTTATAGCGTGTTAGTTCTTCTTTTTTCTTAAAAAAGGAACCGGTCTTAATTCGATTTCTTTCACCGACTGGAGGTAGTCAAGAACCTCTTTTGAGTTTTCCTGACCAACCTGGGCATGGAAGTGAAGGTTGAATCCGTGGGGTCCTTTGGCGTCGATGAGGGCAGGTTGAAGTTTCAACATGGCCTGGACTGATTCGAGCATTCCGAGCATGGTGAAGCAGAAGATGTCTGGCCGCCCCCCCTGCTCTAGCAGGTACTCGACGATGTCGCGCCGCCCCATGTGAGAGGCCCCACCGAGTGCGTTTTCCCAATCTCCTCCTCCCCAGTCGAGGGTGGCATTTAGGAGACCTGGCTCACGGGCGAGTAATTTTTTTACCATCGGTAGATCGGAATGAGCGTAAATTACGAAATCCTGAGCCAGCGTGCGATTTACTTGCGCCTTTTTCCAGCTAGGTTTGAAACTGGGGGCGTCATAGTCGCGTTTAAAATCTGCCTCGCGTGGTCCCTTTTGGTCCGCCTGTTTCGCGCTGACTTCCTGGGTCGCAAGTGACGGTTGCGCACATGTAGTGATTAATCCAAGGGATGCTGCGGCTGTGAATTTCCGTCGACTTATATTCGGTCGAGACATTGGATACCTGCTTTTTCAAGTTGAATTTTTCTAGACTTTGGACGGTTCTGGGTGGATCCAGGGCTTTCGATAGTCTCGCTTTAATAATTGGTTTGCTTCATCATCATTGAGCACCCGTGAAGTCTCTGGATCCCAGTGAAGGGTTCTACCAAGCTGCATTGCTAAATTCGCCAGGATACAACTGGTTGCCGAGATATGCCCTTCCTCAATGTCAGAAACCGGACGCTCCCTGGTATCCACGCAGTGCAGGAAGTTTTTCATGTGGCCGCGGACTGCCGGGGCAACATGTCGTTCAAGATCCTTTTCAATTTTATCTTCCGGGTATTGCTCTAATTCGTAGACCGCATCTTGCGAAATGGTTTTCTCTCGTTTGTTTACGGGTTTAAATTCCCACTTATGAACGCTCAGCCTCAGTGTCCCTTTAGAACCGTACAGGGTTGCACCCCATGGGTATTCAGGATCAGCGGCGTGACCATAACTTCGGTGCTGCCATTGCACGCGAAGGTCGTTAAAATCAAACGCCGCGGATTGTGTATCGGTGGTGTTGGCCTTACTGTCGGTTTCTACGAAAATCCCTCCGGTTGAAGCGACTCGGGAGGGCCAACCAAGTGCTAACATCCAGCGAACGGTGTCTAGCATATGCACGCACATATCACCAACAATCCCGTTGCTGTACTCCATAAACGCCCGCCAGCGGCGCGGATGAACCAAATCGTTGTAGGGACGCAAGGGCGCCGGTCCCGTCCACAGGTCGTAGTTTAGGTGAGGAGGAGCGGGCAGATCCGGCGGATTCGTCTTGGCCCTCATGTGATAATAACAATAGACTTCGGCCAATCCAACGTCTCCCAGAAGACCGGCATCTACGATTTGTTTCTTGGCCTCTATTAAGTGTGGTGTGCTCCGCCTTTGCATTCCGACCTGAACCACCCGGTTGTATTTCCTCGCCGCGGCAAGCATGGATTCACATTCCACGACATCGATTCCAATTGGCTTCTGAACGTAGACGTCAATTCCATTTTGGCAGGCAGCGATCATGGGTAGCGCGTGCCAATGATCAGGTGTTGCAATTAGCGCGACGTCGACGTCAACTTCCGAAAGCAATTTTCGAAAATCTTCGTAAGTCTGTGGTCGATTCCCTGAGACTTGTCGAGCGGCGACTCTGTCCGCGGCTTCTTCAAGCATTTTTGAGTCGACGTCACATAAAGCAACGACTTCTACATCTTCCACTTGAAGCATGCGAAAAAGATCAATTTTTCCATACCACCCGCAACCGATTAAGCAAACACGTCGTTTCTGTTTGGGAGTGGACTTAGATTGTGGAAATGCCTGCGTGCCAGAGAGCGCGACTGCGGCAGAACCTGCTTGAATAAATTTTCTTCGATCCATTGAGATCTTCCACATGAAAAGGAGGGAAATAACAACTGACTTAGTTTATCAATTTTACTGCGATACTGGAAATTGGGCGTCATCTTTATTTCGAGTAGAAAGAGGTCCAGCGACCGTCAATCAATCGTTGATTGGGTAGAAATCTTGATTTGTAATTCATGTGAGGTGAGTCGGCGATGTAATAGCCAAGATAAAGATGATCGAGTGACCGACGCTGGCATAGTTCAATTTGCTTGAGAATTGAGTAAGTTCCCAGTCCGTCGGCTTGAAAGTCCGTGTCAAAAAAAGTGTAAACAGCTGAAAGAGAAGTTTTGCCAAGGTCGCAGACTGCAAGACAAACCAATCGATCCTCCAGCCAATAGGTGATCTCAAATGAGTCAAAGCAACTCCGCACAAATCCCCAGATATACTCTTCGGCATCGATGTCCAAGTCGTTTTTGGCCAGCCCTCGTACCTTGCGATGTTTATTAAAAAGATTGAGTCTTGATTCGTCGCAGCAAAGCGGCCCAAACCGCTGAGTGAACTTTTTGTCTCCACGGTTCAGCTGACGGCGTTGGTTTTTACTGAAGTTGTATTCGTGGGAGTCGATTCGAATTGGTTCACAAGCGCGGCAACTCGCACATTGAGTTTGGTAGATAAACTCTCCAGTGCGGCGATTCCCGTTGTAGAGCAACTGGTCAATTCCTTCCGGCGTCAATTTTGTCAACGGCATGCGCAGAGGCATACGGGCGGATTCACCGTCTAAGTAGGGACAGTTCTCGACCTCGTCGAGAATTACAATTCCAGTATCTTTCATCGAACTAAGGTCACAATTAGCAAAACTTCAAAGGGTGGGGAGGCTGGAGAGCTATCGTTCACTTTCCTTGTTTCAAGTGCCTTTGATATTATCCAGCAAGGGAAACCGAAGTGCAATCGTATCACACTCCAGGGATAGGGGCCTGTTTTACTGTGGCTCCAAGTGGATGCGACAATTTGATTACGGAATCAGAAATTTATGCAAAAAATTTAGGTAAATGCACCATATTATATAACTCGTCGCAGTCGGTAATTATACTCGAACAGCCCCCATTCTTAGGGGCTTTCAGATGCAAACAAAAATTGAGAAGTTAACGAACATGAATTGTCGACCGATCCTTATTGTTTTCGCCATTATTTTGTTACCCGCCACGACGACTTTTGGCCAGAGTTGGAAGTCTCAAATTGGTTTCAATGAACTGCTTTCCGAAAAAGGTGGCAGTCTTGGAAATGGGACGGGTTTAAACGTAATGCAGGCCGAGGCCCCTGATACCGCGGGTAATTACATGCCCAATGTTACCGATTCAGAATTTTCTGGAAAAACGTTTACCGAAGGATCGGGGGCGTTCGGTGCTAACAGCCATGGCACTTCGGTTGCCCGTAATTTCTACGGAAATTCATCTAGTATGACTGGTGGGATTAGTAGCATCACAGGCTACGACGCGAATGATTACATCTTTAATTGGCTAAATGCGTTGAGTGGAAACGATCTAAATTCGACACCTGCCTTTGACGTTGGGAATCACAGCTACGTAGGTAACGGTCTGACGACGGCACAGGCTGAGGATATTCTCGAGCGTTTCGATTTTGTCATCAATCGAGACAACACTTTGATGGTCGTCGGAGCCAACAACGGTTCGACAAGTGCAACGCCGCAGGTGTTAACTCCTAGTTACAACGCAATTGCCGTCGGCCGATCCGATGGCAATCATTCCCAAAGTTTAACCTCTGTTTATGGTGCTCCACGATTTGCAACTTCGATCGTAGTGTCCTCCGCAGGTGCAACCAGTTTTTCAACGCCAGTGGTGGGCAGCGCTGCGGCTTTGCTAAAACAAGCTGGTATAGGGACTGATTTTGTCCAAAATGAGGTGATTCGAGCGACTCTTTTTGCCGGTGCAACCAAAGATGAATTTGCATCGTGGGATCGAACTTCAACCCGTCCGATGGACGAGGTATTTGGCTTTGGCGAGTTAAATATCCTCAACAGTTATCACATTTTTGAAGGTGGGCAATTTGAGGCGTCGACGACGGACCCGACTTCAAATATTAATGATCAGGGCTGGGACTATGGAGATTTTGATGGGAGTAAGGATCTCTTCTACGACTTTTCCATCGCGTCGGGGGGAAACGCAAGTTTGTCTGCCGTGTTAAGTTGGAATATGGACATCGTTGATGTCGATTCAGGCACAGCATTTGCGGCGGAAAGAAATCTCGCGGATTTGAATCTTGAGCTGTTTGATTCTACCGGTTCGTTTTTGGGAACGCTTCTCGATGCTAGTAATGGGTCTGCTTACAACAACGAGCACATCTATTTCGAGGGCCTCGACGGTGGCGATTACACGTTTCGAATTTCGGGTAATTCTGCGACTGACTTTGGGTTTTCCTGGAATATCAGCAGCGTGCCGGAACCGTCAAGTGTCGCTCTTTTGGGGCTTGGGGCATTGGCCGTATTAGCTCGGCGTCGACGCTAGGCTCCCGCGCTGAAAACTGAAGGGCCTATCGGTAGTACTATCCCGGGAAGTCATCAAATTCGCTGTATCGCTCTGGTGCGCGGTTCGAAAACCGGGTGAAATCTCGTTCCCAATGAAGCTCGACGTCGCCCGTCGGACCGTTTCGTTGTTTTTCAATAATGATCAACGCTTCGTTTTGATTTACTTCCTCTTCGGGTTGCCCTTTTTGGAAGTAGCTCTCGCGGTGCACAAACATAACCACATCAGCGTCCTGCTCAATCGCACCTGATTCACGCAGGTGGCTAAGCTTTGGCCGGTGATCGCGAGAATCCTCGGCCTGTCGGTTCAGCTGCGACAAGCACAGGATCGGTGTTTTTAATTCACGGGCCAGACCCTTTAGACGCCTTGCGATTTTAGCGACTTGTTCCTGTCTTGCATCATTGGGATTGTCTGGCTGAATCAGTTGCAAATAATCGATGACAACCAGCCCCAGTTCATTTTCTTTGCGTTTGATTCGCCGTGCTGCACCCGCGATTTCCGAAACATTGCGTGTAGGCGAGTCGTCGATGAAAAGTGGAACCTGATTTAATTCACCAACGGCCTGGACAACTTTTTTACGACTATCGGAACTGAGCGTGCCACCACGTAGTTGGTGTCCATTTACTTTTGCAACGGAACAAAGCATTCGTTCAATCAATTCAATGGAGGCCATTTCCAAGCTGATAAACAAAACAGGTTTTCTTGATTTCATGACGACATTTTCAGCAATGTTCATCGCGAAAGCGGTCTTTCCCATACTCGGCCGGGCAGCCAAAATCACCAATTCCGAAGCATGCAGACCACCGGTCATTTGATCCAAGTCTGTGAATCCTGTTTCTACCGTACCCTCCTGGCCTTTTCCTGCCATCCTCGCTTCCATCCGATCCATCGCATCCGAGAGAATTTCATCGATGGGGGCCAGGTTGTTGGATTGTCGGCTTTCGCGAATCGCGAACACTTTTTGTTCTGCGTCGTTGAGGAGAATGTCTGGATCACCTTCGGGGAGGTATGCCTCATTTAACAGGTCAGAACAAGTGTTTATCAGTTGTCTCGAGGTTGCCTTACTCCGAACAATGTTTGCGTAATAAGTGACGTGAGCTGCATTTGGGACCGACGTGAAAATTTCAGCTAATCGACCAGCACCGCCGATGGACTCGATTTCACCGCCAGCTACAAGACGCTCACGGAGCAGCAACGGATCGATTTTCTTTCCTCCATTGTGCATCTCCATGATGTGTGAAAACAATATTCGATGGGCTTCGTCATAGAAATCGACTTCACGAAGAATGTTTACAATTTCGTCACAGGTTTCGGGCATCAGCATGATGCTTCCGAGCACACCAACCTCAGCTTCGAGATTATAGGGAGGTTGCCGGGTCAGGAGATCCGCACTTGGCTCGTGTTTCACAAATTTGCGGCGTTTTTTGCCCGATGAAGTGTCGAATTTATCTGCCATTCCATTGTTCCTTGTGATCGACCAGTGACCCAACCCCATCTTAAGTGCGTCGCAGTCGATAACAACCACTTTAGGGAATTTTTAGGGTCAGAGACTTGCGGCTAAAAAGGAGATGCCCAATGTATCAACCAACAGATGAGTCAGAGGATTATTTTGGACAAAAGAAATAAGCCTCGGCGATAAAAAAATACCGACCGAGGCTTAGATAAATTTTGGAAAACTTGTCGGTAACTTGACGTTCCGGCAAGGCGCTCAAACTAGGCTGTTTCGTCAACCGTTGGGACGACCCAGACTTTGAGTTCCGTTTCGATTTCCTGGTGAAGATGCACTTTAACCGTGTAGAGGCCAAGCTCCTTCAAAACACCTTCCAGCCGAATCTGATCGGTAGTCAGCGTGATATCGTTTTGCTTCAACGAGGCAACGATTTCGGCGGCACCTACGCTTCCATAGAGATGACCTTCTTCGTTGGCGTTGGCTTCAATCGTAACGCTTTGTTTACCAATATGCTTGGCAAGGTCCTTGAGATCCTTCAAACGAGAAGCTTCAATTTCCTGTAATTTGACCTTGTGCTTATCGACCATTCGCTTGTGATGGTCACTGGCAACCGTCGCGAGCCCCTGTGGAAGGAGGTAGTTGTTTGCAAATCCCGCTTTAACTTCGACAACTTCTCCCTGTTTCCCGAGGTGATCAACCGATTGGATCAGGAGGAGTTCAATTCCACCGCTTTCTCCGCGTGGGAGTCGTGAATACTGTGGCTTGTTGCGTTTGATTTTTTTTGTTTTAGATGATGGCATCGAAGTGTCTCTTTTTTTTACTGTCTCGGTTTATTTGTTTCTAAATCCGTTTGCAAAGTCTTAGCGACTGGTTTTTGGAATTGAGTTG
>JAALLA010000003.1:53667-63688 GCA_011087765.1 Pirellulaceae bacterium
TTTGTTTCTAAATCCGTTTGCAAAGTCTTAGCGACTGGTTTTTGGAATTGAGTTGTCGTTTTAAAAATTAAAATGGTACTTCGTCATTAGGAGGTGCACTTTGTTGAGGTGCATTTTGTGCAGGTGTCGGTGTCGCTTCAGTGGAAGTGTGGGGCCTGGACGGCTGTCCACCTGCTCCTCCGCTATTGCGACTGCTCAGCATCTGCATTTTTTCGCCTACAATTTTTACTTTTGATCGATTCTTACCGTCTTGTTCCCAACGATCTTGTTTTAGCTTTCCTTCGATTAAAACGGAGGATCCTTTTGAGAGGTATTCCCCTGCTACTTCAGCGGTACGTCCCCATAAGGTCACATCGAAAAAATTTACTTCATCAACCCATTGTTCGTTTTTTTTGACCCGGTCATTTACTGCCAGAGCGATGTCGGTGACTGCGGTACCTCCGGGAGTGTACCTTAGCTCGACGTCTCGAGTTAAGTTTCCAACGATTACGACGCGATTGTAACTAGCCATGGTAATCTCCAAAATTTTGAGAGCCATCCACTGACGGGCGTCAGCTTCATTTTTTCGGCGGTTTTACAATCCGTTGAATCCGCTAAACAAAAATTAATAGTTGTATCTTCGCCGCCGGTTGTGACACGGTTGGTCAAACCAGCGTGAAAATCAATCGGTTTTCAGTTTTATTCCGCTGCAACAGCTTCAGTTTTTGCTTCGGTACTCGCCTCCGCAGGTGCCTCGGCAGCCGGTGTCTCGCCTTTTGCTACAGCAACCATTGGCTCAACCAATCGTGGGTCAAGCTTGATGGCCAAGTGTCGCAAGATCGAGTCATTCAACTGGCAGGCGCGGTTGAATTTGACGAGTTGTGAGCTGTCAATTCGGAAATAGCTTAACCAATAAGCACCTTTTCGGTGACCTTTGATTGGATAGGCTAGTTTCTGCTCATTCCAAAGGCGACTTGCAAGGATTTCGCCACCGTTAGAGGTGACCAATTCGTCAACTGCTGTCGCCGCTCCTGCAGGGTTTCTCGCATATGCG
This sequence comes from Pirellulaceae bacterium, assembly GCA_011087765.1. GTDB lineage: Bacteria > Planctomycetota > Planctomycetia > Pirellulales > Pirellulaceae > Mariniblastus. Next base: position 54,701 of record JAALLA010000003.1, read on the forward strand.
TTAGCATTAAAGATGAACATGCATTCGTAAACATTCTCAGCCACGTTCGAATTTCCTTATAAGTCTCGTTTTAAATGGTTTATTGGGTCTGTTGCGTTATTCTCGGACTTGATCAGGCAGGTCAACTTCCCGCTTGTTCGCTTCCGACTTCTTTTTCTTCTGTTGTGTTGGGTTGGCATTGAATCGATTCATTGCCACTTCAATCCCGTGCTCAATCCAAGCCTCAACAGCGTTGGCCGCCCGAGAAATACCGAGATCGATTTCAGACCGCTCGTCAGCTCCGAATTTGCCTAAAACAAAGTCTGAAGCGTTCCAGTTGGCTGGAGTTTTTCCAACTCCAACCCGCAATCTTCCAAAATCTTGGCTTCCCAATTGCTGGATGATATTTTTTAATCCGTTTTGACCACCAGCGGACCCACTTGGCCGAAATCTCAGCCTCGCGACATCCAGGTTGATGTCATCACAAACTACCAAAACATCATTCAGCGGTAACTTGTAGAAATCGAGTGCTGCCCTTACGCTTTGCCCACTTAAGTTCATAAAAGTGAGCGGACTGAGCAATATCGTTTTCTGGTTTTTTATACTTACTTCTGCGACTTCCGCCTTAAATTTGGCTTTGGGCCGCCCGACATCAAATCGCTGAGCGATCATCGCCAGAACTTCAAACCCGACGTTGTGTCGCGTTCCGTCGTATTCTCTACCGGGATTCCCCAGCCCAACGACGATTTTCATCGTAACTGCCTTCAGTTTCTAGGATTCATCCGTTTCGGCAGCGTCATCATCATCTCCACCAGTAGGTGTACATGAAACAATTGGTGTGGTTCCGGCTTCGGCAAGACTTGCGCCTTCTGGCAGAACCAGTTGGCTTGCGTCGATCACTTGATCGACGTCCAAATCTGCGATTCTAAGTTCAATCTTCTCAGGAACTGCGTTTGCGGGGCACATAATCGAGACTTGGTGCTGCAAGAAGTTGACCACTCCACCGTGGTGAGTTCCTGTTGCGTCTCCGCGAAGCTCGATCGGAAGCGTTACTTCGACTGCCTCTGTCGCGTCGACACGAGTCAGATCCAAGTGGATAATTTGGATACCAAAAGCGTCCCACTGGACCGCTTTGATGAGTGCACTTTCGGTCGCCGCTCCTTCGAGTTGAACGACGTGGCTTCCGTGGTCAATTGCCTTGGTGAGCTCTTTCTCGAGAACGCAAAGCATCTCAGTGCCTTTGCCGTGTCCGTATAAAACGGCAGGAATCTTTCCCGTTTGACGCAGACGCTTCATTCTAAGCGATCCAGTCTCTTCTCGTTTTTCTACGTTAAGTGTGTCTGCCACTTTAATAACCTGTCATACAAATTTGGATTCAAAGCAAAATATATTCGTGCAAAGCAAACCCGCAAAAACGGGGGAAGCCTGGCAAGCGGGCTGCAATCCGGCGGAACTCAGCCGATATGATGGCGCAAACCGTCCACCATTTCTTTAATGTTGAAACGGCACATTTTGGCAGAATCCCGACTTGATACAAGCCCAAGTTATAGTTTTAGCCGCCTTTTTACCGCTTCAAACGTCACCGAGTCGTCTCCGAAGGATTGAGAGGTGCCGTTAGGATGGTCTCGAAACCCGAGAATCAGCCTGTTTACTGCGGTTATTCGTGGGTTTTAGGCGAATATCCCGTGATTCTTCAATGCGTGGTCGCGCTTCACTATCGTACCATCGGCTTGTCTTATGCAGGCTTTCGGGAAAAGAGATTAAGATCGGCGAAATTTTTGTAATTCGTTTGTCGAGAATTAAAATTAAAACGGATTGGGACGACTGCGGGTGTCTGGCTCAAAGGGATTTTGGCCAAAAGGGTGGTTCCCGTGAGGGCCGCTTCGAACGGGGGTCGTAATTTGGGCTGAAAAAGTGGATTTTAGTCCCCGATCTTAGAAATTCAGTGTTCAATTCCCGCTTCAACCCCTCGAATGGCTCGACGTTTTTTGAAAAGTCGCAATAATGAATCGCTTTGAAGCTCAACAGTATTTACGAGGAATTTAGGAATGGCGAAAGAGCCTGGTAAGAAACAAGCTCGAGCACCCAAATTTGAGTACGTAGAACCAATCGGACTCCGTGTTCTCGTGCGTAAAGATGAGCCGAAAAAGAAAACCAAGGGTGGGATCGCTTTACCTGATTCCGCAGAGATTCCAACCATTACCGGGCGAATCGTGACCATCTCAGCTGCGATTGAGCACGATGAGGATTTGCCTTTGCGTCAGTACGATAAGGTTCTGTTTCACCCCGGCAATGCAATTCCTGTTGATTTTGAGTCGGATAACCAGCTGTTTGTGGTTCCTGCCGAAGATGTCGTTGCCGTGTTTCGCCGCGAAGATTCTGACCGCAGTTAGTCGGGTTCTTGCGGTAATCGCAAGCGATGGCCGTTTCACGGGATTGTTTATAAAAAACGGGAGCCAGCCGTGAGCTAGATCCCGATTAGAAACAAAACCCGGTCAATCCGACCGCACTCGAATTATCGAGTCCCTGAATTCTTAAGTCTCTTCGCCGCCGGCGTCGCTGAAAATCGCAGAAATCGATTTGTGTTGGTGAATTCGCTTGATCGCTTCTGCCAAGATCGGAGCGACGCTTAGAACTTTCATGTTAGGCAGCCGCTTTTCCGGTGGAATTGGAATGCTGTCGGTGACCACGATACTGTCAATTGGGGCATCCTTGAGTCGTTCAATCGCCGGTCCTGCAAAGACACCATGGGATGCAGCGACGTGAATCTCCCGCGCACCTTTCTTTCGCACCAATTCGGCAGCACCAACAATCGAGCCTGCGGTGCTGATCATGTCATCGAACATCAGCGCGACTTTGCCTTCCAGCGGGCCGCCAATGATATTTTCCTGAGTGACGTTGTCGGCCGACAATCGTCTTTTATCGATAATCGCGATATCGCCTCCGAGTCGCTTGGCGTGTCCAACGGCGCGTTTAATGCTGCCTTCGTCGGGGCTGACGATCACGATATCTTCTTTGGGGATATTCATGGCGCGGAAGTGATCATTGAGCACGCCAGCAGCGTACATGTGATCAACGGGAACGTCGAAAAAACCCTGGATTTGTGCAGCATGCAAATCCATCGTCAAAACACGATCAGCACCAGCTCGGGTGACCATGTTGGCTACTAGTTTAGCCGTAATAGGAACGCGTCCTTCGTCTTTTCGGTCTTGGCGGGCATAACCAAAGTAGGGAATCACCGCGGTGATCCGCTCGGCGCTGGCACGAAGGCATGTGTCAATCAGGATTAACAATTCCATCAGCGTGTCGTTCACTGGCGGGCAGGTCGGCTGTACCAAAAATACGTCTCTGCCGCGGACGTCTTCAATTTTGCAATGAACTTCACCGTCGGGAAAGGTAGAGAACTTCACATTCCCCAATTCGAGATGGAGAAACTCAGCAATTTTTTCAGAAAGCTCTGGATGGGCCCGACCGCTAAAAATTTTCAGTTCTCGCATCGTTGGTACTTCGAATAAACAAGTGATTTAGTTATTAACAAACGGGATTATTAACAATTGGAGTTATTATTAAACTGATTCAGTCGTGCCGATGATTGTTGGTTCGGTCATCTTTCCGCGATTCTTTTGCTTATTCTGGCGAGAGATTTTTCATTACCTCTTCGACCTCTGCAAGTTGGTCCACTGTGTTGACGCTCAAGGACTCGATGGGCTTGAGGACCGGAAGGGCACGGACATCCTCTCCATCATCGAGCATGATTCCTGGCAGATCTGTAATGTAATACTCTTTTTGGTTGTTGTCATCGGTCAAGCGGTCTAAAGCACTCAACATTTTTTGGCAGTCAAACACGTAGGTGCTCATATTGACTTCAGAGATACTACGCTGTTCCTCGTCAGCATCCTTCTCCTCGACGATTCCGACGAACTGGCCATCCGCATTGCGAACAATCCGACCAAGTCCCGTTGGATCGGCGTGAATAAGAGTTCCTAAAAGGCAGGCAGGGGTAGCTTCTGCAAATTCATCGAGTAGTGATTTAATTGAAGAGGCTTGCATCATGGGGGAATCGCCTGCGACCACGACAACTGGGCCGTCATGATCTTTGATCTGCTCGCGGCACATCATCACGGCGTGGCCAGTACCAAGTTGCTCAGTTTGATAGGCAAATTGGAGATTTTGCTCGCCAGCAAGTTCCATTTCCACTTTTTCCGCTTCGTAACCAACCACGACAACCATGCCCCCGACTCCTGCCTGATTAAGAGCATCGAGTACGTATCGGACCAACGGGCGTCCGTTGGCCTGACATAGTACTTTAGGAAGTTCTGATTTCATGCGGGTGCCTTTTCCCGCAGCCATTACAATCGCAATTGGAGAGTTCATTTTTTAGCTTTCAGCCCTGACAATAGAAGTTTAGAACGTCCATCAAACTTCAAAACTTGACAATTTTCCAGCCCCCAAATTGAGTTTTCATTTACTCTCCCCCAGGCAATACGCTTGCGATGACGATTCAGTCGATTCAGTCGCTGCAATTAGTCTTTTTATTCGGAGATCTTTGGAAGGACGGTCAATCGAATCGGGTTCGAGCACGGGTTGCCTGCCTCCCCTGCCCTCACAAAAATCAGTCGCGAGCAAGGTGCTACCCAGTTTTCGGCTGTTAAAAATATGGTTCGCGAATTCTTGTCTGGGGGGATCAAGACTCCATTGAGACCGGTATTGTCAACGTAAACACCAAACGGCAGGTTCAGCGCAGCCTCTTCTTTGCCAAAGTTGACTCGACCCGTGTGACCGTCGCGGGTAATGAAGATCTTTGCCCTGGTTGTTTCTCCGGGGCGAATGCGAACTTCAGGAATTGATGTGAGTTCGATTTCACTCGGTTTCAGCATCGAGTCTGCGTTAGGCATCGCTTGTAAATCCACCATTAACTTTAATGGTGGAATAAGTTCGATTGGTCCAATCTTCGATTCCCGAAGAATGTGCTTGCCATCAACGCTGGCAGTGGCTTTGAGTGTTGGTGTGTTGGAGGTGTTCTCCTCAAGCTTTGCCTCTTTGGAGGCATGCAATGTAACAAAAGCTCTTAAACCATTTCGTTCGATTTCAACCGGGCCAATGGCACTGACTCCCGGTGGCAAGCCTTCGATTTCGATTTGAACTGCGTCGTTAAAATTATCGATCCGTTCGAGTTCGATTCCAATCCGTTGATAGCCGCCCAGAGCCAATTTCGGGTTTTTTCCAATCACGTTTTTAATTTTAAAGTCTGGCAGTTCATTCCTGACGGACAAAGTGTAGCCAAATTTATCACCGCCAAAACTTCTTGCGTCTCGAACGCGGACGAAGTAATTGCCATCATCAGGAGCGGTAAATGTAAGGCGAGAGTCTGTGCCGATTTGTTGATTCGAAGCGTCGTCGTTTTCATAATTGAGCTTGAAAACGGGTAGTCCAATTTCTGGGAAGGTAGAACCCGGGGGGTGAGCTTCGACAATAAAGCATGGTTCGTGCAACGCATGGGCGATCGGAGTGGTGTCAAACATCGAATGGCGTTTGCCAAAATTAGGAAAGACGTTGTATCCCGAATCCGGGCCACGCGGGTAGTGGTACAGTCTGACAACTTCACCATTGCAGTAAAGCAGTTGATTGAGTTGCATTTCCTCCCAGTTGTGAATGCGGAAATCCGAGGTCTGAGTCGAATTTTTTCCTCTGAAAGTAAAATAAGAATCCCTTACCGAACGTAAGACGACACGGGGCACCGGATTTCCGTCACTTGCAAGAATCGAAATATGGGTGTCGACCAGGCTGCCGTTGGTCGCTCTCGCTTCAATAACCCAGCGGCTGCCCCGGAGAGCGTGAAAGCGATAAAGATCCTGGTCGACGATGTCGGATTCGGCAATCGTTCCTCCGGCGGCAAATGGTGCCCCCATGACATTCGCGTCCGCCAACACATTATTTGGCTCGCTCTCTTCCGCCGTATTCGGCTGTCCTGCTGGACTTTCCAAAGTTTCCGATGGCTGGGCTGCCACCTTCGTGTTTTCGGGCAAGGCAGCCTTTATTGACTGAGATTGTTCCGTCCAGTTGATTTTCTCAATTTGTCCCTTGGAGGTTCCAATAATGATCTGTTCGTCCGTGAGTGCGAATGTTTGGATGTTGGAAGGCAAGTCTTTGAATTCGTATATTTCGGTCAGCGTTTGGGGGTTCCAAATTTTAATTGAACCATTGGCAGCGGATGAAAATAAGAAAGAACCACTGGGGTTAAATTGCAGTGATTGAATACCAGACTCGTGGGCAAACCGGGAAATGGACAGTCGATTGACTTGATCTGGAGCCGATGATTCCAGTTCCCATTTCCGAATCCGGTTGTCTTCACCAGCGGAATAGAAAGATTCGCCGTCGGGACTGATGACGACTGTTTGTTGGGCTTTGAGAGGTTCGTTGCGTGTATCCAGTCGCACGCCGTCGGAAGTTCGCCAGACCTTAACAGTGGCGTCGCCGCTGGCGGTGAGGAGTCGGTTTCCCGAATGGTCGAATGTGTTTTGAAAAACGGCATCGTTGTGCCCAAGGAATTGAGCTATGGGTTTTGCTGAATTTAGATTCCACAGTAACGATTTTTTGTCGTATCCCGAGGTAGCTAGATGAGTTCCATCTGCAGAGATTGCGACCGAGTAGACGAGGTCGCGATGTCCGCGAAACCGTTTGGAAATTTGAAGCGTCGCCAGGTCGATTAATATTGCTTCTCCATAAAGACCTGTGATCCCTGTTCCAGCGACAAGAAACTGGCCGCGCTTCAAGAAGGCAAGGCTCGTAATTTTACCCGTAATTCCCGCGATTTTTTGGGAGGGTTTTTGTGAGTTGAGCGTTTGTATTTCAATGGAACCGAATCGTCCAATCGCAAGTTTGTTTTTAAATATTGATAACGAAGTGATTGGTCGCTGATTGGTGCGGGGAGAGATTTTTGGAACGTTGATTGTCAGCGGCGGATTTTTACCTTTCGGTCCGGGAGCGCCCGAATCAATCCATTTCGCGACCAGGTCAACGTCGGCTGTCGACGGTTGGGATTCCCCTGCGGGTGGCATTGAAGGTTGCAATGTCCCTCGCATGTACTGGATTATTCGACTCGAAGCGGCAGTGCCTGAAGTTAATGCGGTTCCATTCTCGCCGCCTCGAAATAGAGCATCGTAATTATCCAACGCAAATTCGCCATTTGCCTCGTTGGCGTTATGACAACCGGCGCAATATTTGGTGAGAATGGGTTGGATTTGGGCGTAGGTCGGTTGGTCACCTAACGTCTGACCGCGCGCCATCAGGGTCGCCATGCAGATTGTTAAGATAAGAATTGTTAGGTTCTTGGGAGGCATTTGTATGGTCAATGTCAGTTTAATGCTGAAATAGGAATTCGCGACTACTCATGAGACTCCAGTAAAGATCCTCGATTGCACTTCTCCGGTCATCCTCACCGGCCTGCTCGATTATGTTTAGAAGCTCACTGCTCTCATATTCCGTGGGCTCGCGGGCAACCGTTTTTAAGAACGCCTCGCGGATGATCGCTTCGTTTAAAGTTGCAGGTTTCGAAATTGCAATTTGCACGCAGCTTTTACTTGATTTTAGTTTTTCATTTATTGTCGAACCATTGGCGATGTGAAGGACTTGTACGAGGTTGGGTTTGTTGGTTCGTTCGCACTCACACACAATGTCCCGACTGTTTCTTCCGAACTTGGAAAGAAATGATGAGAGCACTGCCGAATCGTACAGTTCCGTTGCACGTGTTCCCAAGGGGTATTCCTTGGTTGTGCGAATGTCGGCGCCTTTGTGTTCTATTTTAGCAAATTCGGTTGGGACTTCGGAGACTTGAGAGATCGCATCCAGAAGGACTTCCGCCATCAATCGGCGAGGGTAGAAACGGGAATAGAATCGATCGTCCTGTTTGTTGTGAGGCAGGACAGCGCTACTTCGTTGATAGGTTTCGGAACGTAGGATTTCTCGCATCAGCGCTTTTAGATCAAATTGATTTTGACTCAAAAAAGCGGATAACTCATTGAGAAGTGGTTCGTTGGTCGCAGGATTTGAGGTTCTCATATCATCCACATTTTCAACTAAGCCTCGACCCATGAAATTTGCCCAGACTCGATTTGCTACTGATCGGCTGAAATATGGGTTTTCCGGACTGGTGAGCCAGTCAGCGAGATGTTCGCGGCGATCCATGGGGTCATCGAATTCTAAAGGCGTCCCATCGAGCGGCGTTGGCGGCTGAGCGGTGCCGGTTAACGGCTGGATAAGTTCACCGCTAGTCGCAAGAAATAATGTTCTTAAGCCGTCTCCATTTCTCGCGTCTCCTCCCCATCCCTTCGCGCGAACTCTCGAGAATAAGTTGGCCATGGCATAGTATTGATCATTTGTCCATTTTTCTAATGGGTGGTTGTGGCATTTGGCACATCCAATCGAAAGTCCAAGAAACGCCTGAGAGACATTTTCCGCCATGTCTTCCGGGGTTTGGTGCAATGCAAAGAAATTTGTAGCGCCGTTGGTGTAACTGCTGCCTTGGGCAGTTACGACATCGCGAACGATTTCATCCCACGGATCGTTGGCTTCAATTTTTCTTCGCAGCCACTGATAGTAGGCTTTCACTGCCTGTGGCCGCAACCGTTTGCCGCTGATCAGAAAGACATCCGACCATCGATAACTCCAGTAATCGATATACTCTTCACGCTGTAATAGGTGGTCGATTAGTTCGTCGCGTTTGTTTTCTGATGGATTTGATTTAAAGTCTTCAACTTCTTTTGGCGTTGGCAGCAGGCCGATTGTGTCTAAGAAGGCGCGGCGGATAAAGGTTGAATCATCGCATCTTGGAGATGGTGCGAGTCTAAGCTGTTTCAGTTTTTCAAGCACACGATCGTCAATGAAGTTTCGTCGAGGGGCATCTTTAAAAACCTCAGGTTTAATCTCATTGGCGAATTGCAGTTGGACTCGGGAAACTTCCAGAAGGCTTGAAAACCAGACAACAACGGATGCCTCACCTCGACTGACTAC
>JAALLA010000341.1 GCA_011087765.1 Pirellulaceae bacterium
CTGACATCAAGACGTTGGTGGGCAAAAACAATCACCGGTTTATCGTTGGATTTGAGATCTTCTTTCAGCCATTCCAGTTCTGCTTGTGGAATATTGGCGTCTGTCCATTGAAAGTTTTTTCGTTCATAGGCGACGCCATCACTTCGAAAGCAAGCGTCAAGAACAATGAAATGAAATCCTTCCTGATCGAAAGAATAGTAAGATTTTTCTTGGCCTACACCTTTAAGGAATTCCTTCTTTTTCAAAGTATCGACACAGTGATTCCCGAGGACATAGTGGCGGTTGGGGCAGATTTTTGAAAATTTTTGGTTGATGGTCTTTAAATAACTCTGTTCGGTTTCCACCGAATCCGCTGCGTCGATTAGGTCCCCCAACTCGAAGAGACAAGAAATTTGATCCTTCTGAAATTGCGCGGTGGCTGCGTCGAGTTTCTCGAGCGATTCACGGTAATGGCGGGACCCCGCGGGTGGTTTGTCGGCATAGTGCAAGTCGGTGACTAAACCGATGCAAAGCTTTGGCTTGAATTTGCTAATCGCTAACGCTTGTGGGCAAATCGAGGCGGCGGCAAGCATGAGCGTGCCATTGATCAAGAAGGCTCTTCGTCCAGATTTGATATTAGAATTTTGTGTTGGCATATTCGTTCCTAATGGGATTGCGGTCTAAAAATAGGAAAGCCTAGTTCACGGAAGTGATGTGACGGTTTTTTTATCGATCAACTTCCAACGGAGCTAATTCAAATTTCTCAACGAGTGTTTGATCCGCATACTTAAAGTTAGCGATTGCGTTAGGCGACTGAACCGAAGTGATTCTGTTTTTTTCATCACGTGTGAGTTTGGCAGTAGCAACTCGCAAGCCTCCACCGGGCCGCAGGGTGTAGAACTGAACTTCGTCATTTCCTCCGCTTAAATAGTCGGCAATCAGAAGGAATTGATTGATGTTCGAGCGATGCCCCGCGTCCCAACGCGTCTTGCAGAAATCGAGCATCAATTGGCTGTTTGCGAAATATTGATTGGCCAGAGTGGCGAACGCTTCCTGAGGAGCGTCTAAGAAGAACTTTACATTCCCACGTGCGTAGGAACGATCAAATTGTTCTTTGTTTTTAAAGTAGTCATCCCAGGCTGTTTTCCAATTGCCAGGGACACCGTCCCACAAGCCAAGTTTTTCGAATTTCTTTTTGGTGGCAGGGAAATCGATCCCTTTTGATTTTGGCGATCTGAAAATGACGTCTGCACCGGCAGCTTGTGATAGCCCCGCAAATTTAGCTTCGAAGAGATCAGGGCGAGTCTTGCGGCCGACGGTGTCGAGCATGTTGTGGGCAAGTTCATGGGCAAGGCAGATGAGGTAAACATCCGTCACACCGGGCCGAGGAGAGTCTTGTGGGAAACTATCTTCTGTACGTCCAAGCGGGAGGTCAAAAATGTTGATTCCAGATCGCGAGCGAATTTTTTGGGTTTTAATTCCTGCTCCAAGCCATCCGGCAACGGTGATCGTTTCGACATCCCAGGCATCTCTGGGCATGGCCATCATTAATTGGTGCATGGTCGCTAAGTGTTCGCGGGTCGCCATATTGTTGTCAATAAATAGAACGCCGAAGTCAACTAACAGCCTGCGATACCCAGCTTCAAATCCAATGGCGTCGGCAACTAATTTACGGTTAGCAATCGAATCCGGAAGTGCCTCTTTCAAGACGACCCAATACTGAGCTGCGAGCATCGGTAGGTAGGGTGAATTTTCAATATCAAATTTTTGTCTTGTCAAAACTCTTGGGTGCTGATTTGCCAATGGCGCAAGATCGGAAAATAGTTTGGCTGCAGCCTCGCGTGGAATCAATCCGCCGGCGAGATCCGATTGCATCGATGCGAGTAGGCCAAACACTTGTTTTCGAAGATCGTTGTCGTCACTAAGTCGTTGACCTAAATCGACAGCATTCGATTTCAAGAGCTTTTTGAATTGAGTGACTCTGCTTGAAAGACCCACTCCTCGCATCCAAAAGACCTGGCCATTTTTACCACCGCTGACAAGATCCAAAACGCCATCGTGATCAAGGTCGACCAGTTCGGGTGTCGTGTCGTCCCCGTTGTTTTCTCGGATGTTTAAATTAGATCCGTCGGCCCAAAGAAGAGGTTTTGATTTTTGCAGCGACAGTTCATCTTGGCTCTGATTGAGATAAAGAGTGACCGAGCCCCAGTTGTTGCCAAGCAAAAGGTCGAGTCGGCCGTCCTGATTGAAATCGATAATACGAGGATGCGCGTTGTAGGCCGATTGGATGCCATAAAATGGTTTCCCGGATCCAAATTTTGGTGAATCCGTGGTTCCGAGGTTGGGATGCCACTGTAATTGCCCACCAAACGACCCTGTTATTAAATCAACGGCACCGTCGCCATTCCAATCGGCGGCATCAAAACGGCCTTGGCAGTTTTTTTGGACTTCAAAGGTAACGCCCGGTTCAGAGAAGATGGGTGCTCCTTTTTTTCCAATGTTTTCGTGAATCGTTATTTGATTGCCCGAGTGGCAAACCGCGAGATCTGCCAATGGATTGCCAACGAGATTGGTCAGCAGAACTCCCGTGTAAGAATCTCCCCATCGGTCTCGGTTTCCAGCAAGGATCGGTTGCTTTGATTTAAACCGGGCGAGTTTGGTGGTCCCGATATTTTGGAACAGCCACAGTTTTCCATCACCACCTCCCACCAGTAGGTCAAGATCCGAATCTTGATCCCAGTCAAATAAACGAGTTGCGGCATGATCGTTCAGGTCGATTGGTACATCGCCCTCGGTCAGTGCAACCGGCTCTTGGTAGGAAAGTGTGGGCGTGGGAAAGTCTTGTGCTGCGAGATTGCGATTACCTGGGAGTGCCAAAGCGAGGAGTACCGCTATCGAACAGGAGATGCGGCAAACCCAATATTGCATTCCAGTGATTTGGGTTGACCGGTTGGCAGGGTTCATTTGGGAGTGGAATCTAAAATGCTGAATTAACAAGAGTATTCACCACGGGAGGCAGGCGATGGGTTTTTTGAGTTCTTATTAGTCTAATGAAATTCTCAACCGTTTGAGAGATGGTGATTAAAACCGTGGTCATAATGGGAAGTGTGATTTCATCGTGACTTCGCCCGGATTAATGGAATGGCCATGACATAAAAGTATGTCATGGCGAAGTCATGGAGCGATGGTTGCATGGTGTGAGCTGGGGCGGAGTGGGATTTGGGGAATCCTGTTTATTGGCAAAATTCGCTTGAAAAACCGGAATTTTAAATGATCTCAATTTGATCTCACAATTCTCAGAATGAG
>JAALLA010000342.1 GCA_011087765.1 Pirellulaceae bacterium
TGGCAAATAGTGTTTTACGGAATGGCAAGCTAATTTTTAAATTTCGTTGAAAATTTCTAATTGCTATGTGGAAACAAAATTTTTGCTGGATTTCTACCACCTGTTTCGAAAAAATAACCTTTGTTGTTGTCCCATTTATCTAGGCAATACAGTTGGAACAATCGGACGGTGAGTACTGGAATCCGCTTTGTTTTTTGGCAGTTTGGTGGCGTCATTGGATTTGGGTGGTAAGTTTCCTACACGCGTCACAAAGGAGTGCTTCCGCGATCGAGGAGGCTCATGGATTGAGTTTCCTGTTAGACACCAATTAATAAATTGTGAGTATTCTCGACCCAACGTGTCAAAGAACTCGCGATAGGAGAGATGCAAGACAGAAAATGCATTTCTCGGAGACTCCAAGTGATGGCGAAATATTATATTCAATCGGGAAATGTTTGTTACGTAGTTGGCGCATGCGACGTCGAAGGCGCGGCACTCTGGGCAATGCACCGTATCATGGATGAAAAGATCTGTGATTACGAAGATGCGATTCTTGAGAGTGACATCAGCCCGTTTGATCTACCCATTTCTGACGCCCATCTTCAGGACATTCCCCAAGCGGTACCCTACGAAGCAATGCTCGAGGGACTGGCTCAGTTTGACGAGACGATTTTGGTCAGTGAACGTGGTTTCGGCCATGATGATGCAGGCGAACTTGAAACTGAAGAAATTTTCCATCAGTGGCGACAACTGATGCAGGCTGTCGATCGCTTGCACGACCGACTTGGTTAACAATGCAATGTTAGGTAATGGAGACTGTCAGTCGCCTGCTAACCGCCGTTAATCACCGACTCCAAAGTCTTCATTGCAGAGCCTCATCATCAAATCCATTTCCGCTTGTTCGTGGTGGGCGAGATCGCAGCAAAAGCGGTCAAATGATTCGGCAATTTGCTGAAACTGGACTTGAGGGGATGATTCTCGATAGACGACCTGCCAGGTAGCTTCAATGATTTCGCTCAATTGCAGGTATAACGTTTCATGGTCTCGCTGAAGGCTCGAAGCGTTTTGACTCACATTCGGGTTTTTCAGAGCCGAGTGTTGAAAGTAGCCGTAGAATTCTTCCAATGCGAAATAGGTTTCCATTTCATCGCGAAGGTCAGAGAGTCGTTCGGCGACCTGTTGAGCAAAGTTTCCAGAGTTGGCAGCAAAACGAATGGTTCGGTCTCCACCTGCATGTATGATCTCGTGATAAACGTTATTCAGGAGTTCACGAAACCCGTAATCCGTTTTGATTTCTTGCAGGAATGGAACATTAATCGTGATGCCGGCAGCCTCTGCACCACTTTGGCGAAATTCAGTTTCTGATATCCAAGTGCTCATTTTTTTCCTCGCTCATAACGTAGGACGTAGGATCGTAATTGCCAATCTGTTGGGCCTGTGGGAGAAAGTGGAATTTACATTTGACGCCTTCAGATGCTGGATGCAAATAAATCGCGTTGTAGAATGAACTCAAATCTGAGTGACATTCTTTAAGAGTATTTCCTTTCAGGGTGTTGAATCAATCTCTGCCTGAGGCACAACCTTTAGTTTATGGTGACCGAATACGAAGGCAAGGAAAATCAATTTCCCGGAAATGGGGAAAGAGGGGAAGCTTGCTGCCAAGGGAATCAATGCGGACATTGGCCTTTTCGATAGCATGATATTTATTTGTTAAAACAAGTAGTAGATATTTTAGATCGCCCTTATTTAGTTTTGGTTGGAATTTATTTTTTTATCTCTGAGTGATACATGCCCCAACACGGTCCCTGGTTTATCAAAGACTCCAACGATGTTTACAGCGATCCGTTCATTCACGTGCGGTTGGATCAAGTCATTCGACCTGACGGCGACGACGGCCAACACGTTGTTGTATTAATGAAACCTGGCGTCTGCGTTTTAGCAATCGACGATAAAAATAATGTCTATTTGACTCGAGAGTTTCACTATGGCATTGGACGCTACTCGCTCGAAGCCGTTTCTGGTGGAATCGACCCGGGCGAGCAGGCGGACGTAACTGCGAAGCGAGAGTTGGCGGAGGAACTCGGGTTGATTGCTGAGAGTTGGGAAGCCGTTGGCTCGGTCGATCCGTTTACGACCATTGTTGTTTCGCCAACGAAGACCTATCTAGCCCGTGGATTAACAAAAACTGCCAGTAACCCGGAAGGCACTGAACTTATTGAAACGGTTGTCATGCCGTTAACTGAGGCCGTTGAGCGCGTCAACTCCGGCGAGATTACTCACGCGCCGACCTGTGTTCTGGTGTTGCAGGCAATGATGAGAGAAAAATCGTTGTCTTAAGCTCGGCCGCGAGTTACTGAATATGTTCAGGGTGCGCGTGTTACGTTTTCATGGATTGGAATGGACTTAATTTGAGAGTTGTTGGAGCATTTTTTTCGCTCTTGCGCGGTACAGAAAAAGTCCGCGGTATTTTAAGGCCTGCTCTAGAGTGGCTTTAGTCTTCTCTTTTTCCTCCATTTTGTTTAAGACTGAAGCGGCAAAAAATCTAATCTCCGGCGATGCATTTTGTTGCTGCAGCGCTCTTCCGATTGTCGTTTTCGCTTGTTCAGTTTTACCGCCTCGCAAAAGAATGTAACCGCGAGCTGCTTGAGCGATGACGTTGTTCGGCAGGGCGCGAAGATTTCTGTTGGCGATTTCGAGTGCCATTTTCTGTTTCTCCGGGTCGTCACTCTCAATTAAACACAAGGCGTACATATTGGATGCGTCAAAGTTGTTCGGAAACTGCTTGTAGAGCTTCCCGTAGTGTGATTCGGCGACACCGTATGATTCCCCTGCAAAAGCAATTTTCGCTTTGAGAGATAGCGACTGGGGTGTTTCACCGCCAACGTCAGCTTTTTTAATGGCTGAATTTGCCATTGGGAATTGTTCTTCATTGACTGCCCAACTGGCAACTTCCAATTGGACTTGGGGGCTGTCAGCGTACGTTTCTGCTGCTGCTTGAATCCAAACCTTCGCAGTATCAAATTTCCCCGTTCGCTGAAACCAGTTTGCCACGATGATTTCAGGCGGCCTTGTTTGGGGGAGGGCGGTTTGAAGTTGTTTCAAAAAGAGCAAACTTTGCTCGAGATTTTTTTCATTGAATTCAAGTTCCGCTGAAACCATCAAAGCTTTGGGGTTTCCGGGGCGTAATTCTCTGAGTCGGGTGAGGTAACGTCGCGCATCCACAAAACGCCTTTGTCGCATGGCAATGTCAGTTGACCCGTCAAGATACTGCGCTTCGTAAAAGGCGGCTGAAACAGGCGGGAG
>JAALLA010000070.1:0-2091 GCA_011087765.1 Pirellulaceae bacterium
CGCCATTGGCAACAAAATCATCAGATTTCTGAATCACATAGAATATTCGAGCACCCGCAATACCAACGAGAATCATCCAAAAACCAAGGCTAATGACTTGATCGGAAGTTAGCCCAACGCTCGGAGCTCGAAAGATCGCAAGGGCAAATCCGGAAACAATGGCGCACACCAGGAAAATACCGTAACCGCGAATCGCAAGCCCAATGGTAATCGTTGGGCCCGTTGGATCCTCCGGATTAATTCCCGAAATCTCAAGGACCGGCAGAACAAACTGAATCATCAAGGCCACTGCGGCAAAAACCGGCACAAAACTCCATGTCTCCTGACCGGGGCCGTGTTTCATTAACAGAAAGCCAAGCACTGCGACACCAATAACGAGCCATGCGGCCAACAAGGGTCCTTCAAACACCCAATGCGGAATAAAGATTAGTGTTTGATTCATGCTTGTTTTCTCAGTTGATCGATTCGCAAGACAACCCATCCCCGATCGCCGCGCGTTCCTGTTCTTCAAATTAGAACCGAAAGTAATCGGTTTCGGCTAGAGTAGTTCGAATCTACGAAGCAACGCCTGTTTCACAATAAAATCTACTATTGAAAAATCAATCCTCTGAGAATACTCGATTGTCAAGTAAACGAGTTTCACCGACATACGCGGCAATTAAGGCAACCGCAGGCAAAACAACCGGATCGGCCATCTCTAAAGAATCGGGATGAGCAATGATCGCATAATCAATCCGCTCCACACCAGAATCAATCAGCATTTGTCTCATTTCTGTAACTACTTCAAATCCGTCCCGTTGCCCCGCTTGAATCTGAGCTTCAACATGAAGCAGGGTCTTATTTAACGACAGAGCAATCGCACGCTCCTGAGCCGAAAGAAAAACATTCCTCGAGCTCAAAGCCAATCCGTCCTGATCTCGAATGATTGGACATATCGTTACGTCGGTAGGCACATTTAAATCTCGAACCATCTGGCGAATCACCATCGCCTGCTGATAATCCTTTTGCCCAAAATAAGCTTTATCTGCACAAGTCATATTCAAGAGTTTAAGCACGACCGTTAC
The DNA here is from genome assembly GCA_011087765.1 of Pirellulaceae bacterium. Classification (GTDB taxonomy): domain Bacteria; phylum Planctomycetota; class Planctomycetia; order Pirellulales; family Pirellulaceae; genus Mariniblastus. Next base: position 1,065 of record JAALLA010000070.1, read on the forward strand.
GACACCGCCAAAATGGGTCGGCCGAAACTCTCCTTCGAGCCGCTTGGCAACCGCCGGCGGCGTAACGCTCGTTGTGAAATCTTTTGGATAAACCTCTTCCTGACTAGGTACAAAAACGTAGCTAACGCCCTCGGCAGCGAGTCGCTCGATGTCACTTTCCAATGTCCGCGGGTAGCGTGACAAGTCTTCCTGAGGAGCAAACTGAGTTGGATTTAAGAAAATTGTCGTGATTGTTTCATCGTTCTCCGCCAGCGAAACCCTCGCAAGGCTGAGATGCCCTTCGTGCAACGCCCCCATTGTTGGAACAACTCCAATGGTGCGGCCACTCTTCCTCAATCCTTGCACGATCTCAGAAAGCTCCGCGACAGTGGATATAATTTCAACCTTCAAAATAACTCCTCAAACAAACTACGGGAAAATGCTGACTTGCGAACTTTCAATCGAGCATCTCATTATTTCTTGAATTCTTGAGACAAACAGCAAACCAAGGCATGGAAAAATAAAAACGCGAGGGAATAATAGACATCAGAATCAAGGCATCGGTAAGTACCAATTGTTAGGATTAAACGTGTTGAGGCGCAGGTAGAATTTAATTTCTATCAGACGGGCGATAATAGAGAAAAGGGCTGAAAATACGGTATACTGTTCCGGATGCCATTCGGCATCGAATTTGATTAGAGCTGTCAGAGGCGAATATGAACCAACAACCACCCCGCCCAACGAATGACCCCCAACCGGAGAATTCAGAGAATTCAGAGAATTCAGAAGAGGGCTTCGATGATAACGAGGGCGGAAGTCGGTTTTTATTATTTAACGTGATGCCAAGCTGGCTCGTAAGCTTTATGTGCCACATCGCAATTATCGTTGTTCTCGCAATTCTGGTCATGCCCACCAAAGAGAGTAAGGTTGTCTCACTTCAAGCCGGAGAGCAAGCAGCGGAAGCTCTCGACTCCTTCGAAATGAACTTCGATACACTGGACTTCAATGTCGAAGAAGCGGTCGAGCAAGAGTTCTCAGAAGAGGAGAC
>JAALLA010000070.1:2191-19684 GCA_011087765.1 Pirellulaceae bacterium
AAGCGAGCTCAGCGAGGCCTGTCTTACCTGGAACCCGGCGGAAGTATGTATTCGCACGGCTTGGTGTCGATCGCGCTTTGTGAAGCCTACGCAATGACCAAAGATCCGGAGTTGGTGAACTACGCTCAAGGTTCTCTGTGGTATATCGAACAGGCTCAGGACCCCGTGGGTGGCGGCTGGAGATATCAGCCACGGCAGCCCGGAGATACGTCCGCAGTAGGCTGGCAGTTGATGGCCCTGAAAAGTGGAAAAATCTCTGGCTTGGCAATCCAACCCAGAACGTACAAATTAGTAGAGAAATTCTTGGATAGTGTTTCGTCTAGTGGCGGTGCGTTCTACGGCTATGCCGGACCGCCTGTCGGAACGCCAGCCAATGCCTGCACGGCGGTTGGCCTCTTGTGCCGAATGTACATGGGGTGGGACAAAGAAGTCCCCGGACTCGGCCGCGGAATTGAAGCCCTTGCCGAACGCGGGCCGAGCATGGCATCAAAAACTTCCGCAGACATGTATTACAACTATTATGCCACGCAAGCAATGAAGCACATTGGTGGAAAAAAATGGAAGAATTGGAACTCGAAAATGCGTGATTTCCTTGTGAAATCCCAAGAAACCGAAGGGAACATGGCAGGAAGTTGGCATTTCGACAATGGGCACGCCGCTGAACGAGGAGGGCGTCTTTATTCCACCTCACTCGCCTGCATGACACTCGAGGTCTACTACCGGTACTTGCCACTCTACGGTGATAAAGCCGCCAACGACGAATTTCCCCTCGATTGATCGGCCTGCAGGTTCACCCGCGATTCAGCATGGCAAAGACCTTTTGGGTCGGTCTTTCCAGCATGTGCCTCAACAGAAATTTCGGGCCTGAATCTTCAGAGGCTACCGCCGACTACCAGCGAAACAGACAAGCGCCCCAGGTCAATCCAGCACCGAACCCGACCATCAATACATTATCTCCAGGTTTGATTCGGCCTTCCTCTAACGCCTCGGCGATTGCAATGGGAATGCTCGCTGCCGAGGTGTTTCCGTAACGATCCAAATTGACGAAAACCTTCTCTTTTTCAATTCCTAATTCGTCAACCGCCGCATCAATAATTCTGACATTCGCCTGATGTGGAATAAAAAGGTCAACGTCGGACAAGGCGAGGTCTGCTTTCTCAAGCATTTCATTAACAATCTCAGGAATCAACCGAACGGCCCACTTGAAAACTGTCCGCCCATCCATCACCAAATATTGCTCTTTCCGATCGAGCACTTCCTGACTCAATGGATTCTTCGAACCACCGCCGGGAGCCTTGAGAGCATTTCCCAATCCCCCTTCCGATGCCAAGCGATAGGCCAAAATCCCCGATGCGGTTGCCTCGTCTGCTGTATCATCCGCGGAAATTAAAACAGCCCCCGCACCATCTCCAAATAATGGGTAGGTCTTTTTATCCTCCGGGTTCATCAACATGGTCAGCGTCTCAGCACCAATCACCAAAGCATTGCGACTGCATCCCGTTTTCACCGCCTGACTTGCTGTAACTAAACCATACATGAAACCAGAACACGCAGCATTTAAATCGTAAGCCGCAGCGGTGCAACCGAGGTGCGCCTGGACAATACATGCCGTCGAAGGAGTTGGGTAATCAGGTGTTACCGTGGCCACGATAATTAAATCAACCTCGCTTGCAGCAACACCGGACCTCTCCAGACACTGCTCTGCTGCTCGAATCGCCATATCGCTGGTCGACTCTCCATCGGCAACGTGGTAACGCCCCTGAATTCCAGTTCGCTGGTAAATCCAATCGGCGTCGCAACCCAATGCATTCAGCGCTTCGTTGGGTACCCACTTGGACCCTGGACTCACTCCGGCGCCAACCACCTTAATACCCGATAATTTCGCAACCAAAGGCGCCTTTTTCTTGGCAACCGAGACCCGCCCAACAAAGACTTTTCTCTCAATCTCTGCTTGACCACGGGATGGGCGAATACTCAGCCTCTGTGACTGTTCGTCTAGATACGGCATAGGATTTGGAGCTTAGCGGCTCTCGCCCAAAGGATTCTTGATTTTGAGACCGATGGAATTCAATCCAACCACAACCTTCAGGTGAAGGCTGCATCGGCGTCCCATAGGGATACCACATTCTGGAAATTCCTCCGATACCATTCCTGCGGGTGTCCAATGGCCGTTTTGAACCGATTTTCAACACGCTCTGTAAAACCAGAACAGTCCGCAAACACATCATTAAATCTCTATCTTCTATTATGACAATGACTTAGGCATTATCCAAATAAGTTCACATTCCAGAGGTTAACTAGAAAAGGAGCAACAATAACCCCCCTTTTGGGGGTATCAAAACTATGACAATTCGATAGATTAGTGGCTCGCCGTAACGGAAAACGATTTCATTAATCCTGATCTTTGAAAAAGCGAAAAAACGTATGAGCCTACTGGCAATCGTATATCATTTGGTTCCGGAAGCCCCAATTTTGGTTGCTTATAACCGGGAAGAACCTCTCGACCGAATTTGTCCTGCACCTTCGATTCAATCTGGTAAACCTCGTATTTTGGCGAGTATAGACCAGCAAACCGGCGGAACTTACCTCGGTATGAACCAGGACGGAATGTTCGTGGGGGTAGTTAGGCGTAAAAAGTACGATACGCCTATGAACCCGCGATCCCGCGGCGCTTTGACGCGAGAGATGCTGAAATGCAACTCTGCCCAAGCTGCTGTGGATTTTGCACTTGAGGAACTCCACTCAGGCCAATACGGCGGAGCCAATTTTTGTGTGGCCGACCCCGATTCGGGTTGGATGATCCATTCGAGAAACGAAACCGATGTCACAGAACTACAACAGGGACTGTGTATTATCGGAGATCGCGACATGAACGATCCGCAAGACGAGCGGGCCGCAATGGCTCAGCGTCTATTAACGCTCCAAACGCTTGATTCACCGGTTAAGTTTTTAGCGGTTGCCAGCAAGGTACTCGCGAGAACCCCAACCGCACCTGGTCGCCCAAGCATGGTCGTAAAAGAAAAAGACTACGGTACGGTCAGCTCGACATTGATCTCTCTTGGCGTGAAACCACGGGATGCTATTTATCAGTATTCCAATGGCTCACCTGACGAGTCTAAGTTCGAAGACTACTCACCATTGCTTCGCGATATCCTCAGCCGTGGACTTCGAGAATCACGCACGAAAGCGGAAGTCTGAAATCAGTCTCGCCGAGAGTTTAAATAAATCAGAAAAGCGACCGATTTTTCGGTCGCTTTTTTGATTGAACCAACATTTCAATCGCCGGCGCAACTTCAGGGCCTCAATCGCACTCTTGAGTACAATCCGCATCAGCAATGCAAAAGAAGCATCATTTCTTGGTCCGCTGTTCCAACGCTTCTAAAAATTCATAGGACGGTTCTTTGGTTGGTATTCGCTGCTTCATTAATTGCTGAGATTCATCCGGGGTAGCAAGTCGGCAAAGCAGCGCATTGACTTCTTTACCAACCTCAATCGCTGCCCCAGTCTTTCGCAACACATAGGCAATTTTTTGAGCTTGATCTCGCGGAATTTCGAGTTTTGCCGCCAGCTGTTTTGTCGTGAAGGGCGCGGGCAAATCGCTCGGTAACAACTGATGTAAATCTTCGAGAGTTCGAAAAAAACACGCATCCTCTAATTCAAGGATTTGACGATCGTGAACAATAAAATCGTTGGTTCGCTTTCTTCTCCGGCGACCATGGCCAGGATATCGAATTTCTTCGATTTGAATCATTGGGGTAATCAGCGTGAGATTCGGATGTGGAAAAACTCGCGTGAAGTAAATCAGTTCGTCAAACAAATCAAGAATCGACCCTTTCGTTGGACTCCAACGTCGATCGACCTCCTGTCCCCCCTTTTTACTTAGCTTGATCAGTCGTTTTCGCATTACCAACGGTTTCACAACATCGACGGTATAACCTTCCTCCAACAGTCGCTGTATTTTGTCGCGAATCGAAGCGAGGCCGCTCCGTTGGATTTCAATCAGCCGATGCCCACAAACCACGTCAATTCGATAATTGCCCAATTTAACTTCGAGATGCGCACCCGGATCACAGAACTCGTCTTTCAACTGTCGGTGAAGTGTGGTTTCCATGGGGTCCCAAAAGTAAATTTCGATCTCTAACGGTCGCTCGAAGCTCGCTCAACACCTATATATCGACGTTTATTTTTGTGCCCGTCAGTCGAATCGCGATGACAGCATTGACAAACCGACTTCTGAACGCAACTAAAGTTGACCCATATTTCGCAGCTTTGCTATACTCCGCTTGATGGCCAAACAAATAGACTCGAGCTTACGAACGGGGTGGTAAATGACGATAGTTCTTACCATCCTTGGACGCCGCTGAGTTCAAACCGGCTCCGCTAAAAAACTCACACCGCTTTTCAGGAAAACAAACCATGTCTACGTCTCCTTCACGAGGAATCCTTGAAGAGATTACTCATTGCATCGGCAACACGCCTTTGGTTCGGATGCGGCGAGTCACCGAAGGCTGCGTTGCAAGTGTGATTGCCAAAGTCGAAAACATGAATCCTTTGTGGAGCGTCAAAGATCGAATTGGGCGGGCGATGATCGACGCTGCCGAACGTGACGGTCTCATCAATTCAGAAACCACGATCATTGAGCCGACCAGTGGAAACACGGGGATTGCTTTAGCCTACGTCTGTGCTGCACGTGGCTATAAAATGCAGGTCACGATGCCGGATTCCATGTCCATCGAACGACGCCGACTTGTCATTGCACTCGGAGCCGAGGTGATCCTCACCCCCGGTGCCGAGGGAATGCCTGGCGCTATCCGCAAAGCAACGGAAATTGCAAATTCGGGTGGAAACTATTTCATGCCTCAGCAGTTTAACAACCCGGCCAACCCTGAGGTGCATCGCCGTACGACCGCGGAAGAAATCTGGCGAGATACGGAAGGACAAATCGATATCCTGGTGGCTGGAGTAGGAACCGGCGGAACCATCACCGGTTGCAGCGAAGCCTTAAAAGCAAAAAAGCCCGAACTGGTTTCGATTGCAGTTGAGCCGGCAACGAGTCCTGTAATCACACAACGCAAATCGGGGGAAGATCTGCTCCCCGGAAAACATAAAATCCAGGGCATTGGAGCTGGCTTTATTCCAGGAGTGCTCAACGTCGACATCATCGACGAGGTCATGACCGTCACCGATGACGAGTCAATTGCAATGGCGAGAGCCATGGCAACCCAAGAAGGCCTCTTCTGCGGCATCAGCTGCGGAGCAGCCGCTTCGGCTGCCATTAAAATAGCTAAACGTCCCGAGAACGAAGGCAAAATGATCGTAGTCATGCTTCCGGACCTTGGTGAACGCTACCTTTCCACCAACCTCTATCCTTCGGGCGAGTAAGCGAAGCTAAAACGCAATCCGAATACGCCGGCGCTCGGCCGGCGTATTTTATGATTACGCTTTGTCTGAAAAAATATAATCGAACGCTTCACGTATTTTGTGTCGCTGCTCATTAACGACGATTTCAAGCTGCGCGGCGCTTTGATACTGCAATAGAAAAGCCAGTTTATCCATCTGTTTTTTATTTTCAGGAAAATCATGACGGGCAGCGGTATTCATTAATCGCAACCGTGCCTCGACAGTTCTCAGCAATCGGTAACCCGTTCGTAAACGTTCTGCTAATTCAGAAGAAAGAAATCCTGCCAACTCCAATTGCTCGATTGCCTTGAGTGTTCCTGGAACAAGGATTTCTGGATTGGTTCTTGCGTGTTTCAACTGAAGCATTTGAATCGCAAACTCGACATCTACCGTTCCCCCTCTGCCACGTTTCAGATTACGAGCGCTGCAGTCTTTTTGCATTGCCAGACGCATCGATTGAATTTCATCAGCCATCTCTGGTAACCAGGTTTGATCCAAAATAATCCGTTGAACCATTTCCTCTACACGCTCGCAATTAGCGTCCGACCCAAAAACAGGCCGCGCCTTACAAAGCGCCTGACGTTCCCAAAGCTGACCTTTTCCCGAAGAAAAATAACGTAAGAATTCATTCGTGGAAACTGCCAACGCGCCACTTTTACCAGTTGGCCTCAACCGGCTGTCAATTTCGTATAACCGACCAGATTGGGAATGGTGAGTAATCGTCTGCGTGATAGCGGCGGCAAGTTCACTAAAGAAAAATTGCTCCGTGATTCCTTCTTGCAGGAAATCTGTGAAGCATCGCTCCCCAATTGATGGTGGTTCAATCGCCACAGAATCATAAAGAAAAATTACATCCAGATCACTATGGTAATTGGGCTCACCCCCGCCAAGTTTTCCCAGTGCGAGGATCACGAGTGGGCAATCGCTAATCGCTGGAAACTGTTTTTCGTCCCGGGCAGCGTATTTCCTGAGCAATCGCCGATATTGAAAATCCGCCACCGCTTTCAGGCAAATTTCCGCTACGTCCGCAAGCGACTTTTGAGTTTGACGAACTTCATCGCGATTTAAAATGTCTCGAATACCAACCCGCATGTGCTGGGTATTTTTGAAACCGTGCAGTATCGGCACGATATCGGTCGCCCCCGACGCCAGTTCAATCATGTTTGCTTCAAGCCTGTCCCGAGTGGGCAATTCATCAAGCTGCAACGCGTCGAGCAACTCGTCAATCATGCCTGGATTCGTTTTTAATATTCCAACTAGGTAATCGCCGGATGCACAAAGTCGAACATAAAGTGAGAGCGTAGGCGGATTGAATCGAAACAATTCCCACAATACCCCCTTTGCCCCGAGACACTCGCTGACCGTCGCAAGGGTCACTAAAGATCGGTCGGGATCAGGTGTTTTGGACAATTCCGCCAGCAAAGCTGGGGCGACAGAAGCCAAAAAATGCTTACAGCGTCGATTCGCTAGAAAAGCCGTTGGTTCTTGCGAAAGCTCTATCAATCGTTGATAAGAGGACTTCATGTTTTCAAACCCATAGGGCTCGAGCGCCCTCTGGATCATCGATAATTCTGGATCCGGATCCAGAATCAAATCAACTTCGAGGGGAACATCTTCCCGATCGAGTCGATATTCTGCCCCCCCGGTGTCCCGCATCGAACCAAATGCCATCCCAAAAGAACCGTGAAGTAAGTGGTCTAATATTTTCCGATTACTTTCAGTTACTTCCTTGAGTGTGCTCTGAAACTGTATCACCAGAGACGCAGGCGCCCCTTCGCTAAGCCCCATCGTTTTGGCAATCTTCACTAGCTCAACGGACGCGGTCGGCAGCGAATGGGTCTGCAGATCGAACATCATTTGTAAGCGGTGCTCCAATCCTCTCAGCCAACGATAGTTTTGGGCCAAAACGGTGGACTCCGCCGGCGACAAACACTTCGTCTGCTCTAAACGCCGGACCGCTTCGAGCGTATTGGGGGTTCGAATCTCGGGCAGATCGCCGCCATTGAGCAGCTGCAAAAACTGAATGACAAATTCGATATCCCGAATTCCGCCGTGCCCTGTTTTGATATTGGTTTCATCTTCACCCGCGTCACGTGCCCGACGTTCGATTCTTCGCTTGAGCGCTTTGATCCCACCAATGTCCGCTCGACTGAGATTGCGGCGATAGATCCACGGGTTGAGTTGCTCGAGCAATCGCTCGCCAAGTTCGCAGTCACCGGCAATTGGCCGGCATTTAATCAACGCCTGACGCTCCCAGGTTCGCCCCTGCAGATCGTAATACTGCATCATCGAATCGTAAGAACGACATATCTTTCCACTCCCTCCGTTAGGGCGAAGACGGAGATCGACTCGATAGCAAGCACCATCTTGAGTCGATTCACCAACCAGTTTCACTAGCTGCTGAGACAGGCGAGCGAAAAATTCCTGATGCGTTAACTTTGGCAATAGACGGCCTTGATGAGAATCTGCCGGAGCCACGAGGCCGGCCTCATCGAAAATAAACACCAAATCAATATCGCTCGAATAATTCAATTCGAAACCACCCAGCTTCCCCATCGCTAGAACACAATATCGACAATCGCGACCGCTGGATCCAACCGGACGTCCCCACTTTGCAACGAACCGCTTCCGCAACCAGCGATACGCGCAATCGACAATAGTTGAGGCAAGATGAGAGATTTGTGAGGCCACCTGATCTAATCGCCTCTCGGCAATAAGATCCCCGACGCCGATTCGCAATGTCTGGCTGCGCTTAAACCGCCTCAGCATCTCCATTGCCTGTCCCGTAGAATCAACGGATTCAAGCTCGGGCCAAAGCAAATGACTGAGCTGTTTCGACGAAAGCAACTCACCCCGACGCTGCCAGATACTCAACCATTCGACTTCAAGCCACTCAACCTTGCATCTTTCAGCAGGTTTACCGGCAGGCGAAACTGTGAGGTTGTCGGAAGCATAACGGATGACCGTGTCACTCAAAGACTGACTGGTTGCAAACAGAACTAACAAGTCACGCAGCGCATCGCGGTGGTCTAAGAGCAATGACTCCACCGCCGGTGCTGAATTCAAAACCAGCCGCTCAAGATTATTAATGGCCCGATCTGGATCACTTAAATTAACCCAGGATTCACCGAGGCAAACACCTAAGTAATGAAAGGCACGCGCCGAAACCCTGTTTCGGATCTGCGTTAAATTTACCTCTATCCTCGGCGACAATTCATTAGCCGGAATACCAGCGAATGATTCAGCGGCGGAGGGATCATGGCTAAAGGAATCTGGCATCGCAAACGCACACCGTAACTAAGTCCTTCGTAGATTCGCTTGCACGACACAGCATACCCGGCGATTCCACAACCTGCATTGGCTAAAGTGCCCGGCGATACCGTTTCTTGGGTTTTGCCGGCGGCAATTTAGGCTCCGTCTTTTCTCGGATTTTATCAATCTCTTCCTGCAGTGGGTCTGGCAGCAATTGATTATTGATGGTCTGTTCAATTTTTGATAATTCAGAACCTTGCTCGGGTGTGACAAAAGAAAAAGCAACTCCCTGCTTCCCCATCCGCCCCGTTCGCCCAACGCGATGGACGTAATCCTCGCTCAATTCTGGAATATCGTAATTAATGATGTGAGACACGTTAGTGATGTCTATCCCTCGCCCCACCACATCGGTCGCGACCAGAAACTTCACACCCCCGCTTCGAAAGTTTCTCATCATTCGATCGCGTGCTGACTGGGTCATGTCGCCATGCAGCGTCCCAACACCTTCGAATAAGTTAGCCTTGAATAATTTTCGATAGAGCCTTTCCGTCCCAAGTTTTGTACGGCAAAAAATAATTGCCTGCTCAGGTTCTTCCCGCTGCAAAAGCTTGACCAGTACGTCGTACTTCATGGTACCCGGTACCGTCATGAAAAATTGCTCAATCGTTTTTGCCGCGACACTATCCTTCGAGAAATTAATCACCTTGGGCCGGTACATATAACGTTTAGCCAATCGCCGAATAGGCTCAGGCAAGGTCGCACTCAGCAGCAACGTCTGTCGCTCAGTTGGACAACGTTTTAGAATTCGCTCAATATCCGGACGAAATCCGATGTCCAGCATCCGATCTGCCTCATCCAGTACCACGAACCAAAGCTGGTCAATGTTCAAGGTCCCGCGATTGAGGTGGTCAATCACACGCCCAGGAGTTCCAACGACGACATGAGCTCCTCGCTCCAATTGGTTGATTTGTCCACGGATCGGACGACCACCGTAAAGACAGACACAGCTAACCCGCTCCTGATCAGAAAGTCGCTTGAATTCATTTTCAACCTGAACAGCCAACTCTCGCGTCGGCGTAAGAATCAAGGCTTGCGGCTTTGCTTTTTTGACGCTCAAATCGAGCTGTTCCAGAATTGGGATCGCGAAGGCAGCCGTTTTCCCAGTTCCAGTTCGCGCCTGTCCGATAACATCGAACTCCTGCATTGCCAATGGCACTACGCCCGCTTGCACTGGAGAGGGTTTTTCGTATCCAATTCGCTCCAACGTTTCCAGCATTTTCTTTGACAAGCCCATGTGCTGGAATGAGAGAATTTGTTTGCGTTTGACGACTTGTTTAGACACAGTAATAAGACAACTCGACCTTGGTTTAAAATCAACCGGCACGACGATCAGGGCGATCGGTGTTGAAGTTGATTTGGGAGAGAGAAATTAAATCCAAACAGCGTGTTTTGGTTGCTCTAATGAGTTAAATAGGCTATCCCGACAAGCTTAAACGGTCAACGTGAGAATTGTGTTTCTAGACGGAAAACAACGCTAGAGAAGAAAAAGATCCGCCAAATGCCGAATTCCAGTCGCCAGGCAATCCCTCACAGCCAATAGGAACCGAAAAACAGGGTTTTTCCCTGATGAAAGTAATCCATGATGATCAATGAAATCACCGAATCCATGCACCTTGCGCTCTCCGACCCGAGCCAGCTTTCCCGGATCGCATCACTTTCCCAAGGCATCCCCGGGTTATCGAGCGAAGATGTCGACCTCCTGTTGGAAAGGTTGCTTGAATTTGGAGACGACTTGCAGGCAGCGCCCGAGGTACCCTCCGAGGGAGCCCTTAAAGTTGACCAGCTAATCCAACCAGTCATTCACCAGCTCATCCAACGAGAAACCAAACTGAACGCCGAAAGCGATTCTGATGAGTCATGGACTCCCTCTCGCTTCCAGAGCGTACAATCTCTCTATCGTCTGGCACCCAATGAAAGTGACCTAAGAAATCACTTACTTCGCTGGATGGCAGTCGAAGGCTCCGAAGAAGCCCTGCAGATTTGGACCGATCTGATTTGTGATGATCCGCCGGAACACCGCGTCGGTATCGTGCTTGCCTTCGCGCCGTTAATGCAGACGGATTTCGAACCAAGTCCCTGGATGCTCTCCCAACTACTCAACCATGGCACGAGCCACTCGCAAATTGCGCCCGCAATTTTTGATCTTTTTAATTACTATTACCGCCATCAAAAAGTAGAAGATCACCCTGCCATTGAACGCATCAACGAATTAACTGACCTCCTCGGCCTGTTAGCTGGACAACTGGGGAAAATTGAAGATGGCAAGTTTCCGGAAGGACTCGGAGTTTCTGAAATCAACCAACTCGTCTCCGACTCTGTCGCATTGATCGTGGCGTTATGCGATACGTTTGCGCAACTGGAACACGAGCCGGCAATCGGAAAATTGAATCAAACACTCGAATTGCGACATCGTCGAGTTCAGACGGAAGCCGCAGCAGCATTGGCCCGTTTGAATGACGAGTCGGGTAAAAAAGTTTTAATCCAATTGGCGGAGCAGCCCGTCGCGCGACTACGCGTCCTTGCCTATGCTGAAGAACTGGGGATTAAAGATGAAATCTCTCTTGAATTTCAGGGCGAAATTGCGATGGCCGAAAGTCACCTCGCCATCTGGCTCGCCGAGCCCGCTCAAATGGGCTTGGCTCCCAGCGGTCTGAAGTTCCTGGAAAGTCGCGAATTTTACTGGCCCAGCTACGAACATCCCGTTCACTGCTACTTGTTTGAATATCACTATGGCTCGGACGACCAAATGCACCGCAACATCGGTATCAGTGGCCCACTAACCCACGCGTTTGCCGCCGACCTGAAACATCTCGAAGTGGATGAAATCTATGCCGCGTTTGCAGGCTGGCAGACCATCCACCACGAAATTTATCAAATTTCACTTCACCGAGCCCAACAGACCTTCTCCAACGAATATCGCCGACTGATCAGTAATTTAGAAGCGGAAGCCTACGACGAGCACCAACCGCTGACGGCAGCGAGCTTTTTTGGAGAACTCCTGTTGATAGCCGATGCCACGAAGAATGGACAAAAAGGGACTGCCATTGTCGAAGCCAATCAGACAATTTGGTTTTCCGTAGGAAACGCCGAAGCCCCGATCGATTCCACCATGGCCTATACGATATGGCGTGGTAAGCAACTATTGGCGAATTTTAATGAGAATGAAGCAAACTAACGCCACGAAACATGCAAACTGTTGCCTAACCTCACGTTTCCAGCATTCAACGCGCCGTCTATAATAGAATGGTCATTGCCAGTGCGAGCGGCCCAATCTGTCGCGCCGAGGCAATGACACGTTGCCGTTCTCCTTCGAACCCATGTTACTTAGCTCCTTTGAAATTTAATGGATTCCTCAACACAACCACATCGTATTTTGATTGCCGACGATAACGAAGCCAATCGCGAGCTTCTCGAGGCTTACCTCACCGGCTTGGACTGCGTCACGGCCACTGCGGAAGATGGCCAGGAAACCATGGAAAAAGCGGTTGCTTTCGCACCAGACCTAATCCTACTCGATGTGATGATGCCCAAATTGAGCGGCTTTGAGGTCTGCGAGCGGATTAAATCTGATGACCAACTCAAAAAAATCATGATCTTGATGGTGACCGCTCTCAACGAACTGGGAGATATCGAACGAGCGGTTGATGCCGGGACTAACGATTTTCTTACCAAACCCGTCAACCGAATTGAGCTCGTAAAACGAGTTGAGAACATGCTCGCGCTCAAGGGAATGACCGATGAGAATGAGCGGTTGCGACAATACATCCAACGCGTCGAAGAGGGAACCTAACCCTGCCGTGGAATTAACGTGGCTCGACAAACCATCGTTTAAATAAAATCGCTGGCAAACGGACCTGATTTCAACGCCCTCTGCCAGCCCAACGTTAAAATTCGCCCCCCCCGAATTGACGCCCTCCAGAAAATCGCGGATTGCGACCCTGCCTAGGCATTAATTCCTGCCCAATCCTCGATTTTACCCGGAATCCTCCCTAGGTATTTTGTGAAAATAGTGTTGTCTCTTGCGGTACATCGCATATACTATTGAGACTGATTCTCATTATCACTGGATTTCGAAATGTCGATTGCTACCGAAGTAGACCTTAGCAAAACGCAGGCTGTTCCCCTGCAGTCTCTTGGTGCTGGAGAAATAGCAGAAGTTTCAAGTGTAACGGGAAGCAATCACGAAGTCGCCAGATTGGCCGAGATGGGACTCCGGACTGGGATGAAAGTTTCCGTCAGTCGAGGCGGAATCACTTCGATTGTTCAACTTCTCAATGGCAGCCGACTTTGTGTCCGCACTTGCAGTCAACTCGAGATTCTAGTCACTCCGATCCAATGAGATCGATTCACTTGTTGTTGCCTAAATAACGATGCCCAACAACATGAATCAAGACGATTCCGCCAATCTAACGTCCGCACGCGTTGCTGTTCTGGGCAATCCCAATACAGGGAAATCCACTCTTTTTAATGCGCTCACGGGAATTAGACAGCAGACAGGAAATTACCCCGGTGTCACCGTCGAAAAACGGACGGGTTTGGTCAAAATTGGCGCTACCTACTTTGAGCTAACCGACTTGCCGGGCACATACAGTTTGGCACCCAGATCGCCTGATGAAATGCTGACGGTTAACGTGCTCCTGGGTGAAGAACCCGCCGAACAAAAACCTGACCTGATTCTTTGTGTCGTGGACGCGAATAATCTTGAGCGCAACTTATTTCTGGTGAGTCAAATCCTCGATCTTCATCAACCGATGATTATCGCGGTCAACATGACAGATATCGCGACTCGAAACGGAATCGAAATAGAACTTCAGTCGCTCCAAAAGCTATTGGGAGTTCCCGTCGTGGGAATTCAAGCGAAGCGTCGAGTTGGAATTGACGCACTTAAGTCTGCAATGGCCAATGCTATTTCGAAGTCACCGGACATCGAACATGACCCCTTCAGTGATGAACTAAAGCAACGGATCAAAAGGCTGAAAGCCGCTTGTCCGGATGATTGTCAACTCAAGCGATTTGCGGTCACGCGAATGTTATTTGACACCGACGGTTTCATGACGGATCAGTTGAAATCTCAAGTCGACGGTAAAGTTCTGGCGACTCTGAAAACCGAACAAGCACAAATGCAATCAGAAGGCCATTCGATTGCAGAAAGTGAATCGCATGCCCGTTACAACTGGATCACAAAACACCTCGATTCATTTGTAAAACGCCCGACCCAAATCCACCAAACCACGTTAACCGATCGCCTCGATGCATGGCTGACCCATCCGTTTTGGGGACTCCTTTTCGCAGGCTTGACAATGGTCATCCTGTTTCAATTGGTCTTCTGGGCTGCGGAACCTGCCTCAAACCTCATCGACGGCTTCAATGGCGTGCTCGCAACCGCCGTTAACAGTGTCGTTCCCGAAGGCACACTTAACTCGCTCCTGATCGACGGATTGATCAACGGTGTCGGCAGCGTTCTCATTTTTCTTCCACAGATTTTACTGTTATTTTTCATCCTCGCCGTTCTTGAGGACACCGGTTATTTATCCCGAGCCGCATTCCTTTTGGACAAATACCTTTCGCGCATTGGCCTCAGCGGCATCACGTTATTCCCCTTGCTTTCTTCATTTGCTTGCGCGATTCCGGGTATTATGGCAACGCGAGTCATTAAGGACCGTCGCGAACGCTTGATCACAATGCTCATCGCCCCACTGATGAGTTGCAGCGCGAGACTGCCAGTCTACGTTCTGCTAATTGCCGCCTTTGTTCCAAGCAAAAGCTATCTGGGGGGGCTTATTGGTCTTCAGGGACTGACCATGTTTGGAATGTACATGGTAGGCATTATCACAGCCGTGGTCATCGCGTGGGTACTCAGAAAAACAATTCTAAAGACTGGCACGTCGTCTTTTGTTCTCGAGCTTCCGACTTATAAACTGCCGAGTCTCAGAAATGTTTGGCAACGCATGTTTGATGGGGGTTGGGCTTTTGTCCGGGATGCCGGCACGATGATTGTCGTAGTTACAATTCTAGTTTGGGCCGCGGCCTATTTCCCTCAAAACAACGAGACAACTTTACCGGCTCCTTTGAAGAACGATCTTGCGACCATTGCCGCCCATCAAACAACACTGGACAGCCTTGACGCTCCTGAAAGTTCCATCGACGTTGCCAACCTGGAAGAAGAGATCTCACTCGCCCAAAACCGACTTGACGCCTACCAATTGGAACACAGCTATCTGGGACGCACTGGAAAACTGATTGAACCCTTGGTAACACCGCTGGGTTGGGACTGGCGGATCGGAAGTGCTGCTATCGCTTCTTTTCCGGCAAGAGAAGTAATTGTGTCAACCATGGGAGTCATCTTTGGCTTAGGCGCCGACACCGACGAAGAATCTGATTCACTGAAATCATCCCTCGCCTCGGCAACCTGGGAAGGAACCGACCGGCCTCTGTTCACGCTTCCTGTCGCGCTCTCCATCATGGTGTTCTTTGCGTTGTGTGCCCAATGCGTTTCGACCTTAGCCGTCATCCGTCGCGAAACCAATTCCTACCGTTGGCCAATATTTACGTTCACGTACATGACGATCTTAGCTTACGTTGCCGCTCTTCTGACGTTCCAAATTTCTAATCAGCTGTTTTAGGAAGTCACCATGATCGACTGGCAAACAGCAATCGCATTAATGATCGTTACGGGAGCCGCAGGTGCGTTGTGCTATCGCGGCTGGAAAACTGTTTTCGCAACGCCGTCGACAGGCTGTGGAACCCAGTGCAGTCAATGCCCCTCGAGCATGCCTCAGAATCCTCACTCTCGCCAACTGGTTCAACTCGGCAACGAATCGCCAAATTCTATGGACTAAACAAAACAGCGATTGAAGACTAATTTCACGCCACCCCGTTCGAACCAACCCCAGTCGCTGGGCCAAATCCATCACATCGCTCAGATCCATTCTGAATACAAATCAGGCCGTCGATCACGCAAAAACAAAGTTCGCGCATTTGATTTCGTTACATCGGACAAATCAAGTTCAGAGGTCAATATTTCTTCAGTCCCCTGCCCTGCTCTGGCGATCACCTTTCCCTCAGGATCGCAAATGAATGACTCTCCTCCGAAATTCAACCTTGCCTCTTGGCCCACTCGATTACAAAGTGCAGTGAAATAGCCATTTTGAAAAGCAGCCACTTGAAGCTCGGCCTCGTACAGCCCGCCGGGCCATTCTCCCAGCGCCCCAGCCTGTGGCACCACGACCACCTCTGCGCCGCCAATAGCCAAGGCCCGCATGTATTCTGGATAATGGCGGTCATAACAAATTGCCACGCCGATTCGGCCGAATCGCGTTTCATAAACCGGTGCCCCAAGGTTACCTGGCTGGTAGTAGCCTTGTTCATGGAAACAATCGTATTCAGTGATGTGAATCATACGGGTGACTCCTAAAAGCTGACCGTCAGCATCAATCACAGGTGAACTGTCATAGGTTTTATCACCCGCTCGCTCAAATAAATTCAACACGATCACAACTCCCAATTCCGCCGCCAGCTCACTGAAGCGGTGAGTCACAGGCCCTGGAATCGGTTCCGCCAAGCTCTCAAAACCCGGCTTCGCTGGATGTTGTGGATAAAAAGGTTCGAATGCAAGCTCCGCAAAACAAATCACCTGAGCCCCACTCGCTGCGGCTTCGCGGGCGGCGGCAAGGCCGCGTTCGAGATTCAATGCCTTATCATCTCCAGCAGCCTGCTGTACGAGTGAAATTTTCATATTCGCCATAGATTAAAAACTCGCTCGCAATTGGTTAAGTTACGGTTTATTGGTGACTATTTTATGCCGAAAGAAAAGAAAACGTCCACAAATATGCCGACAGTATACCTTTTCTCTAACCGCAACCAACACTTCGGTTTCCATTCGTTATCCTACGGGTAACAATAACGCTGAATTTGACCGCGCTCTCCGAGGATTCCAATGCAACCTTCTATGATTCCATTTCAGAAAATCGCAATCTTCTCAATCGCAATCGCAACCCTTTGGATTCCGTATCCGATCACTCCTTCCCTCTTTTCAAAAGCCTCGCTCAACCGGATCTCAGCTCAAGAATCAAGTGACTCGGATGATCGCTTACTTCGAGCTCAGAAAGCGACAGAGCTTGGGAGGGCAGCAATGAATTCATTCCGCGAGGGGAAATACAAAGCCGCATTCAAGAATTGTAGTGAACTCTGCGAATTAGAACCAAACAATTTAAACTACCAAATGATGCTCGGGGACATCAGTTTCGCAGCCGGTCAAATGGACGCCTGCGTCGACGCCTACGACAAACTGATCGAACTGCAGCCTTCTCTTGAGCCGAGGCTGTGGCAACGGGGACTCGCACTCTACTATGCAAACAAATTCGAGAACGGTGTCCAGCAATTTGAAACGCACCAATTGGTGAACACGCAGGATGTTGAAAATGCAGTTTGGCATCTCCTCTGTGCGGCTAGGATCTCCAATGTTGAAGAGGGACGTGGCAAACTGATTCCTATTTCCGAGGATCGTCGTGTGCCAATGTCACAAATTTACGAAATGTACGCTGGACGCATGACTCCAGAGCAAGTCCTTGCCATCGCCAACCGGACATCCCCCAGCGTCCAACTCGATAGCGAACAGCACCGACTACAACGTTACTACGCTCACCTCTATATCGGCCTCTATTACGAAATGCTGAAAAACCAGGAGGCCTCGATCCAAGCGATGAAGAAAGCAGCACAACTCAACCCGCTTGGCAAAACCAATTTCATGGGACAGGTTGCTCGGGTGCACCTGCAACTACG
>JAALLA010000071.1:0-5381 GCA_011087765.1 Pirellulaceae bacterium
CGCTTCTCAAGCAACTTTTGGCCGCGATAACTCGTAGTTGGGTAGGACTTTTGACCATAGGTAAGCGTTGCAGACCCAATTAACAACCAACTGGCAATACCGACCCTTGCGAGAACATGATTGATTGGTAAAGCCATGAAACGATGCGACCCAAAAGATTATCTGAGCTGATTAGCAACTGCGCAGTATGACTACAACAGCTGCCTGTTATTACAATCGGAAGAATCTGCAAAGCTAACAAGGAAAACCAGAACGAACGGTAAGAACGTAACATTGGTTAATGGTTAGCTAATCGTTAAAGTCATAGGTTTCGAAGTACCTTCCCCGAATAGGAAGGCTAAGCCATCTCTCGCGTTTTTGCGGCTCAAGACAGCAACCACACGCCTTAGTCGTCGGAGTCTAGACGCTGACGCGCTTCTTCAGCCCACGGGCTTTTCGGAGCAAGATCTAGAAAAGTCTGCCAGTGCGGCTCGGCTTCATGGGCACGATCCATTTCGTCCAGTAACCTCGCTAGGTAAAAATGGACGTCTGGATAATCTGCATGATGCGAGAGTGCTCCGTAAAAAGTCGCAAGTGCCATTTCTTGGTCACCCAACTCGACAAGCACACAACCCAAACTTGCCCTCGCTTCTACGAATGACTCGTCTAACTCGATTGTCATAAAATAACGCTCTCGAGCTCCCGCTAAATCACCTTGCTGGTAAAGCAATTCAGCCAGTCGAAAAGAGGAATCCGAGGATGGGCCAAACGCAAGAGACATCGCCCGGTATACCTCGATCGCTCCTTCGGCATCTTCTTCATCTTCAAAATCAATCGCAGCCCGGAGAAACTGATCGGGCGTAGCCAACTCGTCCAAAGGAACGGGAGCAGTCGGCTCTTTGATCGGGTACGAAACCTCTTGATCGTCAATTGAACCATGAGGGCTCAGCGAATCAAAATCAATTCGCATTTGGCCACCTGGTTCAATCAGCCCTCCCCCTTGCCTCAACAAGAGGTGGCGTCCTTCGACAATTACTGAAAGTTGGCACAACGGCCGTTGAAGATTGGGGTAAAGTCCGGCTAAACGGGAAAGCTTCGTCTCAATTGCCTGAGCAGTTGCGCCCGAGGCGATCAAACGTGCGATTCGCCGCGCTGATGCGACTTCTTGAAAATCGAAGTAAGCTAATTTATTAACCTGTCGCGTTGGAGTAATCAGCCCCCGACGGTGCCACCGACGAATAGTCGACAACGGCAAGTTCAGTAATCCTGCGAGCATCGCCGGAGTATAAAAACGTCCGATATCTAGTTCAGGCTCCACAATCCCCAATTCCTGCCAGAACTGCGTTTCATTGATAACACTGACCTGACCTTTTGCACTCGCCTCAATTACCCAATCATCGAGCAACTCGGCCTGATCTCCCAAGGGCAAAACATCTGCACCAATAACTACCAAGTCAACCGAAGAATCAATTCGCTCCACCATCAGTCCTTGATGTCGTCGAACCAACTCCCGCGCTTCGCGGCGATTCATGCTTCCCAATTTACCGACGAACGCGATTCGGCGACCCGAAATCGGCGAATCGGTGCTCAACAATTCATCCGGGGATGACTCGCTAAATTCGGGGTTTACCACTGTCATGATCATCTAAATAAAAATTCTAAGCGATGCAATAATTCAGCTGCTCATCTTTGAAAACGAACCAGAGTTGCTCCTCTTTGCAGGCGCACATCGATCCTCGCACGCTCACACCGTACCAAGCTGCAATTCGGTCAAATAGGCAAGATGGCAAGGTTAAAGTGTTGAGCAAGAAGCGACCAGTGTCAATGATTGAATGTCAAACTCACTTCCCACCAGACAAGTAGCACTAAAATGGAGTCTCAGGATAAAAAGGCGAGCTCATTCTTACCGTACAAGCCATGGTTTATCAGCAAAACCCTCAGTTCTTAACATCAAAATTTTACGCGGAGGGCAAGTTTTAGGATCATGGAATTTGTACGGCTTCCTTTTGTCTTTAGCCAGAATTGTGGAATAGCTGTTCAAAAGCTTTGAGCGTCTTCACCAACTCTAGGCTCAGGAAAAAACGACATCGCTGGCGAAGATACTGTTGGTCATTCGAGCGACTGCAGAAACGAAATCATCTCCGCCTTTGCGTGGTCGTTACCCTGCAAGCCCGCTTGCTCGATTCCCTGCTTAAGAATCTCCACCGCTTCGACTGTCCGCTCAAGATCAGCAAGTTGTTGCCCGCTCATAAAAAACGAAGGCACATAAGGCGGGTCATCCTCAATCAGTCCCCGATGAAGTGAAAGGCTCTGGTCGTTTTCACCTTCGCTCTCGAGCTCCATTGCGAGAGCATACCGAAGAAATGTGTCTTCAGGTGAATCTGCCAGCATCGATTCTAATTGCTCTCGCCGCGACATAGTGCATCCTTTCCGTCGATTAACCAAACAAGCGTCGATTGTAACACGGCTACGCGTAGCCAGAAAGTTCTCAATTCCATTCTCAGAAGTTAAGAGATTCAATCGATCATTTCGAACTGAGAATCGCACCTAAAAAGCTGGCAAGATATTTAACGACAAGCCACAACCCACCCCACCAATCGCAGAGGATGTCCCAAAGGTAAACCGTCGACTGGCTGCTCTTGATGCGGGCTAACTCCAAACCAATCAAATTCATGAAAACCCGCAAGTGACAACGCCTTGGCTAATTCTCTGCGTCTAAAACTATGAATGAACATTTTATTAATACCGCGATAATTTGATTCGCGATCACCAAATTCAGATTTCCCACGCATCGCCCTAAGACTGTTTCCCAGAGCCCACCGAAGACCACCGGGGTGCCTCAGTTGATACCAAACATTGTGGGCGTGAAGAATAAACCAGCCCCCCGGCTTAATCGTTCTCCGTGCATGCCTCAAAAACAACTGCCTGTTCTCATGGCCGCGAATCATGCCCAGTGTGCTGAATAAACTGAGACCATGATCAAACGCACCATCAGCGATTCCCTGTAATTCGACCAGGTTCGCCTGAATCCAAAAACAGCCGTTTTCACGTCTATCAGAACTTAACTCCGCTATATTCGGCTCGATCCCAATTTTTTTTTGAAAAGCGCTCAGCATTGGAATTGATAAATCAATGCCAACCCCACGGTAACCGCGATCTAACAGCGGGATGAGCGTTCGTCCATTCCCACATCCGAAATCAGCAATTATTGGCCTGTTCGAATTCGATTTTTTCTCAGTTTCAAATTTCAGATCAGGGAGGTAACGGTTGAGGATCTGCCTGTCGACCGTGGTTAATGGATCGCCTGAGAGGAATTTATCGTATCCTGTCGAGATATGGTTCGCCTGCGCGTATTCCCAATTCGAAGCCGTCACCCCGCGCGGAATCTGCCAATTCGCCCCATTTGAGCGGCCGCTGGTCGATTTTCCACCATCATTTTTCATAGGTTTGGGCTGTCCAAAGCAGGTTTAACAGCGGTTACGGTTATATCGCCCACTTGCCGTAGTTTGCGAGTATTTGTTATCGTCACCGCACAAGCAATGATCGTACCGTTGGGTTCCAGGTCGCTGCTTAATCCTACACCAAAAAAATTTGATTTTGAATTACTGACCAATATTGGAGAAATGTCGTGGCGATTCGAGTTGCAATTAATGGTTTCGGTCGTATCGGACGTTTGACGTTCCGTAACTTGATGAGTCGAAGCGACGAATTTGAAGTCGTCGCAGTCAACGATCTCACAAACAACAAATCTTTGGCAAACATGCTTAAGTACGATAGCATCCACGGGCGATTCCCGGGAACTGTCGATTTCGATGACGAGAACCTCATCGTCAACGGTGACAAAATTCGTGTATTTGAAGAGCGGGATCCTGCCAAGTTGCCGTGGGGCGACATGAATGTCGATGTGGTCGTTGAAAGCACCGGAGTATTTTGCAACCGTGCAACTGAATCTCGTGGCGGTTATGATTCCCACCTCGCTGCCGGTGCCCGAAAAGTAGTCATCAGCGCTCCGGCGAAAGATGCTCCTGATCTGACGTGCGTTCTTGGCGTAAACGACGACCAAATCACCGACGATATGAAATGCATCTCCAATGCAAGTTGCACGACCAACTGCCTTGCCCCGATCGCTAAAGTTCTCAATGACACGTTTGGAATCACCGCAGGATTGATGACAACGATTCACGGTTACACTAATGACCAGAATGTTCTGGACGCTCCCCATAAGGATCTCTACCGGGCACGCGCCGCTGCATTGAACATTATCCCTACATCGACGGGTGCGGCCGAAGCCGTTGCTCTCGTTATTCCTGAGCTCAAAGGGAAGCTGACTGGAATGGCCATGCGTGTTCCTGTCCCCACAGGAAGCGTTGTCGACTTGACTGTAAACTTGGAAAAATCAGCTACCGCGGAAGAAATCAATGCAGCGATCAAAGCTGCTGCTGAAGGGCCAATGAAAGGTGTTCTCGAATACACCGAGGACCCAATCGTTTCTACCGATATTATTGATAACCCTCACAGTTCAATTTTTGCAGCTGACATGACGAAAGCCTTGCCGGGTGAATCCAACATGGTGAAGGTCATCAGCTGGTATGATAACGAGTGGGGATACAGCTCGCGGACAGCAGATCTAATCGCTCGCATCGGAAAATCATAATTTTTCCAGATAAATTGCGACCATAAACTCGGTTAAACGAGTAGGGTAAAGGCACGGGTTTACGCCCGTGCTTTTTTTTGTTTCATGGCGATGCTAAATCCTTTATTAAACCAGCTGCCAGCATCCATTGATTAAAACGCAATCGAGGTTCCAAGGTTGAAGCCTAAGAATGACAATGTGAATTCGTTAATCCCATTCTCTTGGGATTCAGATGACCCGGAAGAATATCCTTCAAAAATTCACGTCGCGCATAGCGATCTCAAGCAGCCGAAAAAGTTTGGCGTTTTTCTTTGGTGGACCGAACAAACTCCGTCCTGGGTTCACCCCGACGACGTAAAAACGGCGGACTGCCTAATTCCAAGTGACCGTATTTTCTTGCGATGTAACTGCGAAAATGCTTCGGATCGGGAGCTTGGGTTTTCAGAGTTTCGATACGGTAATCAGCGGTTTCGAGGAAAACCTGCACTCTGGCTGGAAGTTTCTCTCCAAGAGATTGAAATTGGCGACCGTGTTGAAATTAAATCTCAGAGTGGAAAATTAAAGCCTCAGATTGCCTCCGTTATCGATATCCTCTGGAATCGCACAAAACGAACGGTCGAATTTCGGCTTGCCGTAAACGAGATTCCGATGCAACGCAGATTTCTTGATAGCGACCTTCGCCCGGCGGTGCGCCTCGGCCAACACCTAACGGCTCGCGAATTGAGACCGGAGTCGAATAGAATTCTGACTTAAACTTTGCCAGTTCAAA
>JAALLA010000071.1:5481-14866 GCA_011087765.1 Pirellulaceae bacterium
CTGAGGAATTTTCAGACTGTATCGAAAAAGGAAAATCAGCAGGATTTTCCGAAAAAAAGTAGCCCTGAACATGAGATGGGAAACTGCTATAATGCTGGCGAAGTGTTTGCAAGAAATTACCACCAGTCGTCCCTTACGGCGATATGATTTCTACCGCTTTGAAGCAGGCCCAACCTTGGGTAGCACGCTCCTTCTGGAAAGCTATCAGGTTACCTACTGCCTCAGGCAATCCACGATGGAACTCGGAGTTGAATCCCTGTGAAACTTGAAGAACTATTTGCACCTTACTCACCGCCGGAAACCAATTTTTTGGATCGGCTTAGCTACTGGGCTGCTGCGCTGCCTGAGAAGATTGCCTACCGTTTCATTGCCGGTGACGGCGAGATTAAAACTCTAACTTTCGCGGAGTTGGATCACCGGGCGAAAGCTGTGGCGGCGATGCTCGTCTCCAAAGGATACGCTGGAAAACGGGCACTGATGATGTATCCCCCGGGACTGGATTTCATTGTTGCATTTTTTGGTTGTCACTACGCCGCCGTCACTCCAATCCCCGCCTTCCCGCCGCGGCGTAATCGCAACATGGCACGCATCGGTGCCATTTCAGACGACGCTCAGGCATCCGTCGCACTTTCAGTTTCATCGGTCATCAAGAGTTGCGAGAAGTGGATTAAAGAATCTCCCGGCTTACAGAGAATTCCATGGTTATCAACAGAGTCCGTTGCCGCAGAATTCGCAAACGACTGGGTGAAGCCCAAAGCTTCACTCGATGACCTGGGATTGATTCAATACACCTCAGGATCAACCGGTTCTCCTAAAGGAGTAATGCTCAGTCATCGCAATCTCATTGCAAACTGCCGCATGATTACCAGAGCTTTCCAAACAGGTCGTAAAGGTTCTATTTGCAGCTGGCTGCCACTTTACCACGACATGGGACTTGTCGGTGGAATACTCAATCCAATGTATTGTGGAACTGAAGATAACTTAATGTCACCCGTGGCATTCCTTACGCGGCCCATTCGTTGGTTACGTGCCATCTCAAAATACAAATCGATAGCCAGCGGAGGTCCAAACTTTGCCTACGCTTGGTGTACGATGAAAATCAACGAAGAAGATTGCGAAGGCCTTGACCTCTCAAACTGGAAGGTGGCGTTTAATGGAGCCGAACCGGTCAGCGCCGCGGTAATGGAGCGTTTCACCGAAAAATTCGCACCCTATGGGTTTAGCCCGGAAGCTTTCTACCCGTGCTACGGCATGGCCGAAACAACCTTGATTGTCACCGGTGGATCGGACGAAGAAGCACCGATTGTAAGACCCTTTGACAAATACGAATTGGTGGAACATCGTGTCCGTCGAATTGATGAGAATCACGAAAACGCTCGTAGCTTAGTCGGGTGCGGCAAGGTGCTCGAAGAGGAAGAAGTTCTCATCGTTCACCCGGAAAATCACACACCGTTGCCCGATGACAAGATCGGTGAGATCTGGATCAATAGCCCGAGTTGCGGCCAGGGTTACTGGCAAAGAGAACAGGAAACTCAGGAAACTTTTCGGGCTCGATTGAAACCTGACAATGGAAAGTACTATGTCCGCTCCGGCGACCTTGGCTTCATGGATCGGGGAGAACTGTTTGTCACTGGACGATTAAAGGACATGATCATTGTCCGCGGTGCAAACCGCTACCCGCAGGACATCGAAACCACTGTTGAATTGTGTCATCCGCTAACCCGTTCCGGTGGAGCGGCGGCATTCTCAGTCGCGCGATGGGACCGCGAGCATTTAGTAATTGTTTGTGAAATCGAGCGAAGCCCAGCTAAGGATCAGTGGGAGAGTGTCATCAAAAGCATCCGGAAGTCGGTTGCTCTCGAGCATGACCTGCCGCCAGATGCAATCGTACTGGTACGTGCTCATAGCGTTCCCAAGACTTCATCCGGAAAAGTTCAAAGACACGCCTGCAAGCGGAACTTTGAAAACGGAGAAGACATCCATGTAATTGCTCGCTGGTGTCTGTGGGAAGAATCTCAAAACACAGAATCGAATCACGAATATGCTCCTGCAGAGATTGATGGTGAAACACTAGCTGACTCTGAACTCGCCCCCGAAGTTGTTCAAGCCGTAATCGAACAAGTGCGGTCTGCACTCACGGACAAAACTCAAACGGTCGAGATAGACACCAACATTCTTGAACTGGGTCTGGATTCACTCGCCCGCTTGGATGTTGCCCAATCGCTCGAACGTGCCTTCGGGGGCAAGATACCGGAACACGTACTTCAGGACATTGAAACGGTTCGCGAAGTCGCCACCGCTATCCAGAAGTATGCGGGAACTAAAAAGACTAACGGAGAGGTACCGGAATCATTTTATAAGCTGGAAAAGATGCCTGAATTCATGCGTCTTCAGAGCCTCAGAAAAAGAATTGAAGATTCTGGCATCCGGAACCCATTCTTCAGTGTTCACGAAGGGCGAATCAGTGACACGACCGAGATCGATGGAAAAGAATTAATTTCTTACGCGAGTTACAACTATCTCGGGTTATCCGGGGATCCCGAAGTCAATCTTTCGGCCAAAAACGCGATCGACGACTTTGGCACCAGCGTTTCCGCCAGTCGAATTGTTTCAGGTGAAAAGACAATTCACAAGCAACTGGAAAAAGAGCTTTCCGATTTCCTCGGGGTCGATGACGTAATCACATTCCCGGGTGGTCATGCGTGCAATGAATCTGTCATCGGTCATTTAGTCGGACGCGGCGACCTGATTCTTCATGACAGCTTCGCCCACAACAGCTTGATTCAAGGCGCGATGCTCTCAGGCGCACAACGTCGTCCATTCGAGCATAACAATTGGGAAGATTTGGAGAACATTTTACGGAGTTGCCGCGGGGAGTACCGCCGGGTACTAATCATCATCGAGGGGCTTTACAGCATGGATGGCGATTACCCCGACCTTCCAAAGTTTATTGAGATTAAGAAACGATACAAAGCCTGGCTATACCTCGATGAAGCCCACTCCATTGGAACTCTTGGGGAGACCGGAAGAGGCCTGGGAGAAGTCTACGACGTGCAACGGGACGACATCGAGTGCTGGATGGGTACGTTGAGCAAATCCTTCGGCAGCTGTGGAGGATTCGTGGGTGCCTCTCGCTCGCTAATTGAGTACCTTCGCTACACAACACCAGGTTATGTTTTTGCCGCTGGAATGCCGCCTGCCAATGCCGGAGCTGCCCTCGGCTCACTTCGTGTTTTACAGAAACGACCCGAGTTGGTAACTAAGCTGCAATCGAACGCACAGCTCTTTTTGAGTCTCGCAAAAGAAGCCGGGCTCGACACTGGAATGGCACAGGGAACCGCGATCATCCCAATTATAACGGGGCACTCGCTTAAAGCCCTGCTTCTTTCAGAAGCCTTATACGATCATGGAATTAATGCTCAGCCCATTCTCTACCCGGCCGTACCGGAAAAAGAAACTCGGGGCCGGATCTTTATGACCGCGGCACACACTGAGAAGCAAATTCGTGACTCGGTAGAAATCCTAGCTCGTGAATGGGAAAAAATCACCGATCAAGACGCCGCGATCGCCTAAGCTCTGGCAATTGCTGAATCTTCGGTTCACCCATGAATCTTAACCAATTCGTTTTACGGCAGACCAACCGGATCCTGATCTCACCCTCCGGAAATTGGTGTTTGTGTCAACGACAAACAACCGGCAACTTGCACCGGTGAATCTTAGATTCTAGGATGGTGAGCTTTCCCATTTCCCGAGTCCGCTACGCAAGCCGCAAACTAAACTCTCAAAAGAAACGAACAACGTGGAACAGGCAATTCAAAAAGCGAACACTTTGATCGAAGCACTCGGCTGGATCCGGATGTTTCGGGACAAAACCACTGTCATAAAACTTGGCGGAAGCATGCTCGACGACATCGACGCACTTCACCACATCTTGCTCGACATTCATTTTATGGAAACTGTGGGGATGCGGCCGGTTATTGTCCATGGAGCAGGAAGTCGGATTTCGGCAGCCATGAAAGACGCCGGTATCGAACCCCGATTCGTCGAAGGACGGAGATACACCGATGCCCCCACGCTGGAGATTGTCGAACGTGTCTTAGCACAGGAAACGAATCAATTCCTTGCGGACCAGTTCGAAAAAATTGGTGGTCGAGCGATGACGTTGAACTTTGATTCAACTCCGGTTTTAACCGGAAAAAAACTCGAACTCGAAAGTAGCGATGGGCAGCTCGTCGACCTTGGCTTCGTCGGTGAAATCACAAAAGTCGACCGCTTGGTCATTGATAACCTTTGCTACGCAGGGCAAACCCCGTTCATCCCCTCGATGTGTGTCGATGCCGATGGGCAAAAACTAAACGTCAACGCTGATACAGTTGCCACCAAACTTGCTCAAGAACTTAACGCAGATAAACTAGTAATTCTGTCAGACGTCCCCGGAGTCCTACGAGACCCCACCGATCCAGATTCAATCATCTCAAGTCTTAGTAAATCCGAAGCCTTGGAATTAATCGCCGACGGCACCATCTCCGATGGAATGATTCCCAAAGTGGAAGCGTGCCTCGAAACAATTGATCGCGGTGTCCGAAAAGTACATATTGTCAACGGTTCACTCCGACACGGGTTGCTGCTCGAAGTCTACACGAGCAATGGAATCGGCACCGTCATTTCCAACCAGACCTGAACCCTCCATCCTTTTCTCAGAGATACGCCAAAGGACATCGCATGAGACACGTGCTTTCACTGTTTGACCTTTCCAGCGAAGAAATTCGTCGGGTTCTGGAAATTTCATCGGATCTTAAATCCAACCTTATCGCTGGAAACCGTCCAGGTTTGCTGGAGCATCAGGTCATGGGTCTGCTGTTTGAAAAACCTTCCCTCCGCACACGCGTCAGTTTTGAGACATTAATTCGACAACTAGGGGGTTCGGCACTATTTCTTGGAGAAGATGTCGGCTGGGGCGAGCGGGAACCGCTTTGCGACTTTATGCCCATTCTCACCAGCTACCTCGATGTCCTCGTCATCCGGGCAAAGAGTCACCAACAAGTCGTCGAAGCCACGGAGTTCAGCCAGTGCCCCATTATCAACGGCTTAACCGACGTTTCCCATCCTTGCCAAGCTCTCGCTGACATTTTGACCATTCAAGAAATTGCTGGCGGGTTAAGCGATGTGAGCGTTGCCTACCTGGGAGATGCCAATAACGTGACCTACAGTCTCGCGGTAGCCTGCAGCAAACTAAATATTCCTCTGCGAATTGGTGCGCCTGAAAAATATCAATTTGACCCGTGCTTTATTGATCAACTTAATGAAGCTGCCGGCTCGACCATCATCACTCAGACAAGCGACGCTGTCGCCGCCGCCGCCGATGCCGCTTTTGTCTACACCGATGTCTGGACAAGTATGGGGCAAGAGTCAGAATCTAAACAACGCCTTTCTGACCTGGCTGACTACCAGGTCAACCAAAACATCATGAATTCAGCCCGAGAAGGTGCTAAATTCCTTCACTGCCTACCCGCGAGACGCGGTGAGGAAGTTACCTCTGAAGTCATTGACAGCCCACAAAGCGGAATCATTCAACAAGCGAACAATCGACTCCATGCCCAAAAAGGATTGGTTGTCTGGTTGCTCAGCGAAGCGTCGAAAGACAGCTAGTCGCTGTTCTGACGAAATGCATAATTCTCCTTTTTAAAACAACTCCCTCTACACAGTTCAAAATACCATGACTCGAAAAGCCAACGAAATTCGCCCGGTCAAAGTGAAACGCAAATTCACCAACAAGACACCCGGCAGTGTCCTGTATCAATGTGGCGGGACTGTTGTGCTCTGTACAGCAAGTGTCTCGGAGGATGTTCCCCCGTGGATGCGAAATTCGGAAAAAGGTTGGATCACGGCAGAATACAACATGCTTCCGGGGAGCACGAGTCCTCGAAAACGCAGAGATCGATCCAAAGTTGACGGACGAACGACGGAGATCCAGCGACTCATCGGACGAAGCCTACGTGCAGTCGCTGATCTCGAAGCACTCGGGGCACGCCAAATCACCGTTGACTGTGACGTACTTCAAGCCGACGGTGGGACTCGCACCGCCAGTATCACCGGGGGAATGATCGCCTTAATAGACGCCATCAACTCGATCAAAAAAGATCTACCCGACCCAAAAGTCTACCCACTCCGGGATTCCATTGCAGCGATCAGTGTTGGAATTGTTGACGGTAAACCAGTAACCGACCTGGATTACCCGATGGATTTTGCCGCCAGTGTTGACATGAATGTGGTCATGACCGGACGTGGCCAATTTGTTGAAATCCAGGGAACCGGAGAAGAGGCCACTTTCAGTGAAACAGAGTTGGCGGATCTCATTAAGTTAGCCAAAAAGAGCATCAAACAGCTTACCCAAATCCAGCAAAAAGCCATCGGAAAACAATGGCCTAAGTTCTAGGTCTCAGGACCAAGGTCGCAATCCCGTTTGCTTCCGCCAACAGAACTATCACGGTTTGAGCAGATCGTCTGGTTTATTTTTTTCACGAAAATATTCCACGATTAGCACGACGCCAGCGACGGCCAATGCGACTCCCAACAGCCCGCTGACAACCGTTTCGATCGGCGTGAGCACGGAATCAAATTCGATTTCCGGCATAACACGGGCTATTTCTCGAGCCGTCTGGACGGCCGAATAGTAGCGTTCCCAAGCAATTAGAAAACAGATAACTGCGCAACCAATTAGAAAAACGCCAACGGTTCTGTGCTGTTTCATACTTGAGTTACCTAAACACAAAAAGCTCTAGTGGCTGTTTTTAAAAGAAAAATTCAACTTGATTTTTTCTTTAGGCCAAGGCTCTCCATTGACTTCAACGTACGGGTAGACGAAATAGTTTAGCGGACCTTGATCAGCCTCCGGAACAAGTTCGATATCACGTCCCTTCGAAAACGTTACCCGATCTACGGACAACTTACCAAAATAATAATCCTTCATCGACGGATTCTTATCCGCTTCAGAAATATCCACAGGAGTCCAACCGATCCCATCAGCATGGAACCAGGCCCAACAGTGGTACCCTCCAATTTTCCCATCCTGCTGATCGGGGGGAATTGGAAATCCGATTTCAAATTTAGCTGGAATTTGCTGACTACGCGCTAAAGAAATAAACAGGCTATGAAAATCAGTGCAGTTTCCTGTTTGGCTATCACAGGCCCAAACAGCGTCGCCTTTGCCATATCCGGGTTTTGATTTATCGTAGGTCATGTGATTTTCAACCGTGTCGTATAGCAACAATCCCGCATCGACCGGATCTGTGGGAAGCTGTTTATCGGCAAGCAGGGTTTGCGGCTTCCCCTCGATAGGCACCATGGCATTCGCACTCAAAAACAATTTTTTCTGCTCTGAGCCTAACGACAATGCAGAATCGTCGGTGGCCGCCTCTGCTCGGTTAACTTTATATTTAACTGCGAACTGAAGCGATCCACCTTCACTCTCGTCCATCTGCTGTTCAATATAGCCAATCTGGTTTTGATATTTTTTATCCCGATTTAATGTCAATTCTCCGGGAACCTCGGAGCTCAACACTTCGACCGTTTGCTGCGGATTGGATTCGGCCACAGGAAACCAAATTCGCACCGATGCATTTGCAGGCAACTCCTGAATGTCTGCAGCATAGTCAAATTCAAATTGTCGAGAGTCGACATCTGAAATCCCGTCGGAAGACGACTGAAGCTTGATAGACCCCGAATCTGTCGATCCGCTCTCAACACAGCCAAGGGCCGTAAGTAACCCGATACTCGCTAAACAAACGCAACCCCGAACAAAAAATTCAAACTTCATTTTTTTACTCTGAAATACAATCTAGAAAGATTAGTCCTTAGAAGTAGACACCATATTTAACTGTGGCAGTACACCTTTTACAAAGTTGGCGGAAACAATTGCCAATCCACGATAGAAGGACGAATTCGTTTGAGAAACGATCTTCTCAAACATTGGCAAAGACCAACTCAAATGGTCATCAACAAAACACTGAATCACTTCCCGTACGATTTCTCCCTGCTCAGGGTCCTTCACCAACCGCATCAACTCACTCAAGAAATCAAACTGAACGCCGACGTGATCTTGCAACGAAGACTGCGGACGATAGCCGGGCAAAACGTCAAAAAACCGGTTCATGGAAGCCGCCGTGCCAGACTGATATTGATTCTCGGACCAAATCGATTGGACTGGAGAGATATGGTCTTTGGGCCCAATCAGAAGCTCACAGTACTCAATGGCAAGTTGTTCGACTAGCTCTGGCGAAACGACGTCAGGCAATTCCCCGCCCAGAGATTCATATGCCTCGCGAAACTCCGGCCCGCACATCGATTCCAAGGTCGATTGATTGACTTCGAACAACCAAAGCCGACCAATTAATTTTACGATTTCGGCCAATTGGCCAGTCGCGTTCGGCATTTCACTCACTTACACATCGCTCCGTCGAAAATTACGCCATTTTATCTAGTGTCGTCAAAGTTTAAAATCTTAACTCTGTTCAGTGAAATAACCTAGCGGAGGGAGCACCGCTAGTGATTTAATCTTCGGGATCTATACCTCGGAATTAGATTCCCGTTTCAACGACGGTGTAAAACTAAGCCAGGAGAAGGGCTAAGCTCATTTACATCGGCTTAAACGCGTTGATCCTGCGCATAAAGGGCTCAACCACGGCTTTGACAAATTCGTCATTTTTCAGTCGATCAAATTGAATTCTCAGTAATTCTCTCTGATCCTTTTTGTAATCCTCTACGTCCATTATTATTTTTCGAGCACCCCGGGAACTCGTCATTGTCGCCTCGTCGAGCGCATTAAACGCTTCAGCTAATCGTTGATGACTGGATTCTAATTCAGGGAGAATTCGCTCTGCTGACGCCTGATCCGTGATGTCGACCATGTTTTGATGAAACTCAGTCGTAGCACTCTTTACTTCGTCAAAGCATATTTGGATTTTATCTGCCGGTGTTTGCGTATCACAACCGCTGATACAAAACACAGCAAGAAGCAACATAAAAACTCGGCGGCGGTGCACGAACAACATCAATTCCCCTCTTATTTGGCAAAACTCAATTCCTGAATCTTACCAAACCAATTTGATAAAATGAATCCAAAATTAGATTCGATTGCAAACCAAATTCACAAAAACCAGTTCACCTCATCGAAACTGAGGCTTTACCAACCTCAGTACGGATCCGCTTTAACAAACCGCTCGTGAATTACAAATACTTTTAGCTGAATCAAATATTAAGCAGATGCCTGACTCTGGATACCGAAGACTGTAGAATACTCCACACTTCGATGGTCTCGCCATCAACTAACTGTCGCCCGCATTTGATTGCCATGAACTCAATAATCGACATTTCCAATCCCGAGTTA
>JAALLA010000071.1:14966-16245 GCA_011087765.1 Pirellulaceae bacterium
CGCGTCTTTACGCCAACTCGCTCCTGCTTCCGCTAGTTCAATCCATCTTGGGACATCAATGCGTGCTCTCAAGCTTTGGATCGGTGCTCAGCTTCCCGGGTGCGCAACACCAACCCATTCACTTTGATCACCCACCTTTATTTGAGTCTCCCGAAGCGTGCGGAAAAATTCCTCCGTACGCACTGACCGTCGTCATCCCGCTAGTCGATATTAAACAGGAAACAGGTTCCACCGCGATTTGGGAAGGAAGCCATCGTCGCGCCACGGCACGACAAGAACTTCAGGCAATGTCCGAAAAACCACAGTGGCCTCAAGCAAGCCTTCCGTTGCCCAACCGTGGTGATGTTTACTTGATGGACTACCGCGTGATTCATGGCGGGATGGCGAACAATGCTGAATACGCCCGCCCTATCCTGTATCTCGTTTACAGCCGCCCCTGGTTTCAAGACACGTTCAATTTCAACGATCAAAAACCAGTACGATTTGCTTCCGGTGAAAGAAAAAAAATACCTAAACAATTTCGCTACCTATTCGCTAACCATTAGTGTCTGCGAAATATTGACTTAACCCAATCCTCCTACTTTGGACCTCGACCGTGAAACCTTCCATCCAAAAATTCTTAGACAATCCGGAAGTCGCTCAATCATTTGCGAACGAATTTGTCGCCAAACTCCAGCGTCTATCTACCACTCAGGACTTCATCACGGTCTCACTTTCTGGCGGCAGCACTCCCAAATTATTATTTCAAGTGCTGGCAGACCAACACGCTGAATCGGTCGACTGGACAAAAGTTCATTTCTTCTGGGGAGACGAAAGGTGTGTCGCTCCCAACGATCCGGACAGCAACTACGGTGAAGCCTATCGTTTACTTTTATCGAAAATAAACATTCCTTCCACCAATATCCACCGAGTCCAAGGCGAAGACGATCCGGTAATCGAAGCCCTTCGCTACGAAAAAGAAATTTCTACCATCCTTGCACATAACAAAAACAATACTCCTTCTTTTGATATCCTGATCTTAGGAATGGGCGCTGACGGCCACACAGCCTCCATCTTTCCACATGAAATTGGCTTCCTCGATTCAGAGCGAATCTGTGAGGTGGCGACTCACCCTGAGAGTGGGCAAAAACGAATTACGATCACTGGCAAGATTATCAATGCAAGTTCTTGCATCTACTTCTTAATAACTGGTGAAAGCAAAGCCCCAATTCTTGCTGAAATCCTGCAAGAATCGGGGAATTATCGCGACTACCCTACCGCCCATGTAGCCCCCGAGGGT
>JAALLA010000071.1:16345-19657 GCA_011087765.1 Pirellulaceae bacterium
ATCGGGGTAAACATTTCGGTGGGTATTCCGAGGAAATGGTAGACCGACGCGCTGTAAAAATCGAGATTGGGAAACAGCTTTTTCTCACGCCACATTACCTGCTCGATTCGCTCAGAAACAGGATACAACACCGTATCTCCATTAGCTTCTGAAAGCTGCTTTGCCCACCCTTTAATCACTTCATTACGGGGATCTGAAATCGAGTAAACTCGGTGACCAAAACCCATGATCAGGGCCTTGCTCGATAACATTTCCATAATGCCGGCTTCCGCCTCCTCCGGCGTTTGGAATTTTTCAATCAACTCCATTGCCGCTTCATTGGCACCACCATGCAATGGTCCCCGCAATGTTCCAATCGCTCCCGTTATCGCGGAAAACAAATCAGAGAGCGTGGCCGTGCAGACTCGGGCGGTGAAAGTCGACGCATTGAATTCGTGTTCAGCATACAACACGAGCGACACATCCATGACACGGCGATGAAGATCCGAAGGTGGAGTGTCATGCATTTTTTCCAAGAAATAACCGGCAATCGTTGACTCGGTTGAATCGAAGTCGATTTCTGTTCTGTCTTGAGCGAAGCGATACCAATATACCAACATCGACGGCAAACAGGCCAAGAGACGCTCAGCCTTTTGCTCCTGTTGGGCAAACGAAGTCTCAGGTTCGAGGACACCAAGCATCGAACAACCCGTCCGTAGAACGTCCATGGGATGGGCATTCGCCGGAATCGCACGTAACGTTTGGCATAACGCGTCAGGCAACTGGCGTCCACCCACCAGTCTCGCGGTGAAGCTATCCAACTCTTTCCTTAACGGGAGGTGACCATAAAGGAGCAAAAATGCAACTTCTTCGAACGTCGCTTCGGCTGCCAGATCGTGAATCGAATAGCCACGATAATTTAACCCCTTGCCCTCTTTGCCTACGGTTGCAATGGCAGTCTCACCAGCAACAACGCCCGCCAGTCCACCTGTTTTTTTCTTAACTGTCATTCTGCATCCGCCCTTTTTAATAAGTCATCTATTTTTTGCTCGTACGCATGATAATCAAGCACTTCATAAAGCCCTTTTCTAGTTTGCATCTGATCTAGAAGACTGCTTTGGGTGCCAGTTTTACGAATCGTTCCATAAGCCGTTTCAGCCGCCTGGCTCATCATTCGAAACGCCGTCAACGGATAGAGTACCAACTCCACCCCTACTTCTGACAGATGCTCGACCGTCATCAAGGGACTCATTCCGAATTCGGTCATATTCGCAAGCACCGGCACACTCAGCGATTGTGTGAAAAATCGATAATGGTCAGCGTCGGTAATCGCTTCGGCAAAGATAACATCAGCTCCCGCTTCAATATATTTTTGACAGCGTTCAATCGAGCGCTCCAACCCTTCTTCAGCAAGAGCATCAGTACGGGCCATGATCACGAACGAGTCGTCGGTTCGTGCGTCAACGGCCGCATGCAAGCGATCAACCATCTCCCCGGTACTTACCATCGATTTATTGGGGCGATGTCCACAGCGTTTCGCCGCCTGTTGGTCTTCGATATGAACTGCGGCGGCTCCCGCTTTAATAAACGCCTGAATCGTTCTAGCGATACACAAAGAGTGCCCCCACCCGGTATCCGCATCCACCAATAACGGAATTTGGCAGGCCGCCGTGATTCGTTCAATATCAACCAGCACATCCGACATGGATGTCATTCCCAAATCTGGCATTCCATACGAAGCATTCGCAACCCCGGCT
The DNA here is from genome assembly GCA_011087765.1 of Pirellulaceae bacterium. Taxonomy (GTDB): domain Bacteria; phylum Planctomycetota; class Planctomycetia; order Pirellulales; family Pirellulaceae; genus Mariniblastus. The sequence continues at coordinate 18,082 of JAALLA010000071.1, forward strand.
CCCGAAAGATAAATCGCGCGGTAACCTTCGCGCTGAGCAAGCAACGCCGTATAGGCGTTAATTGTGCCGGGGATTTGCAGTGGTTTTTCTTCAGCCATCGCCGCTCGAAACCGCTCGCCTGGAGTTGAGGACATACCGTTCTTCTTCCTTCTATAAAATTTAAAACTGCCAAGCGAATCGGTTCGAAAAGCCTTAGTTGGCCAACCTAATCCTACAGTGAAACGTCGACCCGCGGGAAAATTCATTCAACATATGGAAGTTCCCCCTCGAACCTCGAAGATTGCTTTAGCTTCAGTAAAATATGAGGCCTCGGGTCGCGAGTTGGCTTTGACAGAATCAATAAGATAGTTAACCTGAAGACTTACCAAGAAACATTAACGGAAATCGACTTACTTAGGGAGCTTCTGAGAAAACATTCTGCTCGTTTTTTCCACAGCAACATTGCTTTCTTCGGTAGCCTTCCCCGTTTCCGGTCCACGTAGGAATGATCACATGGCCACACCGAACCAATCTCGAATTGCTTCATTAAGTCTACCTAATTTTCCGGAAGGCATTTTACGAAATACAGCCCCGGCTCGTCTTTACGAAGAAGCCATTAAATTCGATCAAGGTATGATCACCAGCACCGGGGGACTCTCCTCCAACTCAGGTGATAAAACTGGCCGTAGCCCAAAAGACAAACGTATCGTTCAGCAAGAGAGCATTAATGACGATGTCTGGTGGGGTGAAATTAATATGCCCATGCCCGAGGAATCTTTTACAAAGGTAAAACAACAAGCGATCGATTTTCTGGACGTTTGCCCACAATTTTATGTTCTCGACGCCTTCGCAGGATGGGATCCCAGCTGCCGACTAAAGATTCGTGTGATCTGCTCCCGCGCATATCACGCACTGTTCATGCACAACATGCTCATTCGCCCCACCGCTGAGGAATTAGCTGATTTCGGCGAACCGGATTACGTCATCTACAACGCTGGTCAAACCTCGGCCGACACCTCGATTGAGGGTGTCGACTCCACGACCTCCGTTTCAATCAACTTCGATCGTGGTGAGATGGTAATCTTAGGCACAGAATACGCCGGCGAGATGAAAAAAGGTGTTTTCACAATCATGAATTATCTCATGCCCAAGCGGGATATTCTGTCGATGCATTGCTCATGCAATGTTGGCGAGAAACATGATGTATCTCTGTTTTTTGGGCTGTCCGGGACTGGTAAGACAACGCTATCTGCCGATCCGTCGCGCCCGCTGATTGGAGACGATGAACACTGCTGGAACGACGAAGGCGTCTTCAATATCGAAGGGGGATGCTATGCGAAATGCATTAACCTCTCACAAGAGAAAGAGCCTCAAATTTTCGATGCGATCCGCTACGGCTCCGTGCTTGAAAATACCGTCCAAGATCCACTGACCCACGAAGTCGATTACAGCGATGTCTCGTTGACTCAGAACACACGCTGTTCTTACCCAATCGAGTACATTGATAACGCTAGAATTCCCTGCATCACGGATTCACCAAAAAATATTGTATTTTTGACCTGCGATGCCTTTGGCGTGCTTCCACCCGTGAGCAAGC
>JAALLA010000072.1 GCA_011087765.1 Pirellulaceae bacterium
TTATTGTTCGTTGGCCGGGGCAGGTTGCTCCTGGAACGGTGAACAGCAGCGATATTGTTTCACCTATCGATTTTGCTTCTACGTTTTGCGAAATTGCGGGTGTAACGGTACCGGACGATCTCCAGGGTCACAGTTTAGTTCCGATTTTGCGGGGCAAAACACCTGAAGATTGGCGAACCGTCTTTTACTATCAGTATTATGAGTATCCCGGCGCTCACTCCGTTCGCCGGCATTATGGTGTAACCGACGGCAGGCACAAATTAATTCGTTTTTACGAACCGGATGTCGACGAATGGGAGATGTTTGACCTTGCCTCTGATCCCAACGAAATGAAGAGCATCTATGGCGACCCGAAGGCTGCAGGTGATCAAGCAAGAATGATGGCAGAATTGGACCGCTTGCGGGCGGAGTTAAAGGTGACCGAAGAAGATCCGCCTCAGTCGATTCGAAAAAAACGACAACCCCGCAATAATGCTAAATCTAAAAAGAAGGGGAATGGCTAGATTCTTCGTAATTGGATTCCTAACATTCGATTACGTTAACTGCTAAACCGCCTCGCGCTGTCTCCTTGTACTTTGACTGCATATCTTTACCTGTTTCTCTCATTGTCTTAATGACTTTGTCGAGTGAAACAAAGTGGTTGCCGTCACCGCGAAGTGCCAGTCTGGCGGCGTTGATGGCTTTCACGGCCGCCATTGCATTTCTTTCAATACAGGGGACTTGAACCAGTCCTCCGATCGGATCGCAAGTCAATCCAAGATTGTGTTCCATTCCAATTTCGGCTGCATTTTCTACCTGGGCGGGCGTTCCTCCAAGCACCTCGGCCAAACCGCCGGCGGCCATTGAGCAGGCAGATCCGACTTCGCCCTGGCAGCCAACTTCAGCGCCTGAGATCGAGGCATTAATTTTGAAAAGCGTACCGATTGCAGCAGCGGTTAACAAAAATCGAACCACTCCATCTTCACTGGAGCCCTTGCAAAAACGCCGGTAGTAGTGCAGCACTGCCGGAATAATGCCAGCCGCTCCGTTGGTCGGTGCGGTTACGACTCGTCCACCTGCTGCATTCTCTTCATTAACGGCGAGTGCCCACAGATTGACCCAGTCCATGCGGCTGTTGAAAATATCGTCGTTGGAGGAATCTGTTTGCAATTTTCGAAACATATGTGCTGCCCGGCGCTTGACCTTTAAGCCACCCGGAAGAATACCTTCTTCCTGGCACCCCCGAGAGACACAGGCTTCCATTACAGACCAGATCTGCAACAGTTTCGATCGCGTTTCCTGCTCGGTTCGCCAGGCAGATTCATTTTTCAACATCAATGTGCTGATTGAGAATCCATTGTCCTCGCAGAGTTGAAGTAAATCGTTTCCTGTTTGAAACGGGTACGCAAGTTGCGTGGTATCCGGAACGATTCGATCGGTAGAGGATGCAGTTTCATCCACAACAAATCCTCCACCAACGGAATAGTAAATACGAGTGAGGATTTCATTTCCGTCAGTATCTGTTGCCGTGAATCGCAGTGCATTGGAATGGAAATCGAGTACCACTCCTGAAAAAAGAAGGTTCTCTTTTAGCCGAAAGGGCAGCTCTTTTTTTCCGAGAATTGAAATGGACTCGCGATCTTCGACATCGCGAAGTAACGATAACATGGATTCGGGGTGAACTGATTCTGGTGCATATCCGGCGAGACCGGCGACCACAGCTTTGTCGCTGCCGTGTCCTTTCCCGGTCGCTCCGAGCGATCCGCAAAGTTCAACAGTCAGAGAATCTGTTTTTGAAAGTAAGTTCTCAGTGTCGAGGCGGTTGGCAAACATAAGTGCCGCCCGCATCGGCCCAACAGTATGAGAACTCGACGGACCAATCCCAATCGAAAAAAGCTCGAATGTACTAATTGCCATTTTAATTTCCCGCTGGTTTGTTGTCGTTTTGAATATGAATTCGCAGGAACGCTGGACAAAAGCGGGGCTTAGGATCTAAAAAACGGTACGAGCTGTTTTAGAGTTTCGTCAAGATTGCATCCGTTGTTTCTTAAATTCGAATGACCATTTCAGCGATCGGCCGACGTACTTTTTGGTTATGCTGAGCTGCGTCATCATCAGCTCGATAACCGATTGGAATCACGAGAACCGCATCGAGTTGGTGTTGTTCCAAATTTAAAATCTCGTTGTATTCTTGCGGAATAAAACCTTCCATCGGACAGGCGTCAATCTGCAATGTGGCGCAAGCTGCCATGACGGTTCCCAAGGCAATATATGCCTGTTTGGCAGCCCAGTGATTCAGTGATTCGGGAGACATGCGTGTCATGGAACCAATCATTACCTGACAGTATTCCTGCATCGTCCCTTCCGCAAGTTCTCGTTGGGATTCCACCATTGCGACATACTCGCGAATGTAGTTCGCATCGACATCCGTTCGGGCGGCGATAATTAAAACATGAGAAGCGTCGGCGACCTGACGTTGCCCGTATGAAGACGTGATGAGCTGGTCCTGGAGTTCCTGATTTTTGAGGACAACAAATTTGAAGGGTTGCAATCCATAGGAGGTTGGCGTCAAGTTGGTTATCTCAAGTAATTCATCCACGACAGTTTCGTCGACAAGTCTTTGGGGATCAAATTTTTTCGTAGCATATCGCCATCGCATGGCGTCTGAGAATTTCATGATTAAGCAGTATTGATAAAGAGTCGTTCGTAAAGAAATCAATCTAATTCAGGAGAGTCTCCCGCATCCCCTGTTTATAATTTCAGAGGTCAATTGCGACAACCGATGATTTGCATCGTAATTAGTGGATTCGATTGAGGTAGGGTGTTGAGCGGGGTAAATTATTTTTGGGGTGCCGTGGGGTGTGCTTAATTATTGGAAAATGAACGTGTCTCTCAATTTCGACCGCTCTGCACACGCGTAATTTTTTCTGGCAGATGAATTTTATTACTTTTACAAACCGGGATGATTTCTACATGTTGGAACGTTTCACTACCCACTGGTTCGCAAAGTTGATTGTGATTTTGGCTGGTTTGAATTCGTCAATGGAGCTGATGGCGTTAGAGGCTCCTGCAGATAAAGATGAAAAGTCTCAGCCGAACGTGCTATTTATTTCACTCGATGATCTCAACGACTGGGTTGGCTGTCTCGGCGGCCATCCTCAAGCACAGACGCCAAACCTGGACAGACTTGCGTCGACCGGAGTGTTGTTCACTAACGCGCACTGTCCGGCCCCCGCCTGCAACCCCTCCCGCACAGCCATCATGACGGGGATTCCACCCTATCGCTCAGGCTTGTATGACAATCGGCAGAAAATGAGGGCGGTGTTACCGGATGCAGAGTTGTTACCAAAATACCTTTCCCGGCATGGATATTGGTCAGCGGGTTCTGGGAAGCTGTTGCACTACTTTATCGATGCAGAATCGTGGGATGAATACTTTCCAAAGAAGGAATCTGAAAACCCTTTCCCTCGAACCTTAATGCCGGAGCAGCGTCCGGTTAATCTTCCTCGTGGTGGAAACTGGCAATATCGCGAAACAGATTGGGCACCGATCGAAGCAACCGATGAAGAGTATGGGGGCGACTGGTTGGTTTCTGACTGGATTGGTAAGCAGCTGAAAAAAGAACATGACCGGCCCTTCTTTTTAGCGTGTGGTATTTACCGACCGCATGAGCCCTGGTTTGTGCCCAAAAAGTATTTTGATCAATTTCCAATTGAAACAATCCAGTTGCCGCCCGGTTACCGGGCTGATGATCTCGATGATTTGCCCCCCGAAGGCAAACGACGTGGCCCAAATCGTTATTTTGAGCACATCCGTAATTATGGCCAGTGGAAACAGGGCGTGCAGGGTTATCTTGCTTCCATTGCTTTTGCAGATGAAATGGTCGGACGCGTTCTCGATGCTCTGCAGACTGGACCCAACCGCGATAACACGATCGTTATTCTATGGAGTGATCACGGTTGGCACCTTGGTGAAAAACAGCATTGGCAAAAGTACACAGCTTGGCGAGCCAGCACCCGGGTGCCATTGATCATCCGCGTTCCAGCTCAAACACCGGGTCTCAAGGAGGGGACTCAGGCCGGTGGGGTTTGTGATCAACCGGTTAATTTGAGCAGTCTGTTTTCAACTGTAACCGAGCTTGTCGGGCATTCCCGAAAAATGGACAGCGAGGTGCCGAGTCTTGTACCTCTGTTGAAAGACCCGTTATCTGACTGGGACCATGTTGCTGTGACCTGCTTAAGTGAACCGGGAAGTTACGGATTGACTTCCTCTGACTGGAGGTACATTCATTATGCCAAAGGAGGTGAAGAACTTTACCGGACAGCCGATGACCCTTACGAATGGAACAATTTGGCGTCTGTTCCGCAACATCAGGATGTCATCAAAAGTTTAAGTGCGAAGGCACCCATTCGATTCGCACTTAAGCAAGAGATTCAAGGTGCATCGTTTAGTAAACGGAAGTTGCCGATGAAATTTTCCTCACCTCCACCTGCATCGACACCGGTTGGTAAACGGTTTCAAGTTGAATTTGATAATCAAACGGATACTCCAGTGTTCCTGTACTGGAGAGATCAAAAAAATGGCGTAAAACTTTATGGTACGATAGAGCCCGGGGCTCAGCAGCGACAATTCACTCGGAAAGGTGCCGTTTGGATGATAACAAAAACCGAGGTCACTCCGTTAACTATGCAGTGGAGTGAATTGGGCTATTTTGTAATTGGCAATGGTTCGAGTCGAGCAGTTATTCAGAAAAAATAAGTAGTTTGTTATTAATTAGAGGGCGGCGATGCTAAAAAAAATTAGTTCTATAATTTTTGTACTGATGGCAGGACTTGTCAGTTCGCTCGCTGCAGACGAAAGGCAGCCGAACATCATTCTTGTAATGGCGGACGATGTCAGTTGGGAAGCATTCGGTTCGTATGGCGGCGAGGATTATAAAACGCCAAATCTAGATCAACTCGCTTCTCAGGGGATACGATTTTCGCATTGCTATTCGACGCCGATTTGCACGACGTCGCGAGTGAAAATCATGACGGGAAAATATAACTTTCGAAACTACACCCATTTTGGATATTTGAATCCAGCGGAAAAGACTTTTGGGAACATGCTTCAGGCAGCTGGTTATAAAACGGCGATAGCTGGAAAGTGGCAGTTGAATGGACTTTATAATTCTCTCCCCGGTCACTTGGATGCGTCACGGCCAATCGCATCAGGATTTGACGAATACATGCTCTGGCAGCTGACGACTCAAAAAGGGGGAGGCGCCGCTTCCAAAGGGGGCGAGCGCTTTTGGAGCCCTCCGCTTGAACACAATGGCAAGTTTTTAACGAAAGAGATGAACCACGGTAAATACGGGCCGGATTTGTTTTGCGATTTCATCTGTGATTTTATGGAGCGGAATCAGTCGAAACCTTTTTTCGTTTACTATCCGATGGTGTTGGTGCATGACCCATTCGTTCCTACACCTGACACCCTCGGTGACCAACCGCTTGCCACCGCTAATAAAGCTCCAAAAGACAAAGCCAAACGCAAAGAAAATTTTGTGGCGATGGTAAATTACATGGATAAAATTGTCGGACGAATTGTCGACAAGGTCGATGAAATTGGACAGTCAGAAAATACAATCATCTTGTTTACCGCAGATAACGGAACCAACACACAGATTTCTTCGCGCTGGAATGGGCAGGAAATCAAGGGTGGCAAAGGCGGTATGAAAGATAACGGTACACACGTACCGCTAATTGCCTATTGGAAAGGCCATACACCTTCCGGCTTGGTATCTAACGATTTAATTGATTTTACAGATTTCTATGCGACCTTCGCACAGACCGCGGGCGTCAAATTGGGTCAAGATGATCCGCAGGACGGGATGAGTTTCCTGCCACAATTAACGGGGAATCCGGGGACACCGCGAGATTGGGTGTTTTGCCATTATGAGCCTTACTGGAATAAAAAGTCGGGGCAGTTTGTGCGGAATCAAAACTTCAAGCTGTATCGCAGCGGAGATTTTTTTAAAGTGCCCAGCGATTTGTCTGAGGCAAACAATTTGAATCGAACAACGGATCAAGAGATTCAAAAAATCATGTCCCAACTTGGCGGGGTGATGACCCAAGCGCCACCTGCTCCCGAAGGAAACAAGGCCAATAAGAGTACTAAGGAACGCCCTGTGTATCCTAATTGGAAGATGAAAAATTGAGCGAGGTTGTTTCGCCCAATCGATTGCCTCTATGTTGCGAGGTCAGGGGAGTCAGGGAGTGTGTTGTTTAAGACAGGATGAATCGGTTTTCGCTGGTTTACCGATGTCGTCAACTGGGTGAGTAAACAAATATTGCCAGACATTTTCGTGTTGGTAGACCTCACCTAATTTAAAGGCACGCTTCCCGGGTAAAACGGCCCCATGGGCGCGTTTCGTATCTCCTTTGACATCGAAATCTGTCACGAGCCGCCGTGTGTTATTAAATATCGGTGTTACGGAATTCTGGTGCATGCGATTCCATTGGTCGACGTTGACAATTTCTCCGTATGAATGCAAGCCGAGCATTTCCCAGGATCGACAATAGTGATCTCCAGACCATCCGCTGTCGAGCGTATGAGAAAATCCAAAGTACCGATTACCTGGAGTTGCCGATTTAAGCGACTGCCATGTTTGAAATTGATCCCGGGGGCCACAAAACATTACGACGCGACCTACTTTTTGATGTTTAGCAAACCGGGCAGCCGTGGTGGATCCATGTGAACTGCCGGCAATTATGACGTCTTCCCACCGAACAGCACGCTGGTCAGGCGTCAAAAAATAATCCCAGCCACCTTGAGGGTGATTGTGATGAAGCCATTTTATAAACTGGAGCGTTCGCTCCATCATTCCATCAGCCTGAGGGATCTTGACGTTTTTACTGAAATCTTGTCCCGTCGCAGCTTCTAAGCGAATGTCTCCCCGGCATGTTTCACCAACTGGTTTTTCTTGACAACAAATAGAGAACCATTTGTTGGCGTAGTGAACGCGAATGGCGTGAATTCCGTAAGAATTTACCCGCTCAAATAATTCAGAATTATGAGCCATTAGCCAGATCATTAATTTACCGCGAGGTGCGACACGGGTGTCGACAGAGGCGTGCTGAACATCCATCGGCTTTCCATTGGACTCTAATAAAAAGCCGATTTCGGGATGCGCTCGCACGCGTTTGTCGATGTCGCTGGCGCGGGCCGTTAATCGGTGCAGCTGCGGTTGAGCATCCGAATACCGAAGTTCTTTCAGTTGATTTGTTTGGCTGTAAACGGCCGGATGAATCTGAATAATCAGCGAAAACAGGATTAGGTTGTTGAAAAATTTCATCTCAATGAGCAGTTCTATTAGAAGTTGATTTGTGATTTTGCGCTGTGGAATAAGATTTAAAAGCTTAACGGATTCGAGATAATGATAGGATCGTAATTTGATAAAACCCTAATTAATTATTTATCCCTCGCTGCACCTTGTGATTTAGATAGCCCTATTTCTGTCAAGGTTCCTTACGGGGATGCCTAATTCGTGAGAAATGGAAGATGTTCTCAACGACCTGTTCCATGTTGTAATCGCGAGCTTTAAATTAAGTGCTGAAGAGATTTTTTCGAACGTTGATTTTGCCTTTCAAGATTTGAGGGTTGGATTAGCAAGCCCTGCCTATTTTTGATCGAGACGATGGATTACCGACCCAAAATTTTGATTGTCGAAGACCAAGCTTCGATGCAACAATTACTCGAAGATTTTCTGGAACCTGCCGGTTTCGAAATTACAAGCTGTGATTCTGCTACCGAGGCATGTGCATTGCTTGGCATCGATTCTTCTGCCATCACCTCGGAGGATTTTGGGTTTGGGACTCCAGCGGAGGAATCAAATACGTCAGGATCGCCTGAGATTCCTGAGTTTGCGTTGGTGCTGACAGATGTCAAAATGCCGGGAATCGATGGTTTGGAATTTTGTCGACGAGTCAAGCAGCGGTTTGCTCACTTGCCAGTCATCGTCATGACCGCCTATGGAAGTTTGGAAACGGCGGTGGAAGCATTGCGGGCTGGTGCGTTCGATTTTGTCACAAAACCAGTCGAACTCGCTTTATTAAAAGCGTCGTTAATTCGAGCCGCTGAATACAATCGGCTGAGAAATCGAATTCGTGTGTTAGAGTCGCAAATCCAAGCTGAGACGTTTGATACGCTAATTGGTCAAAGCGATGTAATGCTTCGTTTAAAAGAGCAACTATCGCGTGTGGTGGATTCGCCGGCAGCGGTTTTACTGACTGGTGAAAGCGGGTCAGGAAAGGAAGTTGTCGCTCGAGCACTTCACCAGCAGAGTCACCGTGCGAAACAGCCGTTTATCGCAGTTAATTGTGCAGCATTGCCCGAGTCGTTATTAGAGAGCGAGTTGTTTGGCCACGTGAAAGGTGCGTTTACTGATGCGAAGGCAGATCGTGTCGGGCTGTTCCAGCAAGCTAATGGAGGAACGTTATTTTTAGATGAGATCGGTGAGATGCCGATCGAGATGCAACCCAAGCTGTTGCGGGCTCTCGAACAAAAAACGGTGCGTCCCGTTGGAGGAAAATCAGAACAGCCGTTTGATGTTCATTTGATCACGGCAACCAACCGAGATCTGGAAACTGCAATCGAGCAGAAAACATTTCGGGAAGATTTGTACTATCGAATCAATGTGCTGGAACTCGCTGTGCCACCACTTCGAAGTCGCGGGACCGATGTCCTTTTAATTGCCAACTACTTTCTCAAGCAATTTGCGGTATCGATGGATAAAAATGTGGATGGGTTTGACGATGAAGTGCTTCATCAATTCCTTCAATATGATTGGCCTGGAAATGTTCGAGAATTGCGAAATATAGTCCAGCGATCGATCGTGTTGACGCAACAGGCGACCATCAGTTCAGATGTTTTACCGGTAAAAATTTCAAGCTATCAACCGAAACAACTAGTGATCGACGAAGGTGATAACCAGCCGCTTGATTCCCTTGAAGTGATCGAACGGCGATACATTAGATATGTGCTTGAACGAACCGGAGGCAACAAAACGGAAGCGGCCAAGGTACTCGGCTTGGACCGAAAGACGCTATACCGCCGCCTCAAAGAAAAAGACGAATAGTGAATGATTAATCTGTTTGATCGTCGGTTGTAACATTCATTTCCGTCTCATCAACGATCGCCTGATTAATTGGAATCCGAACTGTCATGGTTGTTCCTTTTTCCGAATCACTTTGGCAATCGATACTGCCGCCGTGCTCTTCAATGATTCCGTGAACAATCGAGAGCCCTAGTCCTGTTCCCGAGCCCACTTCCTTGGTCGTAAAGAATGGCTCAAAAATCACGTCCAGTTGATTTTGTTCAATGCCGGAACCGTGGTCAATAATCTCAATTTTCCATTGGCCATCTATTGGTTGAGGGTGCAGACAGATGCTGACCGTCTGGTTCGCTGACGAGGCATCAACAGCGTTGTCGATCAAATTCATGATCACTTGCTGGAGCTGATTGAAGTCGAAACTTGCTTCCGCAAGCGTCGCGGGGAGGTTCGCGGTAAGTTTAATTTTTTGTTTGTCGGCGAGAGGCTGGATCAGCTCGACCGAGTGGCGAATGACCTCTCGTAAATCGTTTTTGGATTTTTGACTTGGGCTTCGTCGTGAGAAATGCAGTAATTTTTGAATGATTTTTGAGATGCGCTCTGACTCAGTCTTCACTGCGGTGGCATGTTTTTCAATTTGCTCGGGCGATCGGTTGGGGTCACTCAGGATCATCTCTGCCCGGCCGGAAATAACATTGAGAGGTGTGCCAACTTCATGAGCAAAACCAGCGGCGAGCTGGCCAACGGTTTTTAATCGATCCGCATGACGCAATTGTTCGATTGCGTCGATCCGTTGGTGCGTTTCTTTTTCGATCGTTTGCTGTTGTTGACGAAGACGATCACACATTTGATTCACGGCACCTGCCAGCTGTCCAAGCTCGTCATTGGCGTGAATTTTAAGATCGCTGGAAAAATCACCTTTTCCAACACGTTCCATTTTGTTTGTAAGGCTCGCCAAAGGTGTGGCGATCCAGCGTACGCCGGCAATCATGACGACTCCAATGCACATGAAACCGGTCGCGACAATAATGAAAATTGCTGTGAACCAATTGGATCGAGATTGGGAATCAAGATCATTGAGAGGAGTTGCAATTTCCACAGCGCCCTGACGACCATCCAAGGTTACCGGGACGTAGGTAAAATACTTTCGTTTGCCGCCGTCGGCAGTATCGATGGTAGAAACGGGCTGCCCATTAGCGTTTTTAATGATGGATGGGTCGATTCGAACGACTACCGAATCCTGGATTTCCGTTTCCAACCAGGTCCATCGAATGCGAGTTCCATTGTTGGCTAATGTTCTGACCAAATTTTCGAAATAAATATTTGTTCCGGTGTTGGCAGCAGTTTGGAACTTGGACGTTTTCTGATTTGCATTGACAGAAGAGGCAATCGCGCGGTGGCGTTTCTCGAGCCCAGCAAAAGATTGCATGCTGGCGAGTTGGCTGGCCATAATCGTGACAGCGGAGACTGCAATTATGAACAGCAAAATCAATTTAGCAGCAAGTTTCATTGTGTGGAATCGTTTCGTGCAGACGGAGAGGTAGTCAACGCCAATGGGAATGTGTGCTAGTCGATCGCGGCTTCAGAAACTGTTACCACAATCGGCTCTTGTTTTATTCTACCCCGCAAACGGGCAGTGCAATCCGAATTCTAATAGGTGTCACTAAATTTCGTTTCACCTGAGAGCGGTGTAGCATTATGCCGCGCGCGGGGATTTAGGAAGCGCGGCAGCAATCTAAGCCAATCATGAGTCCTTCCCATAAGCCCACGTTTTTAGGGGTTTATGTCGAAGTTCGAATCTTAAGTGGATTTGGTGCGGTTTGGCACGGTGGTTGCATTTCTTAGGATCCAAGGGCAATTCAGTAGGAGGGGAAGATGCTTGAATCAGGGAAACAGTCGCTAACCGGATCATTTCGCCACCACCAAAGTGAGGTGTTGTCTCATCAATGGGAACCCTCAGAATTTGCGCTTCCGGTCGTCGATGGCCGCCGCATCCCAGGAACTGGAAAGGGTATCGGGCAGGTGACGATCATCGTCAACGAACCGATTCGGTTTAAATTTCCCCAACCCCAATCATCTGCGTCGAACCCCGAAAAATCAAAGCGGCCAGGCGTTAATTCAAAAAGACGGCAATCACGACCATCCAGTTGTGGCGTTGAATTTGATCTGACAACAAGTTCACGACTGCTCGATCGTGAAGAAGAACGACAATTGGCGACGCAGATTTTTCGTTACCGCCAAGCGTTTCAAAGATTAGCTTTAAAAGAAGCCGACGTCCTCGATCATTTGATTGGTCTGATCCGACAGTGGAAGTTAGGCAATTCCCGAGTCGACTCCATCTGCAACATGGGTTTAAGTGAGTCGCGAAAGCGGAAAAAAGTAGAACCAAAATTACGAGCGAGCATTCGTGAATTAGAAAAATTATCGACTAAGCTGCGAGCGGATAAACCGGAGACAAGAAGATGGAGCCATCGTAAAACGATTGAGATCGTTGAGACCTTGATGTTGCGTCCGAAGTGTTTCGAATCAGCTCCGTTTCAGGGTAAGAAGGCTAAAAAAATATTCCGCGAATATCAGTTGCTTTGTCAAAAAATGATGCTGGCGAATGGGCGATTGGTGATCCAGGTGGCGCGTAAACTATGCGGTAACTCGCAAATCCTTTCGGATATGATTCAAGAAGGGTATTGCGGTTTGATTCAGGCAGTCACAAAATTTGATCATCAATGCGATGTGCGATTTTCGACCTACGCGACCCCCTGGATTAAGCAGGCGATTTTTGGAGCGATAGCTAATTTTCAACGGAACATCAGAGTGCCGGAGAATTTTCGAGCGTCTCATCGCAAGGTCGCCAGAAAAGTTGAGGAAATGAGAAAGCAGGGATTCGAGTTTACCGGGCAAAACTCGGGAGTTGAAATCTCGTTAATTGCTGACCAGGCAAAGATGTCTGTGAAAGATGTCGAACGCCTTTTTCAGGTTCAAAGAGATACCTGCTCGCTCGACGCTCCAGGGATTCGTTCCAGTACAGGTGATGCTTCTGAGAGCTTCGTTGTCTCTGGAATCGCTGACCAGGAAAGTCCAGCACCTGAGTCGTTGGCGATTGAAAAAGAAAAAGTTCAACGGATTCGTAAAATGATGGCTCAGTCTCTGACTTCCCGTGAACGAGAAGTCATCTCACTTCGTTTTGGATTTCGAGACGGAGACGGAAAATCGTTTTCGGAAGTTGGACGAGAAATGGGTTTGACCCGTCAACGTGTGTGTCAGGTCGAAAAGCAAGCTTTGGCAAAATTGGCACAAGTGACTGAAAAATGGGTCGCGGTAACCGCCTGAATTGTGGCCTTGAGTAGGTTACGATTTGAATAGAAATTTGAGTTCAGCGGCAAACTGAGTTAGATTGCGATTGCCAATTCCGACTTTTTATGCCGAAATAATTTCTATGATAAAAATAGATCTCTGGGTATTAACTGCCGCATTCATGCTGGTTTTATTGCCCGATTGCCTGTATGGGGAAAATCCAAATATCATCGTCATCTATACAGATGATCAAGGGTATGGTGATGCCAGTTGCTTGAATCCCGATTCCAAATTTTTGACACCCAATTTGGATAAATTGGCACGCGAGGGCATCGCGTTTACCAACGGGCATTCAAGCGATACGGTTTGTACGCCCTCACGTTATGGCCTTCTGACGGGGAGGTATTGCTGGCGGACGTCGAAAAAGGCGGGCGTGATGCAGGCGGAGGGCGATTGTTTGATAGCCGATGGAAGGATGACACTTCCTTCGATGCTTCGCGACCAGGGCTACGACACGGCAATGGTAGGTAAGTGGCATCTAGGTATGGACTTCCCCGGAACTGCGCAAGCCCGGGATTGGAGTAAGCCGGTTCAAGACATGCCTCTCGACAAGGGTTTTAATTACTTCTTCGGGATTCCAGCGTCCTTAAATTACGGCGTCTTGGCTTGGTTTGAAGGTCGGTATGCTCAAGTTCCACCGACAGTTTATACGGCTAAAAAACCGAACAAGCGTCACATGGATTATCGGATTGAACCGCCTTATCAAGCCACTCCACGGGAAACGCAAACCGCGCTCGGAAAATTGGGGATGGAAGTTGCCCCGGATTTCATTGATAACCAATGTTTAACGCGATTTACTGATGTTGCCATTAGCTGGATGGAGTCAAAACAGGAGAGCTCTGCGTCAGGCAAGCCATTTTTTCTTTACCTCCCGTTTACCTCGCCCCATTATCCTGTCTGCCCATTGCCGAAGTTCTGGGGGCAAGGGGAGTGTGGAGGTTATGGTGAGTTTGTTATCGAAACAGACCACCATGTAGGTCGAATCTTGTCCTACCTAAAAACATCGGGTCTCGATCAAAATACGATGGTAATTTTTACGAGTGATAACGGTCCGGAGAATTCCTGGAAGAATCGTGTTACTGAGTTCAACCACCAAAGTAATGGCGATTATCGTGGCGGCAAAAGAGATATTTACGAAGGCGGGCATCGCGTACCGTTTTTTATACGCTGGCCCGATGGAATCAAGAATCCGGGGCGAACCGCCAATGAGTTGGTTGGGCAAGTCGATATTTTAGCGACCATTGCGGAATTAATTGGAGCTGAATTACCTGCCAATGCAGGGGAGGATAGCCAGAGCTTTGCATCCCTTTTAACTCAGCCAGAAACAGTTCATCATCGTGTGCCTTTGATCAATCATTCTGCGTCAGGACGTTTTTCGATCACCGACGGTGATTGGAAATTAATCTTGCCGCATCGAAAAAGAAAACGGGAGCTTTATCAGCTGGCGTTAGATCCGAGTGAGCAGAATGATGTCCTGTTAGAGAATCCAGCGATCGCGCAGCGCCTCGAAAACAAAATTACAGAAATCGTTTGTCAGGGTCGATCTACACCCGGTTTGCGGCAATCCAACGATACAGGTTATTGGAAAGACTTGAATTGGATTCAGCCAGAGCAATACAAAGAGTAAACCTCTCGAATCAACGTTGAATTCTGCGCAATTTTAGAAATCCTAAATGGAAATATTGGTATGAATCTCGTTTCCCAGTCCAGTCGATTTTTGTTGGACGGCAATCATCTAAAAATCCATGGACTTTTGATTTGGTTGTTGTTATCTGTGGTCTGTATTCCTGCAGCATCTGGTCAAACAAAAACCAAATTGCGCGAAGGAAAACTTGGGACAGGAACCTCTTGGGAGACGCGGTGGCACGTGATCGAAACGGGAGTCCCCGGCCCCACAGTGCTGATTGTTGGCGGCATTCATGGGAACGAACCGGCGGGTTTTCGAGCAGCGGACCAGGTTCGTCATTGGCCAATTAACCGCGGTAAATTAATCGTGATTCCCAAATTGAATCGTTTGGGAGTGGAGGCGAATATTCGATGGTCGCCGGATCATCGGAACGACCGTGAGGCGCGGGATCTGAACCGAAATTTTGGAACTCTCGAACAACCAAAGCCGCGAACGGATCATTGCCAGGCGATTTGGAAATTTATTGAATCTGAACGTCCCGGGTGGATTTTTGATTTGCACGAAGGGTTTGACTTCCATCGGATCAATCCTAAGTCGGTTGGCTCAAGTGTGATCGCATTTCCTGATCAAACAAAATTTGCAACGAAGTTACAGATGGCGGTGAATGAGAAAATCCCGGAAGCGCTTCAGTTTGATTTATTAGATCGATCAGGACCGGTAGTCGGCAGCCTTGCGAGGGCGGGCCGGGAAAAGCTTGGCGCCAATAGTTTTATTCTGGAAACGACGTTTAAGAATCAATCGATTTCCAAGCGGGCTCGTCAGCATCGAATCATGGTTTCGACCGCTTTGCAGGAATTGGGAATGCTGCAAAATTCTCAAGTCGATTGCTTGATGCCGCAATCGGGTTCAGCGCGTCTTCGTGTGGGTGTGTTTGATGATGCGGGAGCGAGCGAATCAAAGGTGATGCGGGTTTTAGATCCAGCCGATCATTTAGTCGCGACGGTTTTTGGCCCGGACGATGTCAAAGTGGAAGTTTTGTCACAGCTAGATGTGCTCATTTTTCCGGGTGGATCCGGCAGTGCACAGGGAAAGGCAATTGGTCCGGAGGGGCGGGAGGTCATCCGCAATTATGTTAAGTCCGGGGGTGGAGTTATTGGAATCTGCGCCGGGGCCTATCTTTGTTCATCTCATTATCAATGGTCATTGAATCTGATGAATGCGAAGGTGTTTAATGTGATGGTGGACATTCCCGAGCTCGGCTCAAAATCGATGTGGTATCGCGGAAAAGCGACGAATGTTGAAGTGGAGGTAAATCAGCTCGGTAAGCCAATTCTCGGCATCTCGGGAACTCATTCGATTCGTTACCAGAATGGGCCAATTCTCTCTCGAGGCGACCGGCCAGACCTTCCAGAGTTCTCGACGCTCGCACATTTTCGAACTGAAAATGGAATTTATGAAGCTCAAAAAAATACGATGGTCAACACACCGGCCGTGGTGGAGTCTTTGTTTGGAAAAGGGCGCGTGATCGCCATCAGTCCGCATTTTGAGTCAACCAAGAATTACGGGAAGGTGATTCTCGATACGGTCAATTATGTGAAGCGTCGCTGAGATCACTTTAATTCACTTCGCTTTACCGTGAGCGAGTGTGGTTTTTCTCCGTCAATATTTACGATTTCGTAGGTTACTTGCGGGTCATCCAGTGTGGTGTCAAAGGTCACCAATCCGAATGACTGTGGATCGTTGTAGCTGAAAATCGCGCCTGCTTTTTCCATTCGTGGATGGATGTGTTGATTGGTAAGTCGAGAGGAATTGAATTCATAGAGGTCGTAACCATTGGGTCTTTCAATTTTCCAGGCATCGGACCGATGTCGGTCAGCAGATACTAATACGACCCCTTCAACCTTGTTGGACTCAATAAAGCTCAGCAATTCTTCGTGTTCCTGTTTATATCCATTCCACGTATCTTTGCTGTCTCCCTTGGTGCGAAAATCGAATGGGACTGAAGAACAAATGACTTTAAAAGTTCCTTTTGATTCCAGAAGTTGCTTTTTAAGCCACTTCTTTTGAACGTCACCGAGCATGGAACGGGGCTTGATTTTTGGAGAGGTCCGGTAGTAGCGACAATCGAGCATGATAAAATCGACGTCCGCGATGGAAAACGAGTACCAGCACCCTGGCTGTTGATCTCCACCACCATATCCAGGGTTTGCCCAGTTCTGCCGAAAGATTGGAAACACCCAGTCCTTTTTCCAAAAAGGGGTATCAATGTCGGCTCCCCCCCAGCTGTCGTTGGTACTGAAATCGTGGTCATCCCAGATCGTGAAAACAGGTGATCTGGCGGTCAGTTTTCTCCACTCGGGCCGCGACTGGCGCCGTTGGTAAGTGTATTGCTGCATGATGACGGATTCAGGGTCATCGATATAAACATTATCGCCAAGTAAGAGAATTGCTTGAGGATCGAATTCGCCAATTGTGTTCCACATTCGCTCATTCTCAGGCACATAACCTGCACCGCCTCCGAAAGCGATTACAAATTTCGAAGCTTCTGCTTTGCGCGGTAAGGTTCGAAAGGAATATTTTTTCTGGCTGGGTTGGCCGTCAATTAGAATCGAATACTGATACTCGTGATTGGGCTCTAAAGACGACGCGTTCACAACAGCAGTGAAATCTTCGCTCGAACGAGATTGAACATCGTCGCTGAGACCAACTTTTTTACCTGAGGCCGGGTCGATAATTTGGACATTTACCTTCGAGACTTTACCCGTACGAACCCAAAATGAAGCGGTGGAGTCGGTAACGTTTCCAACTAGCGGTCCATGAACTGGTTCGTGATCGTACTTGGTTGATAGAGCTTTGATGAGTTCAGAGTTTGCGAGTGGTTTCAGCATTTCCCGCGGCCCTGCGATAAGACGTCCCTCTGGAAGACCTGCTGCAATCGCTCGCTTCATATAGTTTTCTGACTTCGCTAATTCATTCCGTTGGCCGTGCAGGATTCCAAGCATGTACATCGTTTCCGCGTCACCCGGATGGTCGGTCAAATATTGCTCCAAGAAGGTTTGTGTCTTACCGATTTGATCTCGAAGAATAAGCCTTAACGACGATTGGTGGACACGCTTGTATTGGTTTTCTTTGCGAAAAGTGAGATCCGGCTTTGGTTTGCTTGCCCCGCCGAGATCATATTCGGGCAAAACCTGGCTAAATCCGGGTGTGGCGACGCAAAAGCAAAAAAAGAACAATAATAACTTGGAGTGCATGGTCGGCTCGTTAGTTTGTGTTGATTGGAATCGCCTCATTTTCCATTTTCCCTAAGCGAATGCAATGGAATAATTTGTGGGAGCTTTCGTTAAGTCGCTGAAATAAAAATAAAAAGAGAAGACTTGATTGCAGAAATTTAATCGAGATTGGTTGAGAGGCAGTAACAAACCCAACTAAGATGGAGCAGCCCATCGGTTCGTGATTTGGATCAGGGAATGGGTTATCTGAATTTGGAAATTAATTAAATGTTGGATTTCAAAGATTACCGTCGCAATTTGCGAGCTTATTTTTTCGTCGGACTCGTCCTTGTTTCGTTCAGTTGTTGTGCGGATGCTCAGGAATCAAGCGATCAAGGTCAGGTTGCCGCCACGTTTTTTTTTCCAAAAAGTGATTCGGATTGGAAGCGAGTGACCGCTGCCGAAGTCAGCTGGAACGAAGCAGCCTTAAACGACATGTTGCGATATGCAGGAGAACAGAAATCATCTGCTCTAGTCGTTTTATGGCGCGGCCAGATCGTGGTGGAGCGGTATTGGGATGTAGCTGGTTCTCGAAAATATCAAGCAAAAGTCTATGGAAAAGATGATGACGGTCACGCCTTGGAGGATGTGGCCTCGGTGCAAAAGAGCTTGGCCGCGATATTGCTGGGAATTGCCTTGGATAAAAATCTCGTCAAGCTCGACGAACCGGTTACAAAGTACCTGAAGGAAGGCTGGTCTAATGCATCAGTGGCAGAAGAGTCGAGTGTTACTTTAAAGCATTTAATTTCGATGTCGTCGGGATTGACTGACCAATTAAAATTTCAATCAAAGCCGGAGAGGCGGTGGAGGTATAATACTAATGCTTATTCGCAACTAATGAACGTGTTGGAGGCAGCTTCCGGCCTCGATCGAAACTCGCTCACCGAACAGTGGCTGTCCCCTCTACAGATGAAAAATTCGACTTGGAAAGTACGACGATTTGCAAAGACTGATCCAAAAACGAATCACCACGGCTGGGTTACTTCAGCACGAGATTTGGCAAGGCTGGGATTGTTGGTCCTCGCTAATGGTGACTGGGAGGGTCAGCCCGTGGTCAAGAATAAAAGTTACATGCGGGATATGTTGGAGTCGTCCCAACCATTGAATCCAGCCTATGGTTACCTGTGGTGGCTAAATGGAAAGTCTAACGCCTTTCGGGCGGGGCGACTTCGTGAAGGTCCGTTAAATTCCAATGCTCCTGAGGACATGGTAGCAGGCTTGGGTGCTTTAGGTCGAAAACTATATGTGGTGCCTAATCGGCAGTTAGTGATGGTTCGGCTGGGGGATCAGCCAGAAGTGGGATTTGACGCCAAGTTATGGGGCTATTTTAGTAAGGTCTTGGATCACTAGAAAATGCTTGCCTTGCCGCTCTCTGCCGAAGAGCCGCGTTTGAAACTTGGAGTGAAGATCGAAGAAACAATTTGCAATCGGCTTCAACCGATGCCACATTGGTTGAGTCGCATTAGAATATTTAATTTAATTGTTAATCAGAGAGCGAAATGGATCGTCGAAGAGTTTTAAAATTGGGTGTAGCTTCGGGACTCGCATGGATTACTTCGCCCCTGGGCCGAGTTCGGGGCAGGTTGTTAAAATTCCAGAACGTGGTCGAGGCTGATTGGTTGACGCTGGCCGTACAACAGTATTCCTTTAACCGGCAACTTCGTTCCGGTGAGATGAATATTCTTGATTTTCCCAAGACAGTGGTCGAGGGAACTGGAATCAAGGCACTGGAGTATTTTAATGGCCACATCGAAGACAAAGGGAATGATACTGCGTTTTTTAAACAGCTTAGAAAACGCTCTGATGATTTGGGCGCAGTCAATACGATGATGTTATGCCGAAGCAAAAATGCGGTAGATTCACCGGATGCGAAAATTCGAAAATTGGCGATCGAAGGCTATCGCCCCTGGCTGGAGGCTACCAGGATACTCGGTGGAAAATACATACGGGTTGATACCCGACATAAGGGGGAAGCGGAAAAGCAAAAAGGTTTCGCAGTC
>JAALLA010000004.1 GCA_011087765.1 Pirellulaceae bacterium
AAAAAACCTTGGAAATCTTGACATCAATTTCATCGCCCTCAACAAAGCCGGCCAAAACGGCGCAGCTGGCACAAGCAAAGGTTTCAAATATTCTGTCTCATCACCGGCGGGCAGCGATGTCCTGAACGCGAAAGCAATGTCCGAGAAAGCGATTGGGCCAGAAGGCGGCAATCGAAAGTAAAGGACTCACTCTTCGTCAGCATCCCCACGTTTGAGCAGGCCGGCACTCGTTTTATAGATTCGCTCTCGCCGCGTCTGGGACAACTCTGAATGCTCGCTTTGCTGCATCTGAAGATCGTTGAACATTGCTAAAGTGAAGCAGCACTTCAATTCATCCATGCGAAACTGAATGTACTGAGAATCACCCTCCGGCAAGATTCCCAAGATAAAATTGCCCATCACCTCGGGAGTAGGAACACCAATCTGGTTCCGTCGCCAGATTTCACCAAGCGTATGGATCCCCGCATCGCGACGCCCATTAATCATGGCTAACCGACTCAACAAACTTTTGTCGTTGGCAACGGCATCTTCAATTTCAGTTGCCCGATCAGAATCCAAAGATTCGTCGAGATAAGCTTCCAAATCAGCATCTGTAAATTGCGGTTTCACGGTTGTCCGTTTCAAATCAAAAAATGCTTCGTAGATATTGGCTCTTGTCGAAATCAACCCCGACCGTGCCGTCTCCGATCTTCAATAGTGACTTTCAGTTGGTCATCATAAGACAACCCAGGTTGGTCAGCAATTGAACAAGCATAAAATAAACACCACAAATCCACTAGAAATGAAAATAACACCCGTGAAATTGACTGCTACCGGTTAAAAATTCCATAAAACCCAGTACCATAAAAAAAACGCATCTCTCCTTGGATCAAGCCAATATGAATCAGCAACTTTTTCAAAATAGAGCAACGATCATTCATTTGATTTTCATGTCATTGCTTGCAATTAATTCTACGACCCTTGCGTGTCAAAATTCTGATGCAATTGCTCAAGAATCCCCGGACAAACAAAATCAGCAAATCGCCAAAGGAGTTGTTTTTTGCGATCTCAACGGCGACGGAAAATACAACGCTGGAGACTCTGCCTTCGTCGGCATCAAAGTTTCCAATGGTAAGGACATTGTAAAAACAGATCGCGGCGGGCGTTACGAACTTCCAATTAGCGACGGGGGATGCGTTTTTGTTATTAAGCCTACCGGTTATCGCACGCCTATCAATCAACACCAACTTCCAAAATTCTTCTACCTGCACAAACCGGCTGGCTCACCGAAACTCAGATTCAAAGGCTCTCCTCCCTCGGGACCGCTACCGCAGTCGATTGACTTCCCTTTGTATCGCGAAAATGAACCCGAAGAATTTAAGATTCTGCTCTTTGGCGACCCCCAACCCAGAAACAACAAAGAAGTTGACTACATTAGCCACGATGTTGTCGAAGAATTGATTGGCGATGAAAGCGCTTTTGGTGTGACCCTGGGCGACATTGCCTTCGACAACCTCAGTACGTTTAAGACACTCAATCAATCCATCGCACTGATCGGCATCCCGTGGTACAACGTGATCGGAAATCACGATATTAATCTAGATGCAAAAAGCCGAACCGAGATTAACGAAACATTTGAAGAGACTTACGGACCATCCTATTACTCGTTCGATTACGGTCAGGTTCATTTTGTTGTGTTGGACAATATTGACTGGGCTGGCCCCAGCGAGAAAAACCCGCGGTATCGATACGAGCCAAGATTCGGAAAACAGCAACTTGAATTTCTGAAAAAAGACCTGTCGCTGATTCCAAAATCACAGATGTTGGTTTTGTTGATGCACGTACCGATCATCTCAGTCAAAGATAAATCTGATTTTTTTGAGTTGATCAAAGACCGCCCCTATTGTGTTTCCGTCTCTGGACACACCCATGACCACCGGCATCTTTTCTTAGGAAAAAAAGAAGGGTTCCCTGGCACAAAAAAACATCACCACATTGTCAATGTCACCGTTAGCGGCAGCTGGTGGTCCGGAGCGTTAGGGGACAACCAAGTGCCCCATTCAACGATGCCCGATGGCGCACCCAATGGGTACTCGATCATGTCGTTTGATCGAGACGGGTACAAACTCGATTTCAAAGCCGCGGGGAGACCGGCAAGCGAACAACTTAGAATTCACCTCCCCTCAAATATTTATACGAAAAAAACCGAAGGGGTACCCATTTGGGTCAATGTTTATAACGGCTCGGAAGAATCAAAGGTCGAATATCGTATCGATAGAAAAGAAAAGTGGATCGAACTTTCAAAAACTATTGAACCAGACCCATATTTCATTGAGCTATCCAAGCGGGATGCGGGCGTTGACCCCAAACTTCCCCAACCCAAAAATTCATATCATTTGTGGAAGGGAACACTTCCTGCCAACATTGCTCCTGGAGCGCACCTAATCGAAGTTAAAACGACGGACCGCCATGGACGCGTTTACATTGCTCATCGCAGTCTTCGAGTGACAGGGAAACCGATTGAAAAATAGTTTTTCACACAAATACAATTGCTACACCCGTGATTGGAATACAATCAGCGCGAGATTGAATCCAGCTTTCTCATCGTTATCCAAAAAGTTATTTGTCGGTACCGATCAGTGAAGCGACCAAAAGTGCAGTAGTAATTTTGCACCTAAACTTAAAGCGAACCGTTAGCTGGCCCCACGCCTTTACCTCCGAGAGATAACGTGAATTCAAGTGATAGAGTTACCCCAGAAGTCGACTTACTGGCCATCCAATCCGCTGTTCGGACCATCCTCAAAGCAGTTGGTGAGGATCCGGAAAGGCCGGGGTTAGAGGAAACTCCTCGCCGAGTTGCCAGTATGTACGCCGAGATGTTCTCGGGACTGCATCTCGATCCCGCCCGTCATTTGTCGGTCACATTCCCCGAGCAGTACGATGAAATGGTGCTCATCCGAGACATCCAATTCACAAGTATGTGTGAACACCACCTGCTCCCGTTTAACGGCGTTGCTCACGTCGCCTACATTCCTGACGGCAAGGTGACGGGTTTGAGCAAAATTGCGAGAGTTGTGGAAGAAGTCTCCCATCGCCCCCAAGTTCAGGAACGGATGACACAGACGATCGCAGAACTTGTGAACGATCACCTCAAAACTTCAGGAGTTGCCGTTGTGATTAGTGCGGAACACTCCTGCATGTCAATTCGTGGCATTAGAAAACCGGGCAGCAGCACTGTCACAAGCGCGCTACGTGGAGAGTTTAAAACCAATCAATCGACGAGAGCTGAATTCATGTCGCTGATCAACATCAAGCCGTAATCCGAATTGGAGGTAGTACACCTAAGCAACCTCCCTTTCATTACATACTCAAATGAGATGGAAGCCGATCAGCACTCCCTCAACTGTTAAGATGGTTACCCATTCCTGAAAAATAATTCAGCACAGCTAACTCACAAATATCTTTCGAAAACAAGTTTGGTTTCCGATGAAACTCACAGAAGTCCCGGCATTGATTGAGAATATCGAGAACGTGACAAAACCGGAATGACCGACCCGGCCTTTTGTAATGATATTCAATCAAGTGATCGAGCACACCGAACTCCACCTGGAAGTTCATTCGTGACAGCTCACGTTTAAACAGATTACGAAATTGAGTTTCTGTAGGATCAAAGACTTCGACCTTATACGGTATCCGCCGCAAAAAAGCTTCATCGCAAAGTGAGGTTGGCTCGAGATTGGTCGAGAAAATCAACAGTTGCTCGAACGGCAGGGAAATCTGTCTTCCCGAAGGCAAATTTACAAAATCACTGCCCGACTCCATTGGGACAATCCATCGGTTCAATAGTTCTCGAGTAGAAATCTGTTGTCTGCCAAAGTCGTCAACGACGAGACAGCCACAGTTACTTTTGACGTGAATAGGCGCCTCAATAATTCCTGTCACCGTGCTTAAAGTCGCTTCCAGATGTTTCATTTCCAACTCGCCACCAACGATGATAGTTGGCCGCTCGATCCGGACCCATCTTTGATCAATCCCTTGCTCCACCAACACACCCGAAGTGGTAGGCAGCGGAGCGGCGACATGCACACTTGGATCAAAAACCCGAATGACCTCGCCACCAACCGTCAATGACCGTGGAATCCAAATGTGCTCACTCAACGCCCGAATCGCCCGAGTAGCAATACTGGTTTTTCCATTTCCCGGCGCGCCAAACAGGAACATGCTCTTCCCCGAATTGATCGCCTGTCCAAGTTGGCTAATTTGGAGATCAGTCACCTCAAGGTCATTCAAAGCCTCCGCGACGGCTTCAAAAGTCGGCTTCAAGTTCTTCACCGATTGTCTCAAAATCGATTTTCGATATTCCACCAGAGTGACTGGGGCAGAACCACAATAAGTGCTTCGCGATAAATGAATCCGAGCTTGTTCCACTCCTTTGGGAGACAACTCGTATTCGTAGTCGGCAACGCCGGAAGAACTCTTGTGCCCGATCAGCATATCGGACTTCAGCGATTCGAGCACAGGGATAATCAGACCGTAAGGCACCCGTACTTGACTGGCAATTCTTCCACCGGATTGGTTGCCGTGGAGAAACAAGAATTTCAAAACCAGTGGGAAGAGATCATTTCGATGGAGCCCCGCTTCTAACAGGCTATTCGGCTGCCGAGGTACAAAGTCATTGCTACCTGTCGGTTCAGAATCTCCGGAGTGCGGCATCGCCCCACCTGTTTGGAAATTGATTTCTCGTAAATCTGAACCTGTTTGAATCTGCATATTCGTTCCGTAATCTGAACCGATCACCTAATTCATCGACCAATAAGAGCCTCAATTGGCCTCGCGATTCCAAAAACACTGCAAAAAAAAGCCCACCAATCCTCACAATCCTAAATACCCGATTGAATTGAAGCCACGGCAGGGATTTGTAAGCTACGCTGTTCCGTCCTCCTTTAACTTGCAGCGATAGCGTGAGGAAACCCTCCGCAGATTTGAGCGCAGCAAACCGAAAATTCTCCAACTAAAACATTCAGGTTCGGCTACACCACGGCCAACTCCTTTCGTTATACGACGATGATCCACGTTAGAAATCTCCAGAAAACCTACAAAGATATCCAATCGGGCCAATTCACCGCGCTGGCTGGAATCAGCTTTGACGCAATGCCCGGACAAATCTACGGCCTACTCGGCCCCAACGGCGCTGGCAAAACAACCGCATTACGTATCCTGAGCACCGTTTTGAAACCGTCCGGAGGTTCGGCGGTAGTCAACGGATTCAATGTGATTGACCAACCGGAACAAGTCAGACGCCAAATTGGATTTGTCTCATGCAATACGGCAATTTACGATCGCATGACCTCTTGGGAGCTAGTCCAGTATTTTGGTCAGCTTTATGGGATGCCGCTGGATCGCTTACACTCAAAAATGAATGCGCTGTTCGAGCGATTCCAGATGAACGAAATCCGGGACGTACTCTGCAGTAAAATGTCGACCGGCATGAAGCAGAAGGTCTCCATTGTCCGGGCAATGATTCACAATCCACCTGTTCTTATTTTTGACGAAGCCACCTCTGGTCTCGACATTCTAGTCGCTCGTGAGGTCTTGAAGACAGTAGAACAACTGAGAGATCAGGGTAAGTGCATTGTCTTCTCCTCGCACATTATGAGCGAAGTCAAACGGCTTTGCGATCGTGTTGCGATCATGAACCGAGGCGTCATACTCGCCGAGGGAACCCCGACATATCTTGCAGAGAAACACCAAGAAAATGATATGGAAGAGTTGTTTTACCAATTGATCTCTCGATCGGAAGCTCAACTTGAATCCAACAAAAACGCTGAGGTTCCCCCTCACAATCTCACGTTGCCTTTGGCAAATTAAATAAGCCGTAAAGAAACCCAACAATGAACTGGCCCACAATCAAGCTCATCTTTCGGCGAGAACTTCGCGATCAACTCCGTGATCGCCGAACGTTATTTACCGTGGCGATCATGCCGATGTTGCTTTACCCCTTGATGGGGATGGCGATGATGCAAGTCGCCCAGTTTATGCGGGAGTCGCCATCGAGGGTGTGGATCGTCGGCGAAGAAAAACTTCCTGCCAGCCCGCCCCTCATCGTTGGCGGAAAATTCAATTCCACCTTTGGCGAAACTGAGAGCCAGTTAATCGAATTAATCGGCTCCTCCGCCGGAGACGGGCATTTTGAATCTCTGGTGAAATCAGCGACAAGCGACTCAGATGACAGCTCAAGTGTCGAGGAAATAATTCGACAAGAAATGCAAAAACGCAAAATGGATTTGGCGATTTTCATTCCTAATCAAATCCAAATCCCCGAACACTCAGGCCCTGATACCGCAACCGAAGGGCAACTCTCAACACCAGCTTCAGCGACCCAGGTCTTTGTGCTTACCGATTCCGCAATTGACAAATCAAGGATCGCCAGTGAACGGGTAAATCGAATTCTCAATGAATGGTCAAAAGAGTTTTCAAAAGAAACTTTGGTGGCCAATGAGATCCCAACCTCCATGATTCAGGGCGTAGTGTTCACGACCGGTGATGTTGCCAATAAAACCGGGAAGCAGGCAGCAGCCTGGTCAAAGATCCTACCTTTCATCATTATGATTTGGTCGTTAACAGGTGCTTTTTATCCAGCGATTGATCTGTGCGCAGGTGAGAAAGAAAGAGGTACTTTTGAGACTCTTTTAAGCAGCCCAGCAGCCCGCTCTGAAATTGCTTTTGGAAAACTCCTGACTGTCATGACATTTAGCATGGCGACCTCTTTCTTGAACCTTTTGAGCATGGGGTTCACCGGCATCTTTGTTTTGACAAAACTTGGTGCTGGCATGGGTGCCGGCGGTCCTTTGCCAATTGGCATCCCTCCGCTAGCCAGCCTCGGCTGGTTGTTGTTGGCTTTAATTCCAATCTCAGCACTTTTCAGCGCGGTCGCGTTGGCCGCAGCAGCATTCGCGAGAAGCAGTAAAGAAGGCCAGTACTACCTGGTACCACTACTAATGATCTCGATGCCGCTGATGATGATCCCAATGCTCCCCGCAGCCGAATTGGACTTCGGTACCAGCTTGATTCCCGTCAGTGGATTGATGCTCCTGTTAAGAAGCTTGATCGAAGCGAACTACACCGACTGCCTGAAATTTGCAGTACCAGTCTGCGCAATCAACTTGGCTTGCTGTTGGCTCGCCGTTCGCTGGGTAATTCACCAATTCAATAGTGAAACAGTGTTGTTTCGGGCTTCAGAGCGATTTGGAATCGGAGCATGGCTCAAACATATCATGCGTGAGCGTCGGTCGCTCCCATCGCTGGGCAGTGCAATCCTCTGTGGCGTAGTGATTCTGGTTGCAAAATTCTTCATTGGATTTGCCGTAACGGCTCCCCAAAATTTTGGTCAATTCGCCTTACAGACAGTCATCATCCTGGTAGCAACCATTTTCATTCCTTCGGTAATGATGGCTCTATTTCTCACACGCAACCCCAAAAAATCGCTGCGGTTAAATGGTTGCAAACTTACCATGGCCGCGGCCGCAATTTTGGCCGCTATTTTCTTGAACCCGGCATTCACCTGGCTGACCGGCTTGATCATGCACATCTACCCGCCCAGTGGCGACATGCTGATGTTGCAAGAAGCGGTTTCACGAATTCTAGGTTCCGCTCCCGGATTGTGGGCGATCATCCTCATATTCGCACTGGCACCAGCAGTCTTCGAAGAAATTGCATTTCGGGGTTTTATCCTGTCCGGATTCCAGTCAATTAAAGGAAAGTGGAAACCTATCCTGCTAACTAGCCTTATGTTTGGACTCGCCCATG
Organism: Pirellulaceae bacterium; assembly: GCA_011087765.1. GTDB lineage: Bacteria > Planctomycetota > Planctomycetia > Pirellulales > Pirellulaceae > Mariniblastus. The sequence continues at coordinate 7,786 of JAALLA010000004.1, forward strand.
GAATAATTCAGCAAACAATGATCACCTTTGTCGTCGGCTTGGTTCTTGGACTAATTGCCATTCAAACCAAGAGTATTCTCCCGTGTATTTTATTCCACCTGACTCATAACAGCCTTGCCGTGCTACTTTCCCAAGCCAATCGCACCGTCGTCGAGCAATCTCCAGTTCTTCGACAGTATCTCTACAGCACCGATGGCCAGAACTACCAATATGCTACGTTTCCCGCTATCCTGATGTCTTTCGTGGGCGTGATGCTAATTATTTGGTTCCTACAGCTGGATACAAAACCCTCAAATCGCAGTGAAGCCTACGGACGGGTACCTCACCCAAATTGAATTTCGAATCATCGAATTTCAAACCGAACTAAAACGCCTCACGGTAAAATTATTTGAGCCTGGTAGACACCGCTATTCCTCAGCAAACCCCAACATCTCGCAACATCTACCGCGCCCGCTGGATCTTTCCCATGCACGGCAAGCCCTGTGAAAACGGGGCAGTCGCCGTAGTTGGCAAAGAAGTCGTGGCTGTCGGTGATTTCAAAAAAATAAAACGAGATTTGTCAATTAGCAATTTTGACATTGTGGATCTCGGCGATGGAATTATTGTCCCTGGTTGGGTTAACGCTCACACCCATCTGGAATTCAGCGATATTGAAAAGCCACTCGGTTTTCCCGGAATCAAATTTACGGATTGGATTCGGAAGATTGTCAACCAAAGGCTTGAGTCCAATCGTTTAAAATCTGAAACCAACTCGATTTCCCGTAAATCACTTGCCATCAAGCGTGGGTTACTGGAAACGAGGCAATCGGGCACTCAGGCGATCGGCGAAATCGCAACAGCTCCGCTGATTTCCAACGACTACGCGCAAGATGATTGCCCCATCATTACTCGCTGCTTTTTTGAACAGCTCGGTCGGGATCCGTTAAATTATCCCAATCAAGCATCGGAATTGACTTCATTTCTAACGCAAAATCAGTCAAACCATCCGGCGTTCTATCGAGGAGCTAGTCCACACGCTCCCTATTCAGTCAGCGAACTCCTTTTCAACCAAATTCAAACGATCTCACTGAGTGCGGTAACTCCGGTCGCAATGCACATCGCCGAGACCCTTGAAGAACGGGAATTGTTGGAACAAGGGAGCGGTGACTTTGTCGAGCTCTTAAAAGATTTTGGCATCTGGAACCCTCTCGATTTTAACGGCGGATTTAGCATTGCTGGAATTCTTCAGCAACTGTCCACCGCTGCACATGCTTTAATCGTGCATGGCAATTACCTTAGCGACCTGGAATTAGATTTCATTGCCGCACATCCCCAAAACATGTCTCTCGCTTTCTGCCCAAGGACCCATCGTTTTTTTGAACACGCGCCTTACCCACTCCAAAAAATCCTGGACCGGAATATCAACCTTTGTTTAGGTACGGACTCGCGTGCCTCCAATCCTGATCTCAACCTATATAAGGAAGCTCAAGAAGTTGCGTCGTCATTTCCTGAACTTTCCCCGATAGAGATCCTTAAAATGGCGACCGTCAACGGGAGTCAAGCCTTGGGTTTGCCATCCTCCATCGGAACAATCTCAGAAAACCGGCGCGCCTCGCTGAATTTCATAAAACCCTCCGCAAGCTCCCACGCGATCCACGCCACCGATTGGATATTTGATCAGACGTCGCAATGCATTCCCGTGCGCTAAATCAAAGAGCCCAGGCGAAAGTCGGGGTCTGCCGATCTAGGCGGCTGGCTCGTCGACAACCAGCAAGTCCGAAGGGGGGTCGGGGTTGACCAGTGGATTACCGCGACGTTTAGCGATTACGGCGATACGGCTTCGCCCAAGCCTCGTTAGCAACACAGTCGCGCGCTGTTTACCCTCCAATTTGAGGCGTTTAAATTGCGATGCAGTGACATCATCAATACCGCGCTTCTTGACTTCTATTTCACCGACCTCCAATCGATTCAAAAAGACTTGTGTCTTTCGCAGATTAAGCGGCAAAACAGCCAACACTTCGAACTGAGCAAGTAATGGATCTTCAACCTCTTCGTCGCCCGTCAGATAAACCACGTCTGCCGAGAATCGTACGAGGCCATATCGATCGCCAATTAAGTTATTGAGTTGTGCCGCTAGAACAATCGCATGAGGTTCGTAGAGGTAACGCATAATTTGATTACCGACGGTTACCCCGGGGAGTGACTCACTTTCCAGTACCGAGATCTGGCTCACTTCTCCCTGTTTACCGATGTGTGTCGCGGTTCGGTGACCAGGTTTCTCGGTTCCAGGGCCAACCCACAGAATCTGCTGTTTGCACTCCCGATCGTCACCGATCCACTCCCGCTGAACATTGGGTGGGAAGTAGCCTGCCTGCGGGGTCGCCGGAGCAACCTTGATCGCTGCAGTGCAGTCCGAAGAAAGCCGTTGAAACACATCCGGCAGACTAGGCAAAAACCGGCTGCCGTGCACCGTGCGTTCCTGAACTCGCCGATCGGGATCAACATGAATTCCGTCTAATTTTGAAAGATCAAAATCGGAAAAATCAATTTGACGAACATCCGCCAGATCCGGACGAAGAGAATATGCGTCGAGGTTCTTGCGTGCAAACAAACTGGTCAACTCATCAATTTCGACCCCGATCGTCTTTGCCGTCAACGCTTCCGGATTATCCGCCTGTTCACGGCGAGCCAGCGAAAGTAAATCTCCACCAATTCCGCAGCAAACATCAGCTACATTGTCTAATGACTGAAATCTCGAAGCCTTATATTCAGCCAGTCGCTGGCCAGAAGCCTGCTCCAAGCCCCGTCGGGTAAAAAACATTCGACTGGCACGTGTGAACTTTTGTGCCGCTTTTTTTCTTAATTGAGCCTGCTCCATCACAAGTGCCCCGCGGGTGGGCGTCGTGAGCTTTCGCAACGATTTAGCAATTCGAACAACGTTGACACGTTCTGCAAACGCATTCTGAACCTGCTTTAAAACAGGTGCTGCCTCGTCCGACATAAGCCATAAAAAATCGTCGCGGGTTTCTAAATTCATGTTTTGATATTAATTGACAATAATTTTCGTTTCCATCTCGATTCAATCCTGATTTCAAATGTTTTCAAGATTATTATAGATTCTGGTAACATACCGGTGTGGCACTGCGGTTTTCCGATTAGGCGTCGTCTCTCTCATCTCGCGATTTCATCCAAGAAATTCCAATACTATGGCTCCCTTTAATGAACTCATCATCTATCTTCGCGTCGCTCAAGCATTCAAAGCCCGTTTGCAAATGTCCGACCGTGATCGAGCATTGGTAATGGCGGCAACGTGCGCCGCGGCTTTAAAAATGAAACCGCTGGCTGAATTTTGCCGGCAGCTAATCCTGCAAAATAATCAGGGACATATGCTGCGGAACTATCCCTCATTCTTTGACGCGATCGACGATCCTGATTTTGGCGTTTATTTAAAACAAGTTCGTCGAAAACTTGGCCCCGAACAAGCAGAATCGCAAATCATCGAACTGCAATACCGTTGCGATGTGAAACCGAGTGACTATGAAACTAAATCTGAATATGCCGCCGCGGTAATGGGAGTGGATTCCAAGTGGATCAAAAACCACTTTGGGTGACTCGACTTCCCCGCTGATTTTCCCCACCGATTTTAATCGCAAACAGTGCAATCAAACCAAGCAACCGGCAGGATAGGGTTTGTAGGAATTAGCTAATATTTGCGGTTCCCATTATTTCAACTGAAGTAGCTGCGATGCTCGCGCCGGTGCGTTCTATTTTACTGATCATTGTATCGTCCCTCAGTAAATCAAAGAAAAAAGCGACCAAGCGTCGATCTTTGAAAATGGTAAAATCCATTGAAAGAGATTCAGATGTTTATTCGCTCTATCCTTGTTCCCAGTTTAATCGCGTGCGCCGTTGCGGCTCCCGTAATATTGAACCAAACAGATTCGGATCGATCTGGTCTCAAAGGACGAGTCAATTCATCAGGTGAACTGGTGGCCGAGACGACAGCTTACGCTGAATCAAGTGCTCCGCCCGCGCTTCGCAGAACCGACGGAATCAACAGTAGTTCGTTCCTGGCGATGGATGCAAAAAACTCGCAGACCGCCCCAATCGGGAATCCCGCGTTTCAGAGCCTTGAACGACTTGGGAATCCCGCAACCAATTCAGCAGTTCCACCCAACTCCACTTTGACGAATTCATCGCCCAGCTATTTACCTCGAGCAACCCTCTCAAATTCGGGAGTTGCGGCTAATCAGATTGGCCGAACCGTGGTTGATTATGGAGCAACAGGAACGCTCGTTTACCCGGGAAACGCCCAAGGCCCTAATTATGATGCGGCGCCATTGGAGTTTATGCCGGTTTTTAATTTTGAGGAGGTGTTTCGATTCGATATTAGTGAAAGCTGGGTTAGAGATCGATGGAATCGAATATCGACTAACGCGGAGGCAGTTGGGTTACACGGCTTGCGCGTCGCCCTCGTGACTGGTACGACGGCCTCGGACCTGCACGGCTCGCTGACCTATTATTTTGATCAAAATCATCAACCTCAAAGGATCACCTTCCGGGGGTGGGCGGGCGACGGAGTTAAGCTCACTGAGTTTTTGACAAAATTCTACGGTTTTCGCCAACAACCGACTCACTGGGCTGGATTTTACCTATCAGAAAACGGAAAAAACCAAACGGGCGGGATTTTGATGCAATATCCAACCGTTATCTACCGTGAAAATCAGATCCAACAAGTTGCCGTTGTGATGGAAATAAATAATCCCCGAGGAATCATAGGCTTAAGCCAAGAATTCCAGTCATTAATCGCCGGTTCTCAAGCCAATCGCTAGGCCGCTCTATCGCCAACTAAGAGGTTTTTACTGCGGTCATGCCCTGCGCTTTTCTGCTATACTCACTATCTACCTCACCAGTCAAATTTTGCCCAATCCGACCCGTTTAAGTGGACCGAACCAAGATTGACTGCCGAGGAAAGGGGAGTTTTCTTTTAACAACAATCGCTTGACATTTTATCCACCTAATTGAGTCTCGGCACGGTTGGATTTAGGCGCGAGAATTTACCGTGTATTTTGAAAACTCCGCGCAGGTTTCCGCAATTAAGGTGAACTTCAAATTTATTTCGAACTAACGGTTTGACAGTTGTGCTAGCGGTCTTAGAATCGCAACTCCTCAGTTTGAGATTATTTGTCAGTTCACAAGATGTGGATTGAAATTATAAACAATGGACGGTCTTCGTTCGCTGCTCACTCAAGATGATTTTTCCAGCCAAAATCGCTGGATATTTCCTAATGAGCATCGTAACCAAGAGCGGGCCGATAATGTGTCAGGATGTGACTTTGTCGTCTCAGGATTCGATCATTAACAATCGTTCGGAAAGCCCGAACCTCGCCAGCACAATTGCTACCCATTTGGCAGCAAGGATCGGCAAAGATCGTTTCGACCTCTGGTTCTCCCAGGATCAAAGTTTCTCAGTCAACTCAACGCCCCCAGCGAATACGCCCCCCCAAGTTATTGTTAGTGCGGAAAACAGTTTCTCTTTGCAGCGAATCAAGGGAACGTTAGCGGATGACGTTCGCGACATCGTAGACCATGTTTGCGGTCCGCATTTTCAAATTGAATACAAATTGAGTAAATTCGTTGCCACGGCCGAGACCTCCGTTGAACACGAAGAATCCACGTCGGTAAAAAGCTCCGTTTCCCCCCACTCCCTTGGCGTGGTATCGGTTGAGACGCAGCGCGGCAATTTGCCAACCTCGATCCGCAAAGCTCCACGGGGATTGAATTCATTTTCTTTTGGACCGGACAACCGCCTTATCGAAGCAGGCGTCGAGCAGCTCTTTCGAGAGCCGGGACAGTTTGCTCCCTTTTTCGTATTTGGGCCAACCGGTAGCGGCAAATCACATCTACTTGAATCAATCACCAACGACTTCCGTCGTCGCCTGCGTTTAAAGCGTTGTGTTTATCTCTCTGCAGAACAGTTCACCAGCGAGTTTGTCAGTTCACTGCGTGGCGGAACAGGGCTTCCGATGTTCCGCAGAAAATACCGCGATCTCGATCTGCTGGCCATCGATGACATTCAGTTCCTCGCCGGCAAGAGAGCGACGCTGGGCGAATTCCAACACACGATGGACAATTTAATCCGCGCCGGCAAACAAATAATCGTATCATCGGACCGGCCGCCGATTGAGCTGGGGCATCTCGGAAACGATATCAGTGCGAGACTAACGGGAGGCCTAACCTGCCCGCTCCAGTACCCTGATTTTGAAGGGCGGGTCAAAATCACCCGCCGCATGTGTGCCGAACGAAAAATGGATTTGCCAACCAACGTCATTAACTTAATTTGCGAGCAACTGACGCGGGATGTGAGGCGACTTTCCGGGGCGATCAATCGATTACATGCCTATACGGTTGCGACGCGAACTCCAATGGTTCCCGAAGTAGCACAACAAGTACTTTGCGACCTGTTCTCGCTTACAGGCCCCAACTGCACTTCAATGGTCACAATCGAACAAGCTGTCTGCGATTTTTGCGGCGTGAATTCAAAGGAACTGAAATCACCCAGCCGACAAAAACGAATCAGCTCGGCTCGAATGTTAGCAATGTACCTCTCCCGGCAGTACACCGGCTCAGCCTTTTCCGAAATCGGTGAGTATTTTGGTGGACGGAGCCACAGTACGGCGATCGCCGCCGAACGCAAAGTCGCCCAGTGGCTCGAAACTGACCACGGGATCTCTCTGGCCCATTCGGTCTACCCGACGAAGGAAGTTATTCGTCGGATCGAGTCTAACCTCAGAATTGGCTAAACGTCGACGGCCCAACCGCATTCGGACTCCAGTCGCCGTGCAAGCGGCATCGAATGCCGCCCAGTCTCGCCAAACTTCAAAATAGGGCAATGGCGAAGCTTAGGCATCCAGCCGGACAGCCAGCGTTAATTGTTCCCAGCGTTAATTGTTCTTGACTCAGTCGACCAATCTCACCAATATTCCGCCCCGCGAGCAAGTTCCCGGATGGGGAAACTCCCGCTCGACAATATTTGTTGGAATCACCTCCAGAGCAATCTCGGATGAAGCCGTTTTTTCGCGCTGTTAAACACTCCCTACGCTACCGCTGGACTATTGCCGGTGCGTTTGTCTGCTCCTTGACCATTGCGGTCATTTGGAGCGCGAGTATCACGACAGTATTTCCAATCGTAAAGATTGTCCTCGAAGGTGAAACTGCAATTAGCTGGGTCCAGCATGAAATTGCAAATGGTGAACAAAATGTCGATCGGTTTGCGGGAGAGGTAGCGACTCTGGAGGCCCAGCAGGCAAGCACCCCGAGTGCTCAGCTCGCCAATAAAATTGACCTCAAAAAAGACCGACTCAATGGCGAAGTAAAATCCTTGGAATGGTATAAAAATGCCAAGCCCTATGTCGACCGCTATGCACCCGACAGCGCGTTTCAGACACTAGTGGTCGCCCTGATCTGGCTCCTTGGAGTTTCCATCTTCAAAGGCATCCTGTTAGTAATCAGCGCCATTCTCGACGCGCGAGTTTCTGAAAAAACTGTCCTAGATTTAAGACGCATTTACTATCGAAAAGCACTGGAGCTCGACCAACGAAGAATCGACAACATCGGAACGTCCGCGATGATGACTCATTTGTCTTACAACATGACAATGATCAGCTCCGGCCTTCGAATGTTCTACGGCAAGTGCCTTCGCGAACCATTAAAAATGATCACTTGCCTATGCGTGGCTGCGTGGATTTCATTTCCCCTACTAATTATTTCCATGTTTATCGTGCCTGCGGGAGCCTTTTTAATCCACTCCTTATCCCGTCGCATGAAACGCTCAACGCAAATTGAGATGGAAGGCATGGCCGATGTATTTCAGACCCTAATCGAAACCTTCAAAGCAGTGAAAACTGTTCGCATTTTCAATCGAGAACGAAGTGAGCGGCGACGATTCAAGAAAAATGCCAATACCCTGTACCGAATGCAACTCCGAATCGCACTTTACGATTCACTTCTCAGACCCATCACTGAGGTTCTCAGCATCATCTCAATTTCGCTATCGATGCTGGTCGGAGCCTATCTGGTTTTAAATCAAGAAACCTATCTTTTCAATTTCATCAAAATCAGCGACACCCCGATCAAACCAGCCATGCTGCTCGTATTTTACGCCATGCTCGCAGGGGCAGCAGACCCGGCGCGAAAGATGAGCGAAATTGTGAATGTTATCGTCAGAGGGGGGACCGCCTGCGACAACTTATTTAGAACCTTTGGCCCCGAACCGCTAATTGGCCCACCTGAAAATCCAATTCCAGTTCCTGCACATCAACATGAAATCGAATTTAAGGATGTAATCTTTTGCTACCTGCCGCGGCAACCAGTCATTAAAAAACTAAACTTGACCATTCCCGCAGGGCAAACCCTCGCAATCGTTGGAGGAAACGGTTGCGGCAAATCGACTCTTATGAACTTGCTGGCTCGTTTCTACGATCCCCATTATGGAAAAATCATGATTGACGGAAAAGATATCCGTCAAATGCACCCTAAAAAAGTGCGTCAACAAATTGCCTGGGTGACTCAGGATTCCGTTCTCTTCAATGGAACTCTGTGGGAGAATATTCGCTACGGAAATCCAGATGCTACCGACGAGCAAGTCATGGATGCAATTCGAATCGCAAGAATCGACAAATTCGTATCCAAGCTCGAAAACGAATACCAAACCAATGTAGGTGACGATGGGAAAAATCTCTCCGCAGGCCAGCGACAACGCGTCGCAATCGCAAGAGCCATTGTCTCAGATCCTCAAATTTTGATTCTTGATGAAGCCACCAGTCAAATTGACGGGCAATCTGAAAATATCATCCACGATTCCCTGGCAAAGTTCATTCAAGACCGAACCACGATTGTCATCACCCATCGTCCGTCCTCGCTTCGCCTTGCGGATCGAGTGATCGTCATGGAGCTAGGAGAAATTGTGCACGATAGCTCAGTTCAAGAGGCCAAACAGTCGTCTCAGCAATTCCAAAGTCTATTTGCAAAATCTGCTTAAACTGGTTGCTTGAACTCTCTCCCAACACCCCGCTCAATTGTGGGGGTTGCCTAAGACTGCCGAAAATCCCCCTTTAATTTCGCTAGCAATAGAAATCTCTCCTCGCTGATCTTTGAGAGTTTTTGGGGAAGTGTTATCTTCAAGCTTGAAGCAGATTTGCATGGAAATAATCACGGATGATACTCGCAAGTCTTGCCTCTGACTTTCAAGCCGGACCCAGCCGGCAAATCAGGAAAAATAATGCGAATATTTCGAAAAAATAAGAAAAGCAAATCACCTTCCACCCCGCAACAGCGAAGGGTTGTTTTTGTTTCTCACGAAGCGACGAGAACGGGCGCTCCAAAGATAATTTTAAATATCTTAAAACACTTTCAAAAAAATTGTGACGTTCAATGCGAAACCGTTCTTCAATCAGGCGGGCACCTGGCAACCGATTTCGCGGAGCACTCCGTCGTCGATTGCTTTAACGTTGATAGCCAAAATGTCGAAGAACTTCGAAAACGGACAGCGCGTGTTGTAAATCGCGAAAAAAACAATAAGCCAATTCTCGCCGTTTGCAACAGCATGGAATCGCGACACGTTGCCGCGGCATTTGCGGAACATGGCGTACCCTGTGTCTCGCTAGTTCACGAATTGCCATCCTCCTATTCGGAAGTAGACTACGAAAACATTTTTAAGTCTTCAGAAAAAATTGTGTTTCCAGCTCACGCAGTTCGAGACGCAGCCGATTCGAAGACTGCAATTCCTCAAGGAAAATCGATTGTTTTACCTCAGGGTTTGCTCACACCAGACTTTGGCAAAGGTATTTCACGAGAAAAAGCACACGCTCAAATCAGAAAAGAATTATCACTGCCCCCCAATGCGTTTATCGCCCTGGGCTGCGGCACGCTCGATCTCCGAAAAGGGATTGATCATTATGCTGCAATTGCGAGACAAACTTGCGCTCAAAATCAATCGGATACTCCGATTCACTTTGTCTGGGTAGGAGAAGGCCCACGCTGGTGCCACTCTCCTTACCACTACGTCCAACTTGACATCCATAAGAGCCATGCCCGGCACCACGTCCACTTCATCGGCGAACGACCCAATGTTGAACCTTATTTTGTAGGTGCGGATGCATTCTTAATGACTTCGCGAGTCGATCCATTCCCTTGCGTGATCCATGAAGCGATGGCAGCTAGTTTGCCGATCATTACCTTTGCCAACTCAGGTGGTGCAGCAGAAGCTGTCGACAACGGAGCAGGAATCATCGTTGATTACGCTGATTATGAACAAATCTCCAACCTGCTGAGAACCTTGGCCGCCCAGCCAGAACTTGCCAATGGCCTCCGTGAACGCTCGTTGCAGCGGGTGCATTCCCGTTACCGGTTTGAAGAATACGGAGACAAGCTGATTGACTTGAGCGAATCGGTTGTCAAGCAAACCTTGCGGGTAAGCGAATCCATGGAACAATTCCCAAGGATTGTTGCCGCGTGATTCGGAAGCCGTGTTCGATTCGCAGATTTCTGATTAAACTGTTCGTTTAATTTAACCCGAAAGCAAACGTCGGCATTCGCTTCAAAAATTGAATCAACCGGCTCAAGCTGTTCCAGATCACCAACCTGTAAAGCCCTGCGCGACCCGGGGTACAATTCCAGTAACGCCAAAGAGCGTTCCAAGCCCCATGCAGACGGTTGCGAATTGAATTGAATTGAATTAAATTCGTTTCACTTCTCCAAGGGATGCCTCCATGCTGTCAATGATTTTCGCCGAAACGCAATACCGCAATCGATATAGCGGCCTCTAATTTCGTATTCGCGCAACCCTGCTTGTCATTCGGCAAATCTATTTGAGAAAATTCCCCGCACACATTTTTGAAAGTGCACCGCTATGCCCAAAACGACTGCGTTTCACTCCCGTCTGGAACCACTGAACGAAACGAAAGTTTGGAAAAACTGGTCCGGTTTCCTGATTGCCCCTCAGTTTAAATACTCGCTTACCAACGAATACTATGCGATTCGAAGTTCTGTTTCGCTTCTCGACACCTCACCGTTGTTTAAGTACCGTATCTCGGGTTCCGACTCGATTCGCCTGTTAGAGCGGATGATGTCGCGAGATATAAATCGCTGCAAAACGGGCTCAGCCCAGTACACCGTCTGGTCCGACGACAAAGGATTTGTACTTCAGGACGGTGTCATCCTGCGCACCGATGATTTTGAATTTTTCTTAACTGCCGGCGAGCCAACCCTGCGGTATTTCAAATCGATTGCCAGGGAAATGAAACTCGAAGAGGTAATCGTTGAAGACGTTTCCGAAGCCTATGGAATTCTAGCGCTGCAAGGCCCGCACGCTCACAATGTAATTTCCCAGTTAACTCGGGACGCGACCGATTTGAAATATTTCGACGTCACTCACGCGGATATCTGCGGAACCGAAGTCATTATTTCGCGAACGGGATACACTGGCGATCTTGGGTACGAAATTTGGATTCCCCACGAAAACGCCCTGACCGTCTGGGATGCCCTGATGGCTGCTGGAGAGGGGTACAATATCGCTCCGATCGGAACCACTGCCTTAAAGATGGCCAGAGTGGAGGCTGGGCTGCTGTTGATGGGTGTCGATTTTGATTCCTCACGATTTGCCTGGGTCGATGCACAGCGTGAAACGGCAATCGAATTGGGCTGGTCTTGGATGTTTCGCAATCTGGAAAAAGACGATCGAGATTTCATTGGTCGCGCCGCGATCGAGGCAGAAATAAAAAATAAAACCAGTCGCTGGAAAACCGTCGGACTCGAAATCGACTGGCACAGTTACGAAGCAGTCCATTTGGATGCAGGAATTTTACCACCCAAGAGTGATCTCTACCGCGAAACGACGATGAGTGTTTATCGACGAAGCGAGACACCGTGGGATTATGCTGGCTACGCTACGAGCTTCTTATTTTCTTCTCTCCTACGAAAGCCTATCGCGATCGCAAAACTACCGCTTGACCTGACAGATGCTGGGACCGAAGTTGACCTTGAGGTTCCTGTCATTCGCAAACCCGTCAACGTCCTTGCTAAAGTCTCTTCACTACCGTTCTTTAACCCCGAACGTAAAACCGCACCTATGGGAGGTGGAAAATGAGTAATTCCAACAACTACGATGCCATTGTTATTGGCGGGGGACACAACGGCCTGGTCAACGCGGCCTATCTTGCCAAATCAGGTTTGAAGACACTCGTTCTCGAACGCCGCCACCTCGTGGGGGGGGCCGCGATCACAGAAGAACTCATCCCGGGCTTTAAGTTCACGACGTTCTCTTACGCCATCAGCCTGATGCGACCGGATATCGTACAAGATCTCCGTCTGGCGGATCACGGAATGATGGTTTTGCCGTTAGTCAACACCTTTCAACCCGGTCTGAACGGTGACTACCTCCTACTGGGTGCCGACGCCGATGCTAACTTCCACGAGATCGCCAGACACTCACGCGAAGATGCCGAGTCCATCCGCGACCTTTCCCACCTGATTGACCGTGTGTGTTTCGCCCTTAAACCGCTAATGGACAACATTCCTCCGAATGCAATGAGCGATGATCCGGCGGAACTCGCGGCGATGGCAGGGCTCAAAGAATACATGGCCGGGCTTGAGCCCGATGTCCGCATGATGATTGACAAATTTGTGAACTGCAGTGCCGCTGAAATTCTCGAAGAATATTTTGAATCCGACCTGGTCAAAGCGTTGATCGCATCAAGCGGAATTATCGGCAGCAAGGTGGGACCACGCTCGAAAGGCTCTGGACTCGTTTGGTTGTTCCATAAAATGGGTGAGTACGACGGCATTTTTGGTGAATGGGGATTTCACAAAGGAGGAAATGGCGGATTCACGGAAGTCTTAGCCAAAGCCGTGGAGTCGTTCGGAGGGACGATTTTAACCGACGCAGATGTGGAAACAGTAATTTACGAAAACTCTGTAGCCACGGGTGTCCGGCTTGCCAGCGGCGATGAATATTTTGCCCCGACGGTCGTGAGCGCACTCGATCCTCGTCGAACTTTTACCCAGCTAGTCTCTTCCGATGACCTGCCAGACTCCCTCATTGAGGCAATTGGAAAATATAAATTCCAGGGCACAGCCGCCAAAGTGAATTTTGCATTATCCGATCTTCCAAATTTCCCCGGGCTAGAAAACCGGAAAGACATCTACATGGGGTTCACAAACCTCGGTCCATCGATCGACTATCTCGAGGAAGCATTCGCGGATTGCGAAGCCGGGAGGTACAGCAAAAAACCGTTCCTCGATTGCTGTGTGCAATCAACCATCGATCCAGATATGACTCCACCCGGCAAACATATCATGTCCTGTTTCGTTATGTACGCCCCCTATCACTTATCAGAAAGTGACTGGGATACGGAGCGAGAGAACCTTGGCGATGTTGTTCAGGCAACGATAGAAGAATTTTTTCCGGGGTTTAGCTCTTTGATTCTCCACCGCGAAATTGTTACACCGCTCGACATTGAAAGAATCGTCGGACTTACCGAAGGTAATATTTTTGCGGGTGAATTATTTGCAGATCAGATGTTTTTGAATCGCCCGGCCCCCGGATGGAATCAATATCGAACTCCAATTGGTGGATATTACCAATGCGGATCGGGGACTCACCCTGGCGGTTGCGTTATCGGTGGGCCCGGAAAATTAGCCGCCCAACAGATTCTGGGGGATCTCAAACAACAGGCAGGCTAGGGCCATTTCAGCTTTAAACATGAAAATTCAAGAAAGCCCATGCCGAAAATTCGACAGGGAAAAGCCACAACGAATTAAACGGCTGGGGCGGACGGCCAGTCTATCTCGCAAACACCCCATTGGCCTCGATTTTCATCAACTGCGATGACCAATCCCGTGATTTGGTCACCAAATTTGGCTCGCGTTTTTTCAATCAACTCTCGACCAATGAATTGAGCCATTAATTCCGCCGTGGTGTTCGCGATCGGCAACAGAACGCAATCTTGCCGAGGAAAAACCCAACGTCGATCGTCAAACCTGACCACCACCTCTTTTTCGATTTCAGCTACCTGAATCGCTGGGTGTAACGTTGGTAAAACAACATGGTGGTCCAGTCGATTTACAATCTCCTGAAGGGCATCTCGAAGCGCAATAAAATCAACGACATAACCGTTTTCATCCAGTGGCCCAATGACCTCGCATTTAACGCGATAATTGTGCCCGTGAATGGACTCGCAAGTGTTCCCATCAAAGGTAATAAAGTGGGCCGCACTAAAGACCAAATTGTCCTTCTCAAGCTGAACTCGAAATGTATCACTTTTCATTTATTTACCTAAACGGTGGCTTGATGATTTGATTATGAATTCCAATAAATAAGCTTGCCGCAATCAGATCGGCCGTAGTCCCTGGATTGCGTTGATGGCCGTCCGATCGCAACCAAAAATCAAGTTCCGAAACTCGATCCCAGTAATCATCCTGAGGTACCGCAGGTTCCTTAACTCCATCACTGCCTAGGGCTTCCACGGCTTTCAACGCAAGCATCTGCGAGTGTTTAGCAACTTCAAGGCCACACTTCCTGGCAATGAGACTATCGGGAGACTTAGCCATTAAAGCGACATGTGCGTAAACGATTCCTTCCGTAAGTCCCCCCAGTAACTCCCGACCATACTCAATCATGGGAACGGCAAAATCAAATAGCAACTGAAATCCATCTGAATATTGCTGAGCGATCAAATCACGCTCACTTGCCAGTTGCATCGCTGCCATCAAATCAATGGACTCAACCGTCGCATCGGCAACGTCAAGCTGCTGTGCTGTTCCCAAACCGCCGGGACTTGCCGACCGAATGGCTTCGTAAAATTTGACTCCGTCTTCCCGATTCAACTTACTCAAAAAACGTGAAATACGCTCCGGATTTAAAAGCGTGCCCGGATCCAATGCCACCAGTTTTGCCAAAGGGACCAGCAGTAGGATGATCCCTAAATTGGTATTCGTGCCAACGATTTTCGAATTGGCACGCACCGCCTGTAAAACGGTCTCACCAGCCGAACTCTCAACAGAACCATCGATTACATTTCCTAAAATGACAGCGCTGGTCGTGAAATCAACCAGAGTTACATCATCAAAATCGGCTCCCCGATGCACATTACCAGGCTTCGGAGCAACGACTTCAAGAATGCAGCTAAGCGTGGCAAGTCCACCCGGAGAAAGAGACGCTTCGCTCATACTCGATGCCGTTTTAAAAAGTCTTCAACCAAATGCTGCACCTGGTCTGCTTCATCCTCAATTACGTAATGCCCGGCATCGGCCATTGGATACACCTCTGCCGCAGGCCAATGTTCCTGAAGACGGTCGAGGCATTCGGGGCGAAAACACCAATCCTTCATGCCCCAAACCATCATGATTGGCCACTCGGCGACTTCCTGAAGCCTCGATTCAATATTTTCCAAAACACCCCACGTCGGATGCCGTTTGCTGAGAGGGATGTCTTTGACGAACTTGTAGGTCGCAATCCGATTTGACCAACTGTCGTAAGGCGCCAACATGCCGTCCGCAATGACTTTGGGCAATCCACCTTTTTGTTCGGTCGCCATGGAAGTCGCAGCGCGGGCGAATAAATTGAAACCCTGCAACCCAATTTTCCCAACGACGGGCCAGCGGCAAACACGAATTCGAAAGGGGATATAGGGCGGGGGAAATGCGGCTGTGTTAAACAAGATGATTTTTTTAAATCGATCCTTTCGCGCTAACAGTGCCCCTAACCCAATGGCACCGCCCCAATCGTGAACCATCAGAGTCACATTTTTCAAATCGAGCTCGTCGATTAAAGAACAGAGATTATCTATATGATTCTGAAGTCGGTACGGATAATTGGCCGGCTTATCACTCAGTCCACACCCTAGGTGATCCACCGCAATCGCCCTTCCACTGTCTCCCACACTCTTTAACAACCGGCGATAATAAAAAGACCACGTAGGATTGCCGTGGACCATCAGCACTGGCTCAGCACCGTCACCACCCTGGTGGTCAACGTAATGAATTCGATGTCCATCGACCGTCAGGTAGTTAGCTGGGAACTGATATTCGTCTCGCCAACTGGCAGTTTGGTTCATTAAATTTAGCTCAGATAAAACGGGAGAATATTTCCCCAACAAGAAATAAGACCGCGAAGGCAACAAACACGCCGCCTAACCAAGATAGTTGAAAACCGCGATGGGAGAATCTTAGCAGTTTCTACAATGTTTTCGTAGTAACCGCATCGCCTTCTGGAACTGGCCAACCATTTTTGAAACGGAAAAACGAGGCAGACTGCAGGCGTCCTAGCCTTGCAAAAACCGACTTAAATGAAATTGGCAGCGATTTCTTAGGCAACTTCGCGGATCGCGTCAGATTGTGGCTTACGAACTTCAATAAAGATCGAGTCTGGCTTTCTGACTTGGCCTTCCACCGAATCGAGCTGGTAGCTCGAATAATCTTCGATCGAACTCTCTTCCGCAGAACAAACTCGAAAACTTTCGAATCCAATCAAACGACAAATCTCACGAAGAGAATACCGATCGTACATCCAACGGTGAATTTCTCCCTGACTCCGGAACATTCCTTCGTCAAACGCCGCTTCCGCGCTTCGACCTAACGTCCAACGTACAAAACGACGCGCCATTCGACGGCGAAAACCAAGGGTCGACTCTTCAAGCCGGTTCAGAAGACTCTTATCTTTTGCAACTTTGGGGACAACAGTCTCTTGGCATACTGCCAACTCATCACCCACTCGTGACTGAACGAACTCAGCATTCTTAATTTCCTGACGGGACATGTAGATTCCCATCTGGCCACCTGATTTTTCACGAACCAGCTGATCCAGCAACTCCATCTTCATCCAGTCGTAATTGACGGACGCCACTTCGTCTCCATCCCAGGCCTGCTGATGATTCTCCAAGTACAGACGCGCAATACGCTCAAGATCCGGCACCACCACACGCAATACTCCACCGGGAGCCAACACGCGATAACACTCTTGAATCAGCTGCCTCCCCTCAGCGGGGTTCAAATGCTCAAGAACATGAGAGTGGTAAACTGCATCAAAACTCGCCGACTCAAACGGAATCCCCTGAGTAATATCATGGGAAATGACCTCGAGATCATCCGATTCTAAATCGAGATTGGTCCATGCCGAGTGATACCGACGGCCACAACCAAGATTGAGATATCGGTTAGGTGAACCAGCAGATTTTTCAATAGATTTAACTGACATCAATTATTTACCAGCGGAGATTTAATACCGATGCGGCCGGTATAGTCAATCCGGTTCAAAAACAATGAAATTTCGTTCTCTTTTACATATTCATCAATTGCCCGACGACAACCTTCCCAGTGGCCATAATCATCAATGATAATCACGCCACCCGGCACCAGCAGAGGAAACAGATGTTCCATCTCGCATCGCGTTGACTCATACCAATCAGTATCCAACCGCAACAATGCAATTTTTTCAGGTGTTTTCGTTGGCAACGTCTCTTCGACCTTTCCCTTGACGAACTCTATCTTATTAGCATCATAGCCAGTCTTACGCATCGTCTCTTTAACTTGATTCAGTGGCGAAAAACACCAAATACTTTTCTCATCAAGCCGATCCTGATCGTCCAACAACTGTTTAGCCGCCTGGCCACGAAGATCAACGTCCTTCTGAGACGGCTCAGACATTCCTTCAAATGTGTCGTACATCCACAGCCTGCGATCCATTTCGCTGGATTGCACCAATACTTGAGCTGTTGCCGCCATACTTCCGCCGCGCCAAACACCGCACTCAACACAATCACCTTCTATTTGATTCTCAACGATGTACTCAACCGCATTGCAAAGCGCAAATACTCGCTCGGGTGAAGTCATCGTTAGCTCGTGTACCGATTGGTAAATTCGCAAATGCGAATCAGGCACGTCCGGAAACTGAGCTCGCAGCCGAGCAATCGGATCTTCCGCTTGAGACAGTCTTCGCCGAGCAGAGCGACTGGGGCGTATATGATTTAATAACGATTTCAAAATCGATCCTTCGATTCGGTTTCTATGCATCATGTTCAAAAAGACGGATTAACCCCAAACGCTCACCACCATCGAGCGAACCTTTTTAACAATTGGTAATTGAACGGTTTTTCCATTTTTTGCCTAGATCGAATTTCACGCTGTCAGTCCAAAGTGAGTTGTTACCTCAGGTTCCCAAGGCTGACAAACGAGACTAATCACCACCAAGAATGATCAGTATTGGAAACCGACTGGCTGTACGATAGATTGTCGATCAACCCAACCAAAACAACACGCACGCTAGCACTCCAGCTTCGAGCTTCCATGGCACTTGAAACTCCAATTGCATTCTGCATTTTCAATCGACCTGCATTGACTCGAAAAGTGTTTGAAGCCATCGCCGTAGCTAAACCTCGCCGGCTATTGGTAATCGGCGACGGAGCCAGAGCCAATCGCCCTGGCGAATTGGAGCTAGTGGACCAAACTCGCGAAATCATTGGTTTAGTGAATTGGGATTGCGATGTTCAGGTCAACTACGCCTCTCAAAACATGGGCTGTAAACAACGTATTTCCTCCGGTCTCGATTGGGCATTTCAACAGTCAGACGAACTGATCATCCTGGAAGACGACTGTCTACCGGACCCCAGCTTTTTCAGCTACTGCGATGAACTGCTAGAACGATATCGCGATGATGACCGAATCATGATGATCAGCGGTGACAATTTCCAACCGCAACCAAGGACCAACAACAGCTACTATTTTTCACGATGGGCTCATATTTGGGGCTGGGCAAGCTGGCGACGGGCGTGGGAGCATTTCGATATGGAAATTTCAACATGGCCACGCGCAAAAGCGGATCACTCACTTCGATCCGCTTTCAGCTCTGAAAGGGAATATCGAAATTGGGAGCCAATCTTGGACCGACAATTTGCGGGAGAAATTGACACATGGGACTTCCCTTGGCAATACGCCTGCTGGGCAAATCACGGATTGAGCATTGTTCCCGAGCAGAATTTAATTTCGAACATTGGATTTGGTGGAGATGCCACACATACAGTCGACCCTGAATCCCACCTTGCCAATCGCCCCACGACCGCAATCGGTGAACTTGTGCACCCTCCGCTTATTCTTCCCAACCACGAAGCAGATCAACATACTCTCGAGAATATATTTGACCCAATGTTTTCACCTCAACCGTCGAATCCAAAGCCAAAATGGTACCGACGACTGATGCCCACTCGCAAAGCGGCCTAACCCATGCCCTCCAAACGACTGATTCCGGGATCCCAATCCCTAAACATTGCGATCATCTCGCCCTCGGCAACCCTCACCCCGCATTTTCCAACCGAACTCGACATCGCTCAACAGCATCTCGATGCCGGACACACCGTTAAATTCTTTAACTGCACCGGCCAGCTCAAAAACTGCGACCACAACCCTGACCGCTCCCCCAAACTATGCAATGAATGCGTCGGCAGACGCCAAATGGGATTGGAACTTCTCACCCCAACAGTGCCTTGCCATTCTTTTAGTGAAGAATTTAGCACCGAAGTTTCCATCGACTTTGATCATTTAAAAAACCTATTGGCCTACAAAATTGACAACTTCGACATTGGATTTGCCGCCTACTCGTCCCTTGTTTCGAATTGTCGAGACCCGGAACCCGACCTTATTCAACATCGCGAACAACTCAATCGATCCCTGCAATCCGCCGGACAAACCTACTTCCAAACCCTCGAACTCCTTTCCAGCGGTTCATTCGATCGAGTGTATGCATTCAATGGTCGCTTCGCCGCACTACGCGGAGTGCTTAGGGCTTGCCAGAAAAACGGAGTCGACTGCTATCTGCACGAACGGGGCTGTGATCAACAACATTTTGATTTGTTCAAAAATGAATTACTTCATGACATTCAATCGACTGAGCAAATAATTCTTGACTACTGGGAGTCTGCTAACAATCGCCCTGACCGCGAAACGATCGCAGCGACTTGGTTTCAGGAGCGAGTAGATCGAGTTGAAAAAGTATGGCATTCGTTTGTCAAAAACCAGGAACAGGGAAGACTTCCCGATACTTGGAACCCCGACCAAAGAAACATTGGAATTTTCTGCTCTTCTGATGATGAGTTCGTGGCGATTGGGGAAGCCTGGAAGAATGAATTTTATCCCAATCAAGTCAGTGCAATTCGCCAAATCGCTCATGATTTACTCAAAACGAACCCGGAAATCCAACTCTACCTTCGCGTTCATCCCAACCTTGCATCCGTCGAAAACGAATGCAAAGCCTCAATGCTTTCACTCCAATCGCCCAACCTCACCATCATCGCGCCAGATGCTGACATCGATAGCTACCAATTGATGAAATCTTGCGAAAAAGTTGCAACCTTTGGGTCAAGCGTCGGCTCCGAGGCCGTTTATTGGGGAATTCCGTCAGTCCTCCTCGGCCCCTGCCTTTACCAAGGACTTGGCGGGGTTTACCGAGCAAATTCCCACGCTCACGCGTTGAGCCTATTAACCCAAACGCTTGAACCGCAAGAAAAAACGGGAGCACTCAAGTACGGCTTCTGGTTTCAAACTCGCGGATACCCGCACCAATATTACACACCCTCGGGACTCTTTGATGGTCAATTCAAGGGCCAAACTATCTATGCCAAGCCCCCAAAACTCTCGCCGTGGGCTCGACTCAAGAAAAATACGAGGCGAATTCTATCTTGGCGTTCGCGATCCGGGGAATGAGATCTCGCGTTCCCCAGGCACGCCTAATAAACTTCATTCCACAGATAACGTGCCAGCGATCCTATGCCAGCCAGTCATAAATTCCTGTGCTGTGATTCGTATTGGAGATTTTAGAAGAGTGGGATATTTTAATAAGAGGTAACGACCAACTCCCAAAGGAACACGGATGTTCTGGCTAAAAAACAAAACAGTACTCATCACTGGCGGCACAGGTTCCTTCGGAAAAAAGTGCGCCCGTTTCTTGCTCGAAAACTCTGAAGTCAAACGGCTCATTATCTTTAGTCGTGACGAGCAAAAACATGTCGACATGCGTCGCAATTTATTCCCTACCGACAAGTACCCGCAAATCCGCTACTTCATTGGAGACGTCCGCGATGAAGCGCGACTCCGTCGGGCATTCAAAGGAGTAGATTTTGTAATTCACGCCGCGGCGATGAAACATGTCGACATCGCGGAATACAATCCTCAAGAGTGCATTCGAACCAACATCGGCGGTGCCGAGAACGTCATCAATGCAGCGATTGATTGTGGTGTCGAAAAAGTCGTCGCACTTTCAACCGATAAAGCTGCAACTCCGGTCAACCTCTACGGTGCGACCAAGTTGTGCAGTGATAAACTTTTCATTGCCGCGAACTCGCTGGCAGGCGAGATGGGAACTCGATTTTCAGTTGTTCGCTACGGCAACGTCTGGGGCAGCAACGGGTCGGTTGTTCCGTTTTTCCAAAAACAGGCTCAAACCGGCGTGCTTCCAATTACTGATCCCAAAATGACTCGGTTCATCATCACGCTCCAAGAGGCAGTTAACCTCGTCATCAAAGCATTCACTCGCATGGAAGGGGGAGAAGTCTTCGTCCCCAAGATCCCCAGCACAACCGTCCTAGACATTGCAACGGCAGTCGACTCGAGCTGCAAAACTAAAGTCATTGGCATTCGCCCGGGTGAAAAATTGCACGAATGCATGATTCCCGCAGACGATGCAAGAAACACTTTAGAATTCAGCGACCATTTCATTATACAACCCACCTTTCGAAGTTGGTCGACTACCCCGCCTCGGTACACCGACGAAGGGATTCGATGCCCCGATGGGTTCAGCTATTCAAGTGACAACAATCGAGCGTGGCTTACCATCGATCAACTGCGCACGATGATTGCAACGGAAATGGATCAACCGAAGAGCGAACCTACACTCACCCCACAACACGCAGCCTGAGGAACCAGCCCATGTTGCCCTATGGAAAACAGACGATTGGAAAAGACGATATCGAAGCCGTCGTGGACGCTTTGAAATCCAATTGGCTCACAACCGGTCCATTGGTTTCTACTTTTGAAACCACATTCAGCCAAACCGTTGGTTCTCAACATGCGGTGTCCTTTAGCAGTGGAACTGCGGCGCTTCATGCCGCGATGCATGCCGCCGGAATTGGGAGAGATGCCAACGACGAAGTCATCGTTCCAGCCATTACATTTGTCGCCACTTCCAATGCTGTTTTATATCAAAACGCGAAGCCTGTTTTCGCAGACGTAAACTCGGATAGCCTGCTAATCGATCCCGAAGATGTCGCTCGAAAAATCACGCCCAACACCAAGGCGATTGTCGCGATGGACTATGCGGGCCAACCGTGCAACTACGCGGCACTGCGAGCTCTCGCAGATCAACACAACCTCGTGTTGATCTCCGATGCTTGCCATTCTCTCGGTGGCGCCATCGGCTCAAACCGCGTGGGAAACCTCGCAGACTTCACCTGCTTTAGCTTTCACCCAATTAAACAGATTACCTCTGCCGAAGGCGGAATGGTAACGACTAACAGCGACCCTGCTACTACGACTTTAAAAGAATTTCGAAATCACGGCATCACCACCGACCACCGCCAACGAGAATCCAAACAACAGCATCAGTATGCAATGGAGTCACTGGGGTTCAATTATCGATTGACCGACCTGCAGTGCGCACTTGGACTGTCTCAACTGGCCAAATTAAACCGGTTTACCCGGCGTCGAAATGACATTGCCCGCTTCTACCGCTCTCTCCTCAAACCAATCCCGCACGTCAATCCGCTCCAAACAAGAACTGGAATCGAACACGCTCACCACCTTTTTGTAATTCGCTGGGATCAAGAATCCACCGGCCTTTCACGAGATCAGGCTTTCGAACAACTCCGCGAGAGGAAAATCGGAGTGAACGTCCATTACCAACCGGTCTACCAGCATCCCTATTACGTGAATCGCTTTGGCGACCAAACTGGACTATGCCCCAAGGCAGAGCACGCCTACCGGGAAATCCTTTCACTTCCAATTTTCCCGCTAATGAAGGAAGAAGATGTTCGCCTGGTAGCCGAGCAACTTCAAGCGATCACCCAAGCCAAACCGAATACTCTTTCGAAAGCCGCCTAGCTCGATGAAAACAGTTGCCATCATTCAAGCTCGCCTTGGAAGCACACGCCTTCGAGGTAAAGTTCTCCGCCCGCTTGGGGGCAGAACCATGCTTGAATGCGTAATGCAGCGTCTGGCTGACTGCCAAACCATCGACCAACTCGTGATTGCAACAACAACCCAACCCGCCGATCGTGAACTAATTGAATTCTGCCAACGTCACCAATGGGCTTTCCATGCTGGCAGCGAAAACGATGTTCTCTCTCGCTATGTTGACGCCGCAGAAAAATATGCTGCAGATCGAATTGTCAGAATCACCTCAGATTGCCCTCTCATCGATCCAAAGATTGTTGATCAAACCGTCGACCTGATGAACTCGGCCGACGGAATCGACTACGCTACCAACTTTCACCCTCTTCGAACTTACCCCCGCGGACTCGACTGCGAAGCGTTGACCCGCCGAACGCTCGACCGGATTGACCGCCTTGCAACCACACCACGGTATCGCGAGCACGTCACACTTTACGCCTACCAAAACCCAACAAGATTCAAGATAGCCTCAATCAATGCATCTGAAGACTGGTCTCACCTCCGATGGACCGTCGACACAGAAGACGATCTTAGGCTTGTTTCAGAAATTTACCGCCACTTTGGTGATTCACCATTCGACTCGAAAGATATCATCAAGGCCTACGAAACACATCCATCGTGGATAGATATCAATCTCCACTGTTTGCAAAAAGTTGCTTAGTGACCATGTTTTCATGCCCATCAATCGACCCACACTTTTGATTCGCGCTGATGCCGGACCTGCCATTGGAACCCGGCATGTCACACGCTCTCTTTCAGTTGCGCGAGCGTGGAAAAACTCAGGAGGCACCGTCGCGTTTGCCTGCGGTCTGCTTCCTCGGGGACTCCTCAAAAAGATTGCCTCAGAACAAATTCATTTCATTCCGCTCAACCATTCAGAATGCAACCAAGCCGATGCGATGGAAACGAAACGCATTGCCGCCACGATGCATCCCGATTGGATCATCCTTGACGGCGATCGATTCGAAGAAAAATATCTTACATCCCTAAAACAGGGACAGGCCAAATTACTGCTGATTGAAGACCATGGATCAACTCGTACGCGACTCGCAGACATAGTCTTAAATCAGACTGCCACGCGTGACAATTCACCGGCCACTCACCAACACGGAGGCTCCCTCTCACTCGGTGGCCCGGAATTTGTTTTGCTGGACGGTTTTATGAATGACCCGGAATCCTCCCCCCCGCCCCCTAAAAGAATCCTCAAGGAAGCACGGAAAATCCTGGTGTCCCTCGGAGAGAGAGACAAGGAAAACTGGACTCTTAAAACACTGCAATCCATTTCTGATTTGGAAAAAAAACGCATCGTTGTAGATTGCGTGATTGGCCCTCAATACGCTCACGCAGCCGAGTTGCACCAGTTTAAGAAGCAAGCGAATTTGAACTTGAGAATCCACCGGAATCGCGACCGAGTTCATCAACTGCTCCCCCGAATTGACATCGCAATTACCTCAAGAGTTGCTGCCTACCAACTCGCCTTCTGCGGAATCCCAACCGTCATCATTGATCAATCCCAACAGTTACCCCGTGTCCACGACCCTCTGAATCAACCGACACTTGAATTTCAAGGACAACCTGAGTCATCCTGTCGCCAAGAGCTTAAACAGGTTCTTAACCAATTAATTGGTAATCCGGAACAAAGAAAGATCATGTCCAAACTCGGACAGCAGCAAATCGACGGGCAGGGAGCCAAGCGAGTGGTCCGCACCATGAAAACTGGAAACCTGGAATTACGATCAGCGCATCCCCATGATTCTGAAATCATCTGGCGCTGGCACAATGACCCCGAAGTTAAATCCGTTGCTTTGGCGAGCCCCGATCAGTCTTTCGATGAATTTGTCACAGAATTCCAGACGACGGT
This sequence comes from Pirellulaceae bacterium, assembly GCA_011087765.1. Lineage (GTDB taxonomy): Bacteria > Planctomycetota > Planctomycetia > Pirellulales > Pirellulaceae > Mariniblastus. Next base: position 32,834 of record JAALLA010000004.1, read on the forward strand.
TAGTTCAGGCAATAATCACTGCTGGATTGTCGAAAACTCCGCTGGAACCGCAATTGGCTACGCTTGCTTTGACGAACTCAACAGCGAAGGTCCGCCAAAAATAAGTCTCATTGTCGATCACTCGCGGAGGGGCAGGGGAATCGGAACTGCGATAATCACCCAAGCCTCAGAAAAACTATTTCGCCAATCCAAGCACCACAGCATCGTTGCTCAAATTCGGCCCGGGAATGTTGCCTCGGAAAAAGCTTTTCGAGCAGCCGGCTATTCAGGAATTCAACCAAAAATTATCGATGGAAAAATGGCGCTTCAATTCGAGCTAAAACGCCCCTCGGAAATCCCGCTTCCACTCCTCGGTGAACACCGAAAAAAATCGGCCTGAATCAACTCCAAGAAATACCGCGAACAATCCCTTAACTCATTCGGTCAACAACTATTCGATGGATTCCAAACAGCACATTCAAATCAATGGCCGCCTGATTGGCGATCGCCAACCAACTTATATCATTGCCGAATTGTCCGCCAACCATCACCAGTCCTTTGACCGCGCTGTCGACATCATTCGGGAGGCACACCGCGCCGGCGCTGATGCTGTAAAACTTCAAACCTACACCGCCGACACACTGACGCTCGACTCACATCAATCGCACTTTAAAATACAGAGCGGTACCGTCTGGGATGGCAGGAGCTTTTACGAGCTTTACCAAAAAGCATCCACTCCATGGGAATGGCATGCCGAACTAAAATCGATTGCTAACGATCTGGGAATGGACCTCTTTTCAAGCCCATTCGACGCCACCGCGGTTGAATTCCTGGAAACACTTGATGTGCCCGCTTACAAAATTGCTTCCTTTGAGATTATCGACGTTCCACTGCTGCGGAAAGTTGCGGCGACCGGTCGCCCCGTAATTGTCTCAACAGGATTGGCTTCCCTCGAAGAAATCGAACAAGCCGTACAAACCCTGCAAAACAATGGCTGCAATGAAGTCGCACTGCTCAAGTGCACCAGTGCGTATCCAGCGCCCCCGGAATCAATGAACCTGAAAACACTCCCGGACCTCGCCTCTCGATTCAACATTCCCGTTGGACTTTCGGACCACACCCTCGACCACCACTCCGCAATTACTTCGGTTGCCTTAGGTGGCTCGATTATCGAGAAACACCTCACACTTTCGCGGACCGAAGAAGGGCCCGACAGCTCATTCTCACTGGAGCCTGCCGAGTTTGCTGAATTAGTAAACGCAGTTAGAACCACCGAAAAAGCGATGGGGGACATCAATTACGGCCCCACTGAGAGCGACCAGAACAACCTGGCGTTCCGCCGCTCCCTATTTGCAGTCCAAGACATTCAACCCGGTGAGAAGTTTACGCATGAGAACGTTCGCTCCCTCCGCCCAGGCAAGGGTCTCGAACCCGTCCACCTCGACAAAGTGCTATCGGCAACCGCATCTCAACAAATTCCGCGCGGAACCCCACTCGATTGGCATCACGTAGCCTAAAACTCACCGATTCCAGACGTTCTAACCTCAAATCTCCCTGTGGCGGCGGATGAGCTGGGGAACGCACACAAAATGCCTGCCCATCCCCTAGCTATCCTCCACTCCGGCAACGGCTAGCGGATTTGATTGACGTTTGAGAATCAGGGCAAAACGATTAAGTTTAAACAAGCTCGTCTTTTCATCGCTAGCAACGATGTTCGAGTCTTTGCAAGGAAGCATTTTTTCAAACAGGCATCATGAAAAATCTCAATCGAGCGTTACGGATGACGCTCAACTATCGCTGGTCTTTGCTCGCCTCTTTCTTTTGCAGTGCGATGGTGGCGGTTCTCTGGTCGCTCAACCTAGGCGCAGTTTATCCGTTTGTCGAAATCGTCATTAAAGGAAAGTCCCTGCATCAATGGGTCGCTGATGAAGACGCGGAATCACAACAATTAATCACGAGTAGCCAAAACAGCATTCGGGAACTGGAAGAACGCCTCAAAGCGAATCCAGAGCCAACTGAAGCGTCAAAAATTGAAAGCCAAATCAGCGCGAATCTTTATGACATTCAGATTCAGGAAACCCGCAGCACGGGTCGAGCCAAACTAGCACCCTACATCAAGAAATACGCGCCGGAAAAACCATTCACAACACTCGCCTATCTAATGGCACTAATGTTTATCGGCACCGTCCTGCGTGGAATGTTTCTAATGGGCAGCATGGTCTCGGTTGCCAGGGTCGGCCAGCGAACCATGCTCGACATGCAGAATCGAGTATTCCAGAACGTACTGGACATGGAAGCCTCAGAACTGGGAGTCAAGGGAACCGGTGATTTAATCAGCCGGATCCGCGGGGAAACCGGGGCAATATGCCAGGCCATCACAACCCTGTTTGGCAAGACGATTCGCGAACCACTCAAGATGACGGGGTGCCTCGTTGGTGCGGCATGGGTGAATTGGCGACTGCTGCTGTTTTCTCTCTTAATCTGTCCAATCGCAGGATACCTGATGCTGAAACTAGCTCAGGTGACCAAACGTGCCAACAAACGGGCCATGGAGGATTCAGCAAAACTGCTTAATCGTTTATACCAAGCGTTGACTTACATGCGAGTCGTCAAAGCCTTTACCAATGAAGATAATGAACGCAGGCGATTTGATCTGGTCGCTAACGATGTCTACAAAAAATCTATGCGGATTTCAGTCTTTGGTGCGCTTTCGAGAATCAACAATGAACTTCTCGGGGTCAGCATGATCTCCCTTAGTGTCCTCGCCGGCGGATACCTGGTACTCAACTCAACGAATTACCTCTTTGGGATTCGCATGTGTGACGCGCCCATGGGATTCGGCAGCCTCATGATGTTCTTTGGATTTTTAATTGGCATTGCCGACCCACTGCGAAAAATGGCAGACGTCTACAACATGATTCAAGGAGGCGTTGTCGCCGCCGACCGAGTCTTTCCTTTAATTGACCAGGTTCCAGCAATACAAGATCCTGTATCTTCAGTGGCATTTCCAACAGGCAAACTCGACGTTGAGTTTTGTGATGTGCATTTTGAATACGAATCCGGCCAGCCAATCCTTCGAGGAATTAGCGAACAAATTCCCGCGGGTACCTCGCTGGCCATTCTGGGGCACAACGGCTGTGGAAAAAGTACGCTGATTAATTTGATTCCGCGATTTTTTGACACCAACGGCGGGGCGGACCAAGCCGACGGACAAGTTCGCATTGGTGGTAATGACATCCGCAACTATCCCGTCAAAACGCTCCGGCAAAAGATTGGCTACGTGACACAACAAACCATGCTATTCAACGATTCGATTGCTCAAAACATCGCCTACGCCAAACCCGAAGCGACGCATCAGGAAATCGTGGCAGCCGCCCAGAAAGCTCATGCGCACGAATTCATTTCACAAATGGAGCACGGATACGATTCAATGATGGGGGAGCACGGCGGCAAACTCTCCGGCGGACAACGTCAACGTATTTCTCTGGCTCGTGCAATCCTGAAAGACCCCGAGATCCTAATACTCGACGAAGCCACCAGTCAGATTGACCCGGAAAGTGAAAAGCTGATCCACGAAACTCTCGCTGAATTTATTCAAGGCCGAACCACCGTCCTCATTACTCACCGCATGTCGACACTCGAACTGGCCGACAAGATTATGATCATGCGTGAAGGCCAAATTGTCGATTGCGGAACCCACGAACAACTTCTATCGCGTTGCGCCGATTACCGCCGTATGAGAAACCTTCAACTTGAGGAGGCCGCCTAATGAGTGCATCCGCCCGTAAATACGTAGAACCGAACCTGCCAAACTCCAACCTTCAACCCGCTGGCCTTACAACAAAATTCGAGCAACTCCAACTCGCTACCGAAATCATAAAAAACGAAGCGGAAGCATTAAAAAACCTCGCTTCCAATCTGCCGGATGACTTTTGCGTGGCCACCGACCTTCTCCTGGAATGCGAGGGTTGTGTGATTGTTACAGGCATTGGCAAAGCGGGTTGGATCGGACAAAAAACTTCGGCATCATTGGCGTCAGTCGGCGTACGCAGCCACTTCCTGCATCCCGCAGAAGCAATTCATGGCGACCTCGGAAGGGTCGGACCCAAAGACATTATTCTCGTTTTTTCAAACAGCGGTGAAACAGGAGAAATCCTGAAACTGCTTCCATCTCTTGAAAAATTCCAAACCCCCATCATTGCCATTACGGGCAAACAGGATTCAACACTGGCCGCCCACAGTGCTGCGGTTCTCAACTATGGAAAAACCAACGAAGCCTGCCACCTCGGCCTCGCACCCTCAACAACCACGGCGCTGATGCTCGCCCTCGGAGACGCACTCACTCTGGTTGTCTCCAAAACCAAACAACTTCAGGCAGATGACTTTGCAAAATTTCATCCGGGAGGCTCCCTCGGAAAACGACTCTCCCTGGTAGAGCAGGTAATGAGGCCAATCAACGAATGTCGAATTGCAAATGAAACGGCGACGGTTCGCGATATCTACATTCAACAAGGAGGTCGCGAACGCAGGTCAGGCGTTGTGTTAATTATTGACCAACAGTCTCGACTAACTGGTATCTTCACCGACAGCGACCTGGCAAAATTACTCGAAAAACAACAAGACGAACTATTTGACGAACCCATCCGAAACGTGATGACGCAGTCTCCCATCACGATTGCCGCTGGCAGCAAAACATTTGTAGCCATCGAGACGCTTGCCTGTCGGAACCTGAGTGAACTACCCGTCGTCGACGCAGGCGGGCGAGCGATCGGACTGATCGACATTACTGACGTTGTTAATGTTCGCAACGGACAGTAGTCCACGTCACTGCAACCAACGCCTCAAGAGACTCCGTGCCATCGCAGCTTGGAATACTGGCTTTAACGCCCGTCAACGGATTGCCGGCCCACTTGCCAACGGTCGGTGCGATCAACAGACTCTCGCCGGGCAACGCAGGCTGCCGCCGCCCGCTAAACAACGAACGCAAGTTCCAAGTGACCATTGGAATTTGGGCAACAATTCGTAGTCACCCTAAGCTATATACCGAATTTGTTTTTTTGTTTATTTTTTTTCAATAAATTTTAAAGTGACCAAAAGCAACACTAACAACATGGATGACCGAAATAAAATACTTTGAAGGACGTTTTAACTACGATAATAAACCAGAGAACTCCCGAAGAATTTGGACTTGGTGAACAAATTCTGCGATCCATTTCTTCACCCAAGCTTCACAGGGACAGAATTCCTAACGGTGGACAACGCGCAATAGCTACAATATGGACACAGTCACTCCACTCGTTTCTTCCTTTTTCCATCGGTTTTTTACTGCAATACTAGGCGTGACGACCTCTTTCTATTTGGTCGTCGGAAATATATTTCATCCTATTTGTTTTAAGAGGTAAACAACTATGTATTCACCATCGCGTCGAAAGGCGTTTACGTTGGTTGAGTTGCTAGTGGTCATTGCGATCATTGGTATCTTGATTGGCATGCTCCTTCCTGCCGTGCAACAGGTTCGCGAAGCTGCCAGACGAACAACTTGCATGAACAATGCCCGCCAAATCGCACTTGCAGTTTTGAACTACGAAAGTGCCTATCAGCAATTCCCATCTGGTTGGGATGGTTGGAACGCTTCTTCGGCATTCCCAAAACAGTACACACCGTTTACTTGGCGTGGAAGCACTCCTTACCGAGGTAACTACTGGGGTTGGGGAACTTTCATCCTTCCGTTCATGGAGCAAAACAACCTTTACGACAACTGCAATCTCTACACCCACTGGGGTGAGGATATGTTGTTGCCAAACGGTGACCAGCTAACAGGTTCGGTTATCCCTTCCTTCCAGTGTCCAAGTGACAACCCGAAGGTCGACGGCAAGAACACCTGTTATACCTCAAACTCTTTGGACCTACCCAACGGTATTTCAAACTACGTCGCCAACATTGGCTTTAGCATGTGGACCTCACGTCGAATGGATCCAAACCACAAAAACAAGTGGGGCCCGTTTGGTATGAACACACGAGTTGACTTCGGTACACTCACAGATGGCTCTAGTAACACGATCATGATCGGTGAGCGTTGCAGCGATCCTGAAACTGGGCCTGCTCCCAAGAATCCACTAATGGTCGGAGCGATTTGGGCTGGTTCACACCGCTGGCAGAACAACCCTGACCTCTCGACACCAATGGCTGGACGTTGGTCCAACATGGGTCGTGCTGGTGGACTTAACTTTATCGTTAATGGTAACTACCGAGCCCGCTCGCTTGCATCCAGCGGTCACACCACCGGTGCGACAGTTGCAATGTGCGACGGATCTGCTCAGTTCCTATCTGACAACGTAGCAAACTCTGCACTAAACTTCCTTGCTGCTTATCAGGACGGAAATACAGTTAACGAGTATTAATCCTAATTAACGTTTAGATTTCAAATGGAGCCCGATTGCTTAGTAGTCGGGCTCCGATATTTTACGGACAAACACACGAGAATAAATGATGAAACTCCAATTCAACCGCCTTTCGTTTTTGTGCCTAACCGCTTTACTTTGCATCAGTACACTTGCTGGCTGCAAAGATGGTGGCTCAAACGCCCCCGTTGTCGGCATGGTCACACTCGATGGCGAGCCACTTGCGGGACTCCGGGTTACTTTCTTTCCAGAACCGGCTACCGGAAACGTGGCTCCTGGCCCTTACTCTACTGCAGTTACTGACGGCGAAGGAAAATTTACCCTAGTGGATCGCTACGGCAAAGATGGAGCCATGGTTTGGAAACATAAAGTTGAATTTGAATGGGATGATTTGGACGAGGCTGCCCTTTCAGATGCTATGGAAGGGGACGGCGATGGAAAATCGGACTCAAAAGCCGTTGCCGCGGCCAAGGCTCAGATGAAGAAATTCCCCAAGATCCCAAGAAAATATCAATCAGGTAACTCGGGACAATTTACCGTCGATGTCCCAAGTGCTGGACTTAACGGTTACACACTCGAAATGACCAGCAAGTAGTGCTTGCCAATGGAACTGCCGGGTATCGCCCGAATCCAGTAAGTCGCGCCTGTCGCACTAAAGTTTAAGAGCTCTCGATCTTCGAGAGCTCTTTTTTAATGTCTCGGTATCTCTAAATCATCAACAAGAAATTGATGGGTTGCTCTATTAGAGGCACGCTTTCTCAATTATGTTGTGTTTTTACGTGGTGCACTGCTAGTTACCCAGCATGCCAGACTAAGCAATCATTGCATACTTAAACAAGAAGATAACAAATCATGGACAAACCAAAAATTGCTGCCTGTTTCCCCAAGCAAGTTGAACTGGAAGCCGGTAAAAAATACGCCTACTGCACCTGTGGCCTTTCGGAAAACCAGCCGTTTTGCGACGGAAAACACAAAGGGACAGACTTTGTGCCGATGGTCTTTGAGGCGGCAGAAACAGAGACGGCTTATTACTGTCAGTGCAAACAGACTTCCAATGCCCCCAGGTGCGACGGAACGCACAATACGCTCGAATCTTCCGACGATTCCACAACCTAATCTCTTATTCCAGCTCTCCAACGGTGGCTGACCGGCAGCTTCAGTAGTGGATCAACATGAGCAAGCAAGCAAAATTCATTTTCCTTAGCAAAGCGCTTGGATGGGTTCTGCTTGCTTTAATATTCACTTTGCTGATTCTAATTCCGCTGCTGACCTCTACACTTTTAAAGATTACCCAACTCCCCGTTGGCGTGTTGGAATACTGGAGACACATCGAGTCATCCCAGGCCATGCTGATGAAATTACTTGGCGTGATCTGGATTTTTTTTCTTGGTGGATGTTTTGCAAGCTTTTTAAATGTCGTCGCCTGGCGGCTTCCCCGTGGGCGTGGCGTTAACGGCTCAAGTATGTGCCCGTTCTGTGAAACTGAGCTCTTGTTTAGTGACAACCTGCCGGTCTACGGGTGGATTCGAAATTCGGGACAATGCCGAACCTGTCAGACACCGATTTCTCCGCGTTACCTGATCGTTGAGGTCTTTCTCGGTTTCGTTTTTCTCCTGATCGCATTTTTTGAAATCCTAACTGGCGGATCCAATCTGCCTTTTCAACCGACAGTGCAGACCCGAGGATTTGAACACCTTTTACTTGATCCCAAGTGGAATTTAATCCAAATCGCGTCTTACCACTTAGCGCTTATTTGCTTCCTGTTTACCTTCTCGCTCATTCGCTCCGAACGCTTACAAGTCCCTCGTCGAATTTTTTACTGGGGACTCGGCATGGGGGTCGGACTGCCTTTGATCTGGCCGGGCATGACGCTAATCGCATGGAACATTGATACCCAGCAGCTCATCGAAATCGCACGCGGAACAACGGCCCAGTTCATCACGTTCGCCTACGGCCTGATCGCCGGTTCTGCCTGCGGGCTATTGTGCTCGTGGTCTACTTTAAATTCCCAAAGAATACTAGAAGATCGCATTCAACAATCCACGATTGAACAATTTAATTACGTCGATGATGTCATCGCCGCCATGGCCCTGGTAGGAATCTTCCTGGGCTGGCAGGCAGCTCTGTCAGTGACACTTTTCTTTTTAATCTTTCAAACCGTTTTACTGTTGTCCGCAAAGGGAGTCTCGCCATCCGCGGTTCCCCCGTCAGCGACAGTTTTCACAGCAACGCTTCTGCACTTATTGACCTGGCAAGCCTCTACCAAACTTCCAATCTGGCCATCTCCGACAGCAAACGCTGGCGAAATTGCAGTTTCCCTCATCGCAATCCTCGCGGTTTCTTCGGCTCTTCGAAAATTCGCTGCCGCCCGGCAAAGTCTTCAAGCTCGCTAAAATTGGCCTTCGAAAAACTCAGCCAGAGGAAGAGAATACCCTTGCGGATGATCGAGGAAAGTTACTCGACCTCACCATGCAACTCACTTAGAAGGTCAAGCTCGGCCTCGAGTGTTTGATCAGTTTCAATGGCCGCCCCTTGAACACTTGGCAAAATGGTTGGCATTGGGGCATAGATGGACTGCGGTAAATTCCGCTCCGGCGCGGGCTTGGACTGCTCAGAAATTTCCCATGGATTCCCCGGAATTTTGCATCCGGGCAGGATTACAAACACCGCAAGTAACAGTGCCGAATAAGCGATTAGATAAGGTTTACCAGCCAATCTTTGTTCCCGAAAAATTTTCATCTGTCAAATCTAATCAAAAAATCATCACTTAAACAACTGCACTTTTGCGGCAAACTTAGCGACCCAAAAACTCAACTTCGATTGGACTTTTTTAACAGCAAGTCACCCAATCGTGGAGAGAGTTGAGTTATTGAAAACAAGAGCTTCGCATGCCAGGGCATTATTAACTCTGACTTTCTCTTCTCGCAATAACGAACTATTCTTCGAGCGAGAAAATCAGGATCAATCCCCTTTAGCTTTACCCCGGCCCCCGGTTGAGCAACCGAATCACTCATTCCCTCGGCTTGCGATTCGTATCGAGTTCCAGAATCATCCCGACGAATTGGGCCGGGACAAACATGTAAACAGTTGACATTGCTCGGCCCCTCAAGACGCAATTGATGGCTAAACGCTGCCAAGCCATGCTTGCTTACAGCATAAGGAGCCACTTTGGGCCAGCCAGTCTTGGAAGCCAGCGAACCGATATTAACAACTTGGCCGGACGTTGCGGTGAGTGCGTCCATGGTCGCAAGGGTACACCGGATCGCTGAATACAGATTCAGCTCCATAAATTTTGCGTACTGTTCAACCGTACAATTTAGCAACTCCACTCGCGTGGATTTGCCAACATTATTTACCAACAAATCGATTCGACCGTGCTTCTCTAGCGTGCCCCGGACGACTGCCTCCATGCTTGAATCGCTCGTGACGTCCCCTTGAATCCAGTGCAATTCAATATTTGACTCAGACTTCAGCGCACATGCCTTTCGAAGCTTTTCTTCATCGCGAGAGAGCAAGACCGCGGTCGCACCCGCCTGTGAAAACGCGCAACCAATGGCAAGCCCAAGGCCACCAGAGCCACCGGTCACTAACACTACTTTTCCTTGCCAACTTCCCATTATTTCCAATCAACTCAATGAAATTACTGCTCAGGTCGTTTCATCACCGGCTAAGACATCCGACTCTTTTACAGGAATAACGCAACGCTTTCGCCCCCATTGCACGCTAGCAAATCAATCGAATTAGCCCCATCTTCATCGCCAACATTGAGCCAAACAGAGGTTTTTCATTTTTCTCGATGAAATCGCTCAAGACTGTTAGCTGTCTTGCCGATGCGGATTGTATCAGGTGGGGGGTCTAGGGAAAGTTTAACGCCTGAATATGCTCGCAAATTAATTCGGAACAATCGGTAACGCCATGAGTCCAAAAAATACCCCAAAATCAGCCCTTCGCTTCAGCCTCTTGCTCCTCATTGGGCTAACGACAGTATCTTCCGTTGGCTGCGCAATTTCTCAGAACGGCTCAGCAATAACGTCGGAGGCGCAGATTCCAGTCGAGAATACGGACTCCAACACTGCTGAGAAGTATCGAGTTGAAATGAGTGGTGGTTTCAGCCCGGGTGAGATCTACGAGGGCCAAATTGACGGTCCACTATTCGTACAAGATGCGCTGGAACGATCGGGCGCAACCGAGCGATACCGGTCGATGGACATCCTCATTTATCGAATTGTGAAAGATTCAGGAAAAGGCCTTAAACTGCCCGTTGAATACGAATCGAGTGGCAAATCAGTTACGCACAACCAAAATTACGCCCTGCATCCCAACGACCGCATCGTTGTCACACAGCGTTCGCAAAACTTGATTGACAAGTTCATTGATTCAGTCAATCCACTCTAGTACAGCTCTCCTGGCTTCTCCTGATAAGATTCGCCCGCTCAACGGAGCGAGGGTGCGCTCGAGCTTAGATTCAGGCGCTGCTTTCACTGAGAAATTTAAGAATTCTCGTCTAATTCTCCGACGAACCGTTACACTAAACATCCGAGTTGGTCAGGCGATCGCTGGCAGGCCTTCAGGTTTGCGAGAGGAAAGTCCGGGCTCCACAGGACAGGATGGTCGGTAACGCCGACCGATCGTGAGATCAGGGAAAGTGCAACAGAAAATAGACCGCCTGCACTTTGGCTTGCCAAAGTTCGGGTAAGGGTGAAAAGGTGGGGTAAGAGCCCACCAGTACTCGGGGTGACTCGAGTAGCTTGGTAAACCCCATCCGGAGCAAGGCCAAACAGAAAGAAGCGGTCGTCCGCCGCATTTTAACTTTCGGGTAGGCTGCTTGAGCGCGTCAGCAATGTCGTGCCTAGATAAATGATCGTCGTCGGTGCAAACTGACTACAGGACCCGGCTTACGACCAACTCGTTTTTTTACTTTTGAATTGCTTTGCCCACGAAGAACCCAATTACTCCAATCCACTGAAAGGAGCCATCCATGAAAAGCATCCTTTGGCTTCTCTGGATGATTTTGGCTTTTTCGGCGACGCTGGGAATCGCGTCCCTCAACACTGGCTGCAGCCCAGAGGAAAATCAGCAAGCCGCAACGGCCTCACAGTCTTCCGATCAGCTAAGCCTCGATCTAACGAGCCCGCGAGCGAGTTTTGAAACCTGGGTCACAGCAATAGACTCGGACAATCACGCCGCTCGCCTGGCTTGCCTAACCACTTCAGAAAAGAATCGTGAAGCGGGTGCCGCCGCGTTAAATTTAATGCAATTAGCCGTCAAAAGCCCGAGTGATGGCGATCGATTTTTAAAGCTTCTCGACGACCACGGCTTGACCCAGAATGCCATCAATCATGCCATGGCAACCTATGGAGCGGGGGCAGTAGGTATGCCGGGGTTCACAGAAAAAATTGGCGAGAAAATCCAAGACCTCACTGGGTTTCACCATGAAATTTCCAAATTAGCCATCCGGCCACCCAGGCAAGAACTCATCTTCCTCTCTGCCGAGCTAGAACACAATCAGATGATCGGCCGTATCAAGATCGGCAACCGTGATGCCGCCATTGTATTTCGCCAAGTTGATGGCAATTGGTTAATCGACAGCCCGACGCACTGAGCACCGTCAGGCTTTTTAAGTCAGTCTGGAGTAGCCAGTCCATCAGCAAGAATTGAACAGCTCAAGTCTTGTATTCCCTGAATCCAGCCTGTTCTTAACCCAACACTTGATTACAAATTCACTCGCCTGACTTAGCGCCTGACTTAGAAATCGCAGTCTCCGCATCCTCTCCGAGTTCCGTTTGCCAGTCATGCAGAATCTGGAGCGCGTTCATCGGCGTCAGCGCATTGGCATCAAGTGATTTAATCTTATCGACTAATGGGTGATGAGTTGTCCCAAAGAGCGTCATTTGAATTGGCCCTGTAGAACCGCCCCCTTGCGAGGTTATCGTTTCACGATTTTGCTCGACCTCACCGCTAGATTCTAACTTTTCTAGAATTTGCTCTGCCCGGCGATTGACCCAACCAGGCACTCCGGCCAGGCGAGCGACGTGAATTCCATAACTTTTATCTGCGCTTCCGGGAACAATTTTGTGCAGGAATACAATCTTCTCTTCCCACTCGCGGACGGCCACATTGAAGTTACTGACACCGCTGAAGTCTTTCTCCAACTCAGTCAACTCGTGATAATGCGTCGCAAACAAGGAACGGCATCCAATTTGATCGTGCAAATACTCGACAATCGCCCACGCCAGGGAAACGCCGTCGTAGGTACTGGTACCTCGGCCAATCTCATCCAAAATAACCAAACTTCGGGAGGACGCTGTGTTTAAAATGCGAGCGGTCTCGGTCATCTCGACCATAAATGTAGATTGTCCTCGCGACAATTCATCACTCGCACCAACTCTGGCAAAAATCTTATCCACCAATCCCAACTTCGCTTCTTTCGCAGGCACAAAACTCCCGATCTGCCCGAGCAAACTAATCAGCGCCACCTGCCGGATGTAAGTACTCTTTCCCGCCATGTTGGGACCAGTAATAAGATGGAGCACGCCATGCTCTTCATCGATAACGGTGTCGTTGGGGATGAATGCCCCAAGCGGTTCGATGATATCGAGCACTGGATGCCGACCTTCAACAATCTTGGTGACACTGTCTTCAACAAATTCTGGACGACAATAACTTTGCTCGACCGCCAACTGAGCCAAGCCCCCAATCGCGTCGAGGGTCGCAATAATCTGAGCGTTTGACTTAAGCCGGGACGTATGGGCACGCACCAATTGACGCAGATTCTCAAACAGCTTGATTTCAAGTTCATCAGCTTTTGAATCGGCTGCTAGTACCTTTTCCTCATACTCCTTCAATTCCGGCGTGATGTATCGCTCGGCATTCTTGAGAGTCTGTTTGCGTATAAAATCTGCGGGAACTTTGTCTCGATGAGAATGCGTGCACTCAAGGTAGTAGCCAAAAACTTTATTGAACCCAACCTTCAGACTCGGAATTCCCGTTTCATCACAAATCCGTTGTTGGTAGTTGGCGATCCACTGCTTCCCTCCGGCAGCTAGTTTTCTCAGCTCATCAAGTTCGCTGTCGAACCCCTCCTGAATGAACCCCCCATCTTTGATTTGGGCAGGACAAGGATCGACAAGTGCGGCCTCTAGCTCTTCCCGCAAATCGATACATTCGTCGAGTTCCGCCTCAAGCTGCTGCAACCACAGGGTTTGACAACCGGTTAACTTTGACTTGAGTTGAGGAACCGCAGCTAACGTTTTTGCAATGTAACTGAGATCTCGCGGGGAAGGACGTCCGGAAGCAACTCTCGCTAACAATCGCTGGAGATCAAAGACTCCCTTCAGGTACTCTCTTAAATCGTCTCGAAGCGCTTGTACGTCACACAACTCACCTACCGCATCCTGACGAAAAACAATCTCCTTCAATTCAGTCAACGGATTTGTCAACCAATCGCCGAGTAAGCGACTCCCCATAGGAGTCTTACAACGATCAATCACGCCAAACAGTGAACCTTCACGTTGCCCGGTTCGAATGGTCTGGCTAATCTCCAGGCTTCGCCACGTTGCAGAATCAATCTCTACAAAATTTGATTGACGGTACGCTTGAATATGATCAAAGTGTTCAAGCGAGGCCTTTTGCGTCTCGCGTAAATATTCCAGAATTCCACCGGCGGCCCCGACAGCAAGTGGGCCAAACTCGGCGACCCCAAATCCATCAAGTGAGGCAACCCCCAACTGTTTTTTTAACAACTCCTCGGACGACTGAATTCCAAAACTCCAATCGGGGCGGCGGGTGATCATGGCATCTGGAAAGAGCTCTTTGTCAAATTCACTAAATCGATCGGGGACGAGAATTTCACTCGCGCCCAACCGAGCTAACAAATCGATCAATTGCTTTTGCCCAACCGCCGTTACGTAAAATCGTCCTGTCGACGTCTCAGCCCAGGAAACTCCAAACTGGGTCTCACCTTTTTCAATACTGCTTTGTTTTCCCTTGGCGAACGCCGGTAACACTGCCACAAGGTAATTACTGACTGCTGGATCGAGCAAAGCTTGATCGGTTACCGTACCCGGGGAAACAATCTGAGCAACTTCCCGTTTGACAAGTCCTTTGGCAGTCTTGGGATCTTCTACCTGATCACAAACCGCGACACGAAAACCCTGCTTAATGAGTTTGCCTAAATAGGAATCGAGTTGGTGATACGGAAATCCAGCCATCGGGATCGAATTAGATTTATCGCGACTGGTCAGGGTCAGCCCGAGGATCTTGGCGGCGACTTTTGCATCGTCGTGGAAAAGCTCATAAAAGTCCCCCATGCGAAAAAAAAGCAGTGCATCACCGCAAGCTTTTTTCGCATCGTCAAACTGTTGCATCATCGGAGTTTTAGACATAGCCAAAATGTAACAAGCTTGCCGCGGGCTTTCGAGAGGCAACCACCAATCCACGCTAAATCGGGGGAATATTTCCTGCATAACGGCTCCCCTAATTCCTCTAATTGGCAATTTTTCTATTCGAGCCGAACATCGATTAGCTCGCCGTCCATTGCAACTCCAGAGTGTCAATTAAGATTTCGCAACACTGAGGCGGAAACAAATCCGGGCTCTCGAGCACGAATGTTTAAAATAACCCCACCAATCCGCACTAAAGTGGGAGGCACGTAACTCCTGAGAACATTCAGTTTCAACAAATCTGGACATCCTCAGGATGTAATTGGTTGAGCTAAGCATGGATGCTGTCTATACTGAAATTCAGCAGGTAAGTGGCTTTCCTGTTGCTCCTGTTCCCCATCCCTTGCCAGTTTATATTCGATTCACTCGAATCGTGAACTCGTCTACAAAACGGCGAGTTCTCCATGATGCTACTCCCGGAGAATTGTTCGTGGACTCGAACCCCCAATCTAACCCCCAGCCAGTGCCTTTCGTTTTCACGTCACCAGATGTTTCGGAAGACTCACCGTTTGATTTCTGGGGGATTCTCAACCGCCGGAAGTGGCTGGTCTTTCTGGGCTTGGTTACCGGAATGGCACTTGGCGCTATCTACGATGCACAATGCGAGACAATTTATAAAAGTGTCGCAAAAATTAAGATTGAGCCCAAAGACCCGCTCTACCTGCCCATGTCGCAAAACAGCCGGACAATGTTTCCGATGGCTGCCGACATGGCAATCCGGCACGACCAACTGATTGGCCAGTACAATATCGTTCAACGCTGTTTACTTGAAAACAACCTTTCAGCACTCGAGTCGTTTGCAGATTTAGCCAACGATGAAACAATTCCTAATGTCATGAACAATCTCGTTGTGACACAAAACAAAGACGAACAAGTTCTTTACGAATTGGTTTATTACAGCTCAGAACCCGATGACGCACAGACCATCCTGAACAATTTAATTGCCACCTATGAAACCGATCTGGGTGAGCAATATCTCAACGAAAGCACGAAGGTAAGTGATCTTTTAACGTCAATCCACCGAGAATTTAAAGACAATTACAGCGCCCTTCAAAAACGTCTCGACCAAGCCCATACCGAAGATCAGGCGATCGTAGTTTCCCAGGGAAACATCACTCTGCACCAAGTCAAGGTTAATGAACTAACCCGAATCCTCCAGGCAGATCAAAACAAAATTGCATTCCTTGGGAAAGATCTGGAGCGAGCCAAGGAAGCATTGTTGTCGGGTGATCAAGAAATTGAAGAAATGGTATGGATCTTCAAAGAACAAAATAAAATTAAAGACGACGGTCGAAGAGAAGAGGCAAGCAACCGGGATATCTTCTTACTCGAAAACAAGATCCGCGAATTGCAGGCTAATTACCGTCGTCTTGAGCAAATTTACGGCGCAGGCAACAAGGAGCTCAAAGGGCTAAGTCAGGAAATCGAAACCTGGCAAATCTCCCTGAACAAACTTGTGGCAACCGGAGACGGTGAAAATCGCACGAACATCGAACCGAGCGAAATACTCCAACGCCATATTCGATCTCTAGAGCAGCAAATTTTCGATCTGCAGGCTTCCATTGAAATCAATCAACGAGCGTTAATTGAACACTCTACCGAGGCAGGGAGGATTGCCTCAGTTCAACGAAAAATCGAAAACATCAACACTCAAATGGACGATGTTCGTGACTTTCTAAAGATTGCCGAAAAGAAACTAATTGAAATTGACTCTGGTGATAACAAGGCTGGCCAAGAGGGTTTCCGTTTTCAAAAACTTCAAAACGCAACTTACGGTGAAGAAGTTTGGCCGATACTTTTAGTTATCCTTGGAATCGGCGGCCTGCTGGGTAGCCTAACAGGGTTTGGCCTGGGCTGTTTAGTAGAACTGGCAGATAAAACATTCCACAATCCAGACGAAGTCATGAAGAAACTGAACGTGCCACTGATCGGACACGTCCCAGTCATTGCCCAAAACAAACGCTATTTGGTCGAAAATTCATCCATCGATCCTGTCGTTTGTACCTACCACCGTCCAAAGTCGCAGGTGGCTGAAGCTTTTCGAGCCGTGCGAACCTCACTCTACTTCAACACGCAAGGCAAGAATCACTCGATCATTCAAATCACAAGTCCGACACCCGGTGACGGTAAGTCCACGCTGGCTGCCAACCTCGCTGTTTCAATCGCTCAATCCGGGAAGCGCGTTCTGCTAGTCGACGCAGACATGAGGCGACCTCGGCAACACGTAACTTTTGGAATTGAATCCTCGCTTGGATTCGCAACTGTTCTCAGTGGACAGTCTGAATGGCGAGATTCATTAACCGAAAGTGTCGAAGTCGATGGATTGACGCTCATGCCCTGTGGCTCGCGTCCAAACAATCCAGCCGAACTGAGTACTTCACCTCACATCGATGTTCTATTTGAAGAAATGCGAGAGGAATTTGACTTTGTGATCATCGACACGCCACCTTTACTGGCTGTTACCGATCCAAGCCCGATCGCGGCCCGCGTTGACGGCGTAGTACTCTGCCTTCGAATCAAGAAGAACGTACGAGTAAGTGCCGAACGAGCTACCGAAATGCTGACGAATCTAGGAGCACACTGCATCGGATTGGTGGTCAACGGCGTTGGAGCCCAATCTGGTTATGGTAGCCAGTACACCTATGGAGCCTATCGAGCAGGATACTCCTATAACGGTTATGGATACGGCTATGGCTACGGAACCGGCGGTGGAAAATACTACGATGAAGATAAAAAAGGCCGTCGATTTGAACCTGAATCAAATCAACTGCAACGAATTGAATCGGCCGACCAAACGAGTGTTTAAAGTTCAAGTGCCTGCTTGAATCGGTGCCATTCTTGATTTTCCCCGATGGGAATGCGCGACTCGCGTTGTCCTTCCGCATTCCGCTGATCTAGCTGGAAACCGTCCAGCTAGCACCTTGACCTGACCTGTAACGTAACGCCTCGCTTTGCTAATCTCCTCCAAAGCACGGGAATCACGCCAGTTCGGGGATATTTAAATGCCAATCAAAACGGCTTCGCAAACAAAAAAAAACGTCGTGACCTTTGCGCTTCTTGCTGCGTCGCTGGGAATGTGTGTGAGTTTAACCGGATGCGCCGAGGGAAGACTATGGCGAACGGGGCAGTACGTTCCCTGGGCCCAAAACAAATGGATTGAGGAGGAGAAAATTGCGGATACTCTGTTTGTGAAAAAGCGGGAAATGCGTGAGCAGGTTGAGTTTGCAATCAATGGAACCCAACAAGACCAGCAAAATGCGGCAAAATTCTTGGCCGAAATCGTACGCCGTGACTCCATTCTCTTGCACAGAATTTATGCGGTGAAACTGCTGGGGCAACTTGATTGTCCAGCCTCGCTCAAAGCGCTCCAAGAAGCCACCGAGGATTCCAATTCTGAAATCAGAATCGCAGCGATTGGGTCGCTTGAACAATTGCCTGCCGATAACTCTCTCCCTCGGCTGCAAGAGATATTAATGGATGACACGAACACCGACGTGCGACTTGCTGCTGCTCGAGCAATTGGTGAATTTTCCGGCGAGCAGGCAATCACTGCCGTTGCAGTTGCCTTAGACGACCAAGATCCCGCTCTACAGCGAAGAGTCATGCAGTCGTTGGAGAAGATTTCAGGTGAACCGCTGGGGATCGATCTAGTAGCTTGGGAAAAGTATGTAAAAGCCACCACCAGCGACAGCATTAGCCCCACTCTTAAATCCCGCTCCCCGATCGACGACTATCTAAAAGGTGATGCACCGACGAGATCAGGCGACAACTCGTTTCAACCCAAAGCTGATAAAAGCTGGCAGACTCCGTAAGGCCACTTCAACGCGGTTTGCCCTGACGACACCCCATTTCAATCCCCTTCTTTTCGGTCGACTGTATCAATTCTCCAGTCTACCTGCGCGGATTGAACAAGAAATTCACCGACTGGTGTGCTTGCTTGACCTATTAAATGCCGATAAAACATAACAGTCACCCAATTATGTTTTGAAAAGTTCTGCATGGCCCCACCATCGCGTCCGGTTTGCTCGAAAGCCCGTGTTTGATGTCGTTACCTAAAAAGCACAAATCGTTTTTTTCTTTTGTTGATGCCGGTGTAAAATTGGTGAAAGCATCAGATGCGGACGCATTGCTTGTTTTAATGGAAAAACAAACTGATTGGGCGAGGTTAAAACGGAAGTCGGTAAATCAGGTCTTGATTATTGCGACCCACGATGAGGCGATTCATGCCGCTGCAACAGAAGCCGAGATCCATTCGATCCATCTCGAGATGCCCGAAGTTTCGGTCCAAAATCAGCTCACACAGGCTGTCTTAGCGAGTGTCGCATCGGAAAAGGTAAAACCGGGGTCGACGGTGGTTGCAATCTACAGCGGCTTTGACACCGAAGATATCGACACGATTTCGGTATTAAAATTAACGGAACGTCTTGGACGTTTAACCGCCCGTGATTTGCGGAAACTGGAGACAAAAGTACCACTCGATACCCTCAAAGCAGTAGTCGACCTCGCCGTCGCCATCGGCCGCGAGGGACGGGAAGGCAAGGCGGTTGGTACCATGTTTATCGTGGGCGACCATCGGAAAGTTCTCGACGAAAGTAGACCTGCGGGATTCGACCTCGTCAAAGGTTATACACGAAAAGAACGAAACATCTTCGACGGGAAAGTCCGGGAAGGTATCAAAGAAATTGCTCAGCTAGATGGAATGTTTGTCATCTCTTCCGACGGCACCGTCGAGGGAAGCTCACGAATCATCGACACCTCGCCAGTCGAAATTACAATGACAAAAGGACTGGGTTCAAGGCACTTCTCGGGAGCGGCGATCAGCAAGAATACCAAGGCGATTGCTGTGATCGTCAGCCAGACCAATGGCACGGTCAGAATCTTCCAAAATGGTGAAGTAGTTCTCCGAATTGAACCACTTCAGCGAGCCATGAAGTGGAAAGATCTTGATAGTGATCACCCCGACACCGACTAATCAACTGTTTCCGTGTCGATCTGTTTTAAAGACGCCAAATCCACTGGAACACCGATTCCAACGACAACTACGGTGCCGGTGAACTGATGAGCGATGGCATTTTCGAATCCCATTTTCTCATCCACCATCGTGCAAGTCACATCGGCTCGAAAGGTTGGCTCTGATGCCTCGCCAGAATCGCAATCGAGCCCCGTTGGAATATCGACCGCCAGTTTATTGACGGCCAAGTGATTAGCGGCAGAGATCGCCTTCGCGATTGGCGGCCGCAAAACTCCTCTGGCTCCGGTTCCCAGTAATGCGTCCACGACCCAGTTTGTCGACTGCGTCCCAAACTCCGAAAATTTCTGGATCGTCTCCGCCTCACTCCATTCAGGATCGAACGGTTCAATTTCAGTACCCAGTTGGAGCAAGACCTCCAAATTTACCCTGGCATCCCCGGTGTACTTTGCAATCTCTTGAAAAAGCATCACTCTTACTCTGCAGTTTGCCAATGTGAGGTGTCGAGCAATAACAAATCCATCTCCTCCGTTATTTCCGGGTCCGCACAAAACCAGAACTGATGGCTCTCGGTGCTTGTCCGCCAACGGCCAATTCAATAAACACTCAGCGCACGATCTTCCCGCATTCTCCATCAAAATTAAACTCGGAACCCCAAGCTCATTTACTGCAATTTCATCGACCCTCCGACTCATCTCACGATCTAACACGCTGCTCTCCTGTATTGAATACCATCCGTCATCTAGACCATCTTTTACGACTTACTTACGCAACCATCAAACCAAAAAACGGAACTGAAAAATTTACTGCAATCGGTTGGATAAATCTCTTGAATTTTTGCTAGCATGGTAGACTGATTGATAAACACTCATCAAACTGACTGTCGGTTAATCGAAAGTTCGTTGCGGGCACTCTAAACTCAAACGTATTACCAGACAAAGCATTCATCCAATGCCAATATATGAATTTATTTGTCTGAGTTGCAACTCGGAGCTCGAGCTCTTGGTAAGGAGTGGTACCCAGCCAAACTGCCCGGAATGCGAAAGTGGAATACTCGAAAAGCAGTTAAGTGTAATTTCATCCACAACGACAACCCAAAAAAGCACCGCCCCTCCGTCCTGCGCACAACCACGTTGCTGCGGCGGTGGCTGCCGGCCAAACTAGCTAAATCAACACCGATTAATTATCCGCAGTAGAAATTCAATTCGCGTGTTACCCTGCACGAATCCACGCCTAAGACACTCTAACCATTTACTAAACACCTAACACAAAGAGACTCCAACATGCGTTACCTGATTTTCGCGTTACTATTTGCCTTGCTTCCAGCCAATCTTGTTTCAGCACAAAACCAATGGCAGACCATGTTCAATGGAAAAAATCTCGATGGTTGGCAAATCAACGAAAGCCCTGATTCATTCAAGGTCGAAGACGGCTGCCTGGTCGTTGAGGGACCCCGCGGACATGCGTTCTACACCGGCAAAGATGCAAAAGCTGCTGAGAAGATCACTGACTTTCATTTCAAAGCAAAAGTCCAAACCATGCCGGGCGCGAACTCCGGGATTTATTTCCACACAAAGTTTCTCAAGAGCGGCTGGCCTAACCGCGGCTACGAGGCACAGGTCAACAACACGCAATCCGATAAGAAAAAAACCGGTGGACTGTACAACGTTAAAGATAATTTCAAAGCACCCGTCAAAGACAACGAGTGGTTCGATTATGACATCCTTGTAAAAGGCAAACACATTGTTGTTAAAATCAATGGTGAAACCATCTCGGATTACACCGAACCCGACAATCTCGACCGTCCAGAAAGACAACTATCAAGTGGAACGTTTGCTATTCAGGCACACGATCCTGGCAGTAAAGTTCTTTACAAAGATTTGAAATTTAAAGATCTTTCAAAATAACCGAACTCCAATCGTCGGTTGACATTTCTTGATCTTCGGCTGAGCGGGCTAGTGATTTTCTCCATGGAAGAAAAATCCTAGCCCCCGTCGCAGCTCGTCAGGCAACACTGGAAGATCTGCTCGCGGAATCAAAAAAGTTGACAGCTTGAACAAATCCAGAAACACTCGGTTTTGTCGTGTAGTTGCATTAAGATAATTGTGCCCGGAAGACCCTCCTGTTCCGATCTTAGCCCCGAGCATTCGCTGCACCATCATCGCATGCCTTTGCCGCCAATTCGTGAACAATTCATCGATATCGAGCAGCAGAGTTAAATATTTAAACGGCGTGTATAGCATTGGTTCGTCACGATAAAGGTTAATAAACAGCGCTGCTAAGAACCCTTTATGGGACAATCGGAATTCGCCTTTCCCACGTAACTTTTCGAACTTTTCACGATCCAGCAACGATTCAAATTGCATACGTGACATTTCCAGGCCATTGAGCTGGAACTCTTTCTCCCGGTCACTCAAAGTTGGATTTCCCCGAATGATATCCGCATCGGAGTCGAGCATTTTATTCACAGCATGGTCGTAGGCTTCCCAAAATCGAAATTCATTAAATTCCAAAAATGGCATTCGCCCCAACCAGCCATCGGTCAGCTCCAAAAGAGATCTTTGGCTTTCCAACTCCTCGAGAGTTTGATAATCGGTGGCTGATAGTCTGGAATGGAAGAATTCTTTGTCAGCATTAATCCGATGTTCACGCTTGATCCCAAGTTGAATTTCAATCTGTTTGAATTGCACACTTTGAAATCCAGAGGCAGGAACCAGTAAGTCACGAAACTCCATAAAATCCAATGGAGTCATGGTTTCGATAATATCAATCTGCTGAATCAGTACCCGTTGAATTGATTTAATCCGAGATAGATGGTGTATCACCTGCCCCATCTTCTTGTCTTCTATAACAGGATCTTCAAAAACATTGATCACCGCCGCCAGTTCAAACAGGATTTGCTTGAACCACAGTTCATACGCCTGATGAGTGACAATAAACAACATCTCATCATGGGCGATCTGGCCTTTCTTTTCACTCTCCAGTTCCTGCGCATTAAGAATTTTGTCGAGTTGCAGATAGTCGCTGTAATAAATACCAATTGTCATACTTTTCTTTGTGGAAAAATTCCTTGTTGATCCCGGCGATGCGAATACTCTCCGAACCAGGGGCACCTCCAGTCTAATGCGCGGGCTCTACAAAAGTAATAGGCTGTGGCTCAAGCAGAAACCATGAAACGTGACGAAATCCACCATTCTCCTGGAGCTTGCCATTCAGCAAAAGAAAAAGACGACGGCTTTCACCGTCGTCTTGCTGATTACTTAAACGCATACTCTGTTATCGAGCATTACCATTCACTACCTGGCCGAGCTACTTTATCGGGAACATAATTTTCGGCGTTATAAATATCATCCGGCCCCAGTCTCTTTTCAGACTTCATGAAATCTTCCCACATGATCTTCTTACCAGTGTAGGCAGCATCGCGTCCAATCAAAGCCATCAACGTACTGTAACTCATGTAAGTTCCATTGTTGATTGGCTTACCTTCACGAATACTTCGAAAGAGGTGCTGATGCTCCACATCATACATACTTGGATTGCGTTTCTTATGAGAAACCTTGCCGTCCTCGTTGATGATCTGGCCTTTGAGAATCTTTGCGGTCCCCTTGGTACCGACAATATGATCCTCGGTTTCATTGAAACACCCCGCCATCTGACGGCAATAAGTATGAGCTTTAACATCGCTATCTTCCCACTCAAAAACAGTGGAGAAATGATCGTACACATTCCCCCACTTCTCATTCGTTCGGACCAGTCGCCCACCCGTGGCATAGCAGCTAACCGGCGGAATATCATCCATCAACCACAGAGCCTTGTCGATCGAATGAATGTGCTGCTCAGCGATATGATCGCCTGAGAGCCAGTTAAAATACAGCCAGTTTCGCAACTGGTATTCCATCGGTGACCACTTCCTGAATTCTTTGGTCTCTGGATTAGTTGTACCTTCACCGCGATGCCATAGCGTACCGGTTAAGTAATTTTCTTGAATCGATTTAACTTCACCGATCTCACCGTTCTTAATCCGACTAATCATATCGTTAACGCCAAGATCGTATCTCCAGCAAAGACCAGAGACAACGCTTTGCCCGTTGGCCGCCGCTTTTTTGCAAGACTCCATCACCGACCGTACACCGGGAACATCAACTCCGACAGGTTTCTCGCAGAAGACATGTTTTCCGGCGTCGACTGCCGCTTTCAATTGCATCGGACGAAAGTAAGGCGGAGTTGCAAGAATGACAACATCGACATCGCTGGCAACTAAATTCTTGTAACAATCCACTCCATCAAACATGTGATCCTTGTCGACGTTGAATCGGTCAGGGAGTTGCTTAGACAGTGATTTTGCGCAAGACGCTATCCGATCGGGAAAAGCATCAGCCAAAGCGGTCACGGACGTGTTGGAGTCGGCATTGGTTGCGTTTAAAACCGCTCCCGTCCCTCGACCTCCACAACCAATCAAACCAATCTTCAATTTGTCGTTATCGCTATTGTGATACCCAAAAACTGGCTTCGGAATCATTGAGGATCCAATGGTGCCCGCAGCGGCAACTTTGGCAGAAGTCGACATAAACTTGCGGCGATCTGGTTTCGAATTCGACGGCATCTTTTAACTCCGTAAAGCAATAAAATCACATGGTTTAATTAATAAAAACTTCCAACGTCACTTGATCATAACCACCACGGAATATCCGACGCAAGTGATTCATCGAACTCTGGGCAGCAAAAACAAGAACCTTGTTCAAACTGTTAATTTCTCTACCTCAAGTCACGTATATAAGCGATAAACTGAGGATCTAATTCGGCGAGACCTTCCCCAAAAATACGCTCAAAATGAGCAATCCGTTCCTCAGGCGTGTAGCTCACAAGAGCTTTATTCTTTGACATAAACTCGAGGTATGCCACGTATTGATCTGATTTCTTATTGAATAAAAAATGATTAAACGCCCAGGCCTCCGCATAGGCATCATCAACTGAATCCGGATTTCGCAAACGCTCATCCGTAGCTAACAACGTTCTCAACGAATCAGCCGGTCGATTGGCAAGGTATTTTCGAAAACGATTCAACCGCAGCTCAAACACTTTCCCCGGCACCCGCCAACCTATCTTGCTGCGAAAATCGGGAGCCTCAAAAAACATCGCAATCCCTTCGTTCAACCATAACGGAGTTTCTGCAAATCGCGTCTGCAATCCACGGTTGAACATCAACTGATGAGTCGCCTCATGAATAATTGTGGCTACTAAAAAGGTTGAATTCGGATTCTGCAAAACCCGCTCAATGTTCCTACTGGTTAAAGGCTGATTCGGGTTACGCTGATCTGCCGTCAGATCATAGAGCGCAATTCTATTAGTCTGCAGGTTATAGTAAGCTTCCATGGTTTGACCAGGGCCCAGTTCCCGGTCAACGTATTGTTGGTATTGAGCTTTGGAACCAAACACAATCGCAATCAAAGGGTACTTAGGATCGCTTAGCTTAAATTTTTTCTTCTTTTCCCAAAACGTTTCAAACGCACGATATAAGCGACTCTCGTAGAGCCCGCTGATCCAGCGGGCAAACGCAACTTCATTCTGATACGCAATGACATAGTGTTTTGTTTCGTAGATTCGAAATCCAGCAGGAAGTTCTTTCAACAAACGTTGGCCTACTGCTTTAAAAGAAAGCGCCGGACTCGGTTTTTCACTATCGACGCGTGCTTTTATTTGCTGAGGTTCTACAAACCAAATTTTGCCGTCAACCTCTCGGAAATAGAGGCTATTATCCTTCGCTTCAATTAAAATCTCGCCCTCGAGTTGCACCTCTTTTCCATTGACTAACAACGTAAGTGAGTCCGCTGCGACGCTGCCGCAACAATTCGCAAACGCAAACAATGCAATCATGATTAGCTGCCGAAAGTACATCGATTCAACCTCACCAAGAACACTATGATTAATTTCGCCCGCTAAGTCTCTGATTCCAACGAACCACCCACCAACCCGCGGCAGAAATCCCAACAATCACCAACACAGTGACAATCGTAATCCCCGCCGTCAATTCGTTAACGCCAGCATGCAAATCCCCCAACATTTTTCGCGGGACAGTATCCATTCCCGCAGGGCGAACCATTTGCGAAGCAGACAACTCACCAAAGCAACAGGCAAAAGTAATCAACCAGCACCCCAGCAGCGGCAGCCAATTTGCCTTGATACCTAACGAAAGGTACCTGGTTATTTTTCCAGCACCCTCAACACGGGCACTCTCCAATGCATCCTCCGGAATTTTTCGGAACACAAACCATACTACCAGCGCACCTAACGGCCAACAAAATATAAAATTAGCAAGCACGGGGGCGAACACAGTGTAATTGAACAACCACACGAACCACCGGCCGTCCGCCGCCCCAGTCACCGAGGCGATCACTGTCCCCAACAAGGGTCCAGGCACGGCAAAGGACACAGCAAGCGTCACTGCAAATAGCAGTTGAACCCAAGCAAACCTTCGTCCCATCGAGCTGATCCAAGTCGCTAACAACAGAATCATGCTCGCCGAGGCAAAAGCGATGATAGTGGACCAAATAAATTCATCTTGATAGTCAAAACAAGCTCGCCGGATCGCCGAAAAACACTGGACAACCGAGTACCCCTGCGTTGGCACTCCCTCCACCGGACGGACATAAAAACACGCCCGGAGAACAACGTTTCCGATCGGAATTAAGAAGGCAACAACCACCAACCCAAGGCCTGCCAGATTCTTCGTAAATCCATTGCGCTCGACTCTTCCAGCGCGGAACCCTCCAGCCTCATACTCCGTTTGCGTTACTGCAAAAAACAAGACCATCGAAAGTGCAATCAACACCGCCAGCATACTAAGCGTTAATCCGTAACTAACACCGCCCACCCCAACTTCAAGACCCGTGACGCCCGCCGAGGTACCGGCCAGTGAGTAACCTAAATATATCTGTTCAGCTAGAGTGCCAATTTGATAAAGGTCCGTTACGGCAATCTCCCGGGAACAGGCTACGACAACCCATAAAAATGCCAGCACGCCCAACGGCCAGAAACGAACAATCGTCACGCTCCAAAACACACGAAAAGACGAAGCATCTAACAGGGCTTGTTCTTCAAAAACGCGTCCCCCCAAACTCAAACCCACTAGAAAAATAATGGCGACTTGAGATGATGCTGCAATTCCGTGAATCCAACTTGCAGCCCACCATCCAGGAATAAGAGGAACTAGAATTTGCCCCTGAACAGAAGTCAGCCAGCCTAACTTTCCAAAAGCAGCATCCCACGCACTAACATGGATAAACATGGGAATGAACAAACTGGCGACCGTCCCCAGCAGAACGATAGTTGAGATCCATCCTTTCCCCGTGCAAACCCACGCGGTCAAGATTCCCAAAGGCAGCGCGATTCCGAATGCGCAAAATCCAAGCCCGAATGTTCGAATCGCTAATAAACGCTCGCTCGGCGAAGATGAAAAAAATGCGAGCCAAATACCGAGCAAAACTGCCAAGCAAAAGATGCCAGGCACGAGCCCTCGCGTCATTGTTATTTGCTTGAAGTTCATGAAACCATTTCAAACTCATTGAACACAATCGCTGTCACCGAAGTACGGCTCTCAATAGCGATTGTTTATTTTTCCAAACCACGCAAATATTCAACGACCTTCTTGCGATCTTCAGATACTTTTTTTAGATCTAAATCAAGATCAAGCATGCGGTCGACCATTTTCATGAAATCGGCAACCTCAGAAAATTCCTGAGAAGCAATTTGAACCGCCGTCGCACCGTCTCGGTTTTTCACCTGAACATTAGCACCGTGCTCTACCAGCAACCGCACAATCTCAAGCCGCCCTAAAAACGCAGCGCTATGAATCACCGCATTCCGGTCACGCGACATCGCATTGACATTTGCTTTATTTTCAACCAGGTACTTAGCAACTTCGAATTGTCCTCCAAGCGCTGCCATAATCAGCGGAGTCGTTCCGTCGCCATTGGATTGGTCTAAATCACGACCGCTCTTTTTCCATTCCTTCAATAATTTCATGTCGCCATTCTTAGCCGCCATCCAAACATCTGGGTTTGACTTTTTCGAACTGCGCCGCCGATCGCCCCACGACTCTGTAATGACAACCGCGTCGCCAGGATCACGTGACCACTCCGGCATTCCATCCGCCATTTCGGAATCAATCTCCTCACGTCTTGTTTTTATAAAGGACTGAACACTCCGTGTGCTGTACCGTCGCTTTTGGGAATCGGACAGAAACGGGCGAACTAACTCCTCGATCCGATCTACTTCCGCCAACAAGGCATCCTCATCCCAATGCTCCTCCAGCAATTTCACCAACGTTTTGCGGTAACGTTCACGAGAATCTGGATTTTGATAGAGTCGATGTGCAAGAATACCTTTCGTCTTAACGCAAAGTGGCAATCTTGGATCGCGATCGACCATACTGAATTTTTGAAACATACAATCGCCGCCCCATGGAATAAAGTAGATTTTATTATCCAAGCGATTGACATAAAAAAAGAAGTTATTGCGATTCCCAGAGTATCCATCCCAAAAACCCAACAAACTCTCGATCGCCCAAAACTGATAAAACTCGTCCATGGCAACAAGCTCTTTCATCGCAGACTCAGCATCAAAGGTTTCAAACGACTTGCCTTCAGGCAATTTCACCGCTTCGATTAACTTTTCAATCTGTTTTCTTCCATAATCCTTTTTCCCGAACTTACGATCAAAACTAGCTCCCCAGTCTTGATGAAAATCGGCAACGGTCCCTTCGTATAGCGTGCCTTCCGAATTCCCAAAACTACTGTCAACGAGCGATTTCTTGGCTGATTCCACGTGACTGTAAACGCCAAGATCTTTTCCGTTCAACGTAATCTTCGCAAACGCACAACGCGGAGCAGGCAACCCAGCTCCCCGAAAAAATGAATATCCCATGTACTGACTAAGCAGTGTTGTGTCCTGCTGGTTGTTATTAAGCGTCAATGTAGACAACTCGCCAATACTAGCCGTTTTGTTTTTGTAATCGAGCTTAATTTTGAACGAAGGGCGACTGGTGCTTTGCGAACCGATGAACCCTTTCTTCCGAAGTCCCACCTCTTTAAATTTTACTCCGTCAATAGTGACATCAGCTTTAACATACTCGTAAGGTGATTCTACGAGGCCAAACTGACGCTCCGCCCCCAGCTCAGTTCTTATATCCCGCGTGACGTAACGAATCGACTCCCAGTCTTCCGGGTCAACATCGATCTCAACCTTCAGCACTCGATCCGTCGGGAACACCCCATCTACGGTCAATTCTTGAGCGTTCACCACCGCGGACAGCAAACAAAATACAGCCGAGATAACCGGCATTAGTCGCATCGCATTCATAGCTATCCATCTCTCTTAAGCGTGGTTTAAAAAGCGGC
>JAALLA010000343.1 GCA_011087765.1 Pirellulaceae bacterium
TGGTGTTAGTGAACGCCGTTTATTTTAAAGGGCTTTGGCAAAACCCATTTGATGCAAAATTTACCCAGCCGTCTAATTTCACTTTGATGGACAGCACTCAGATAAAAGTGCCACTGATGATGAGAGAGGGAAGCTATCATTTTGTAGAGAATGACGAATTGCAAGCAGTAAGACTTCCTTTCGGTGATGGAAAAATGGCGATGAGTTTTATCCTTCCCAAAAAAGGACTCGACTCGTTACAGAAATCTATTTCTCCAGAGTCTTTTGTCAAACTACAAACGGAAATGCGAGCACAAGAGGTGAATTTACAAGTGCCCCGTTTTAAAATAAAAATGAAATTTGACCTCATACCAAGTTTGAAGTCATTGGGAATGAAGAATGCATTTCAAGAAACGATGGGTTTTAGCTCAATAAATCCAGACGTGAGAATCGGAATTTCGCAGGTGATACACGACACCTTCCTTGAAGTAAAGGAAGACGGTGCGGAGGCGGCTGCTGTTACGGTAATTGCCCTTGCTACAGAAATGGCTTCGATGGAAGAAGTTCCATCAATGAAAATTGATCGGCCATTCTTCTGTGCTATCTCTAATGTTGAAACCGGTAATATTGTTTTTCTTGGATCTATATTTAACCCTTTGAATTAGCGTTGGTTGGGATTACAAGAAATAACTAGTCGCAGACTCTCGCGCGGGTAAACTCGATTTAGAAGAGTGGCATGATTTCCCCCCGATCGTTTTTTCTGAAGCTTTAGGTGTTTAAATATCTTTGTAAAGCGATGAGCCGCCTTAGTCCGAAATTCAAATTGTCATATTGAATTAGCCTAATCAGTAGAGCAGCACCATAGTATTCAGGCAGGTTGTGCAATCAGGCAGGCTGAGTGAGTAGTGAGGGCGCGAAGGATCGAGGACTCACGCCGATTATCCAGAATGAGAACGATTGGTACGCTGGTTCAGGCTGCCGTGGAGCAATGTGAAATCGAACCGTTAAGTGAATATCACCTTGCGAATCGATCCGTTTCAGTTTTGTTGGTTCTATAAATTTAACGCCCCTCGGTGGTTTGTCTTTTCTCGGCGGACTGTCCATTCAGTCGGCGGTTGTCTAACATTACGAAAACATTATTAAGTAGAGTTTTACTCACAAGCCAAATGACTGGGAGTAAAAACAATGTCGACATTGCAAACAGACAGGCGCCGGCAAACGTCCATTGAAAACGTGCGTTCCCAGTCAAGGTTTGGATCAAGCTGAAACCCAAAAGTCCACTCATCCATGCCACAAGAAATTGTAATGATCTCATCCGTTCTTTCATGTTGAGTCCGAGTTTGGCGAAGAGGAAACAAAGGCATGGGAAAAATTGTAGTGA
Source organism: Pirellulaceae bacterium (assembly GCA_011087765.1). GTDB lineage: Bacteria > Planctomycetota > Planctomycetia > Pirellulales > Pirellulaceae > Mariniblastus. The sequence goes on from JAALLA010000343.1 coordinate 1,361, forward strand.
ATGGATTGCGATCCCGTGAGGAAATTTTGTGACGCCGGCCTTTCCAAAAGTTGATGGATCACCACCTGCTTGCATTTGTTGATTTCCGTTCCAGAGAACGAAGAAGCCAATGACGCAGGAAATAATTAGGAATGCCATTCCGGCGCGGATTGAAAATTGGAGATCCGTAGCCATGTTTAGATAACTGAAAGTCCGATAGGTAATCTGTAACAAGATGAGGGTTGCCAAAACGATAAGAATTGTCATCGAGTACTCAATCCAAGTGTTGATCGTTGAATCATGATTGAAATGTGATGCCTGTCCTCGCCACTGCTGAATCGTTATTAAACTAACCTCGGCAACCAATGCGATTGAAAGAATTCTAATAAGCCAGGGATCGCTGTTGGAAGGGATTAACCGATCGAAAAAGTATCCAATTGAGAGAAGTGTTAAGCCGGTTGAGACTCCAAACAGAATTGGTTTTCTCCAAGAGACTGGACCCTCCCATTCGCCTCCAAGGATTAACCAAACTAAAATATGAAACAGGCCTAGAGCGGTCAGTACGAAACCGCTCAGCAAGAGGTCGTTTGCGGCCGAGGATTTGGCTTCGAGCGATAAATGCGCTGCAGAATTTTGTCTGTTAGTAGATTGCATGTTTTTGGAATGCCTCAAACGCTTAACCGTTCCAGCGATCGTATCCAGAACCATAATACGCGGCGCCTGACTAAAGATTTGGCAAGCGATTGAAATCCTGCCGTACGCTCGTTTAACCGTAATTCATACCTAGTTCAAACAGAATTTGGGCGTCAAAACGTGTTTTCTTACCTCTCGCACCATGAGAACGATTGTAGTTTTCATGCGGTTCGCGAAGTCGCAATTCATCCAACAAGATCCCGCGTTGATAGTAAGTGGGCTATAAATCGTTGCTTCAGGCAACAGTTGGAATATCAGGACTTAACTTTCAAAAGGGGCGGTCTTTAATCCCAGGCCCTTAGACACTTGAGACAATATTCCGGTTTTAAAGTTCAATATCCCTGACGATAAGCTCGAATTTCTTCAACCGAATGGTAAACCCAATAAGCAAAGCTTGATGGATGAAATTAGAACCGGGCTTAATTTGACTTCAAGTAAGAGTTGTTTGTCGAAAGCAGCTTTCGCTGTTCGCAGGATAGTGATGAAAAATGCGTATTTTAAAAAATTTACGATACCAACTCATAATCTACCGACTTTAAATAGAACTTGATAAATTTTTGCATTTCTTTGGCATCATTTCCTACCCTAACTCGCAATAAGGCTATGGGGAGTATAAAACCGAATTGCCTCACGGCGGTAATTTTCAATTAATTCCTCTATTTTCAATTAGTTCCTCTAACTTGGCAAGCAAATACTGGGGTGGGATTTAAATGAGCAAATCCGAAATTATGTTGGGAGCGGCAGTAAGGCGAATTGGCCGTTGGATCGTCCGATTTTACTATCCGAAAATTGAATTCGATGGAAAGGACCAACTGCCAAAGACTGGCCCGGTACTCGTGTGTGGCAACCATCCAAACTCCTTAGTGGATCCCATTCTTATTGGAATCACGTCGGGGCGGCCGGTGAGGTTTATGGCTAAAGCCCCACTTTTCAAAACTCCGGTATTAGGCGCGGTCATGTCTGGGCTAGGGATGATTCCAACTTATCGTGGAAGCGACGATTCGAAACAGGTGCGTCGTAATCTCGAAAGTCTCGACAGTAGCATACAATTCCTGATCGATGGGGACGCGGTCGGTATTTTTCCTGAGGGAAAAACTCATGACCTAGTTCAATTAGAAATGGTTCGTTCAGGCGTGGCGAGAATTGCAGTCAAGGCAGT
>JAALLA010000344.1 GCA_011087765.1 Pirellulaceae bacterium
GTACATAAACGCTAATCGGTTGGCACGCTCACCGCCCAAGCGGTTTACAGAGGTTGTTGCCTGCCCCATTGCCTCAAGCCAGGGAAGTGCAATTGCAGCACCCAAACCACGCAAAGCAGTTCTACGGTCAATAAGTTTCATTCGATTTCAACAATTTCTTCCAAGTGTTTCCGAAAAAGGCCACTCAAAACGACTTCAATCATGACTGCGCGAAATCGAAGATCCTGGTCTGTAACCGATTCTGCTATCCGGCGTATTTCCGGTTGGTCAACAAAATTCAATTGTCGCCCCAACGCATATTTCATTGTATGCTCAACAAACGCACGAACAAATTTCGATTTGTCCCGAAGTAGGACGTTTTTAAACCGCTCCGACCCAACAAAAGCCTCACCTCTCAATTCTCCGGATGAATCCACTTTTTTTCCATTCGGGTAAGAACTACGCCATTTACCAACGGCATCGAACATTTCAAATGCAAAACCAGCCGGATCGATCACATCATGGCATGTCGCACAAGCTTCATTTTCACGGTGTTTAGCTAATTTCTCCCTCACGCTTAATTCTTCCGACACCTCGCTCGCAGCGGCATTCAAAGGAGGCACGTCAGCTGGGGCAGGGGGGGGTGGTGAATTAAAAATGACATCCAGAATCCAGGCTCCCCGATAGACAGGACTGGTTCTTGTTGTCGTCGATGTTGAAATCAACATGGCTCCGGAAGACAACACACCACCACGATGACCGTTGTGCCATTTGATCCGAAAGAAATCCTCAAACCGCTCAACTGGTGGTGAGTATCCCAAGACCTGCTCTGGGTCGAGCGAATACCAATCCATCAATTGGCGATTTAAAAAGGCGTAATCGGATGCAATAAATTCTGTAATTCGCCGATTTTCAACCATCACCGATTCAAAAAACAGTAGTTGTTCAATCATCATCGAAATAGCAGGAGGTGGGCGCTGATTACTTTTTTCATAGTACTGCGGATACAGCGTTTTGTCCGGCAAGACCGAGGCTGCATCTTGGACTTTCAGCCATTGCATGCCGAAATCGGTGGCAAGTGATTTACATTTCGGATTATCGAGCATCCGATTTACCTGATATCGCAACTGCTTATCGGTCAAAAGTCTTCGCTCTTTCGCTGCCTGGAACAGTTCGTCGTCAGGCATTGAGCCCCACAAAAAGTAGGACAAGCGACTTGCCATTTTGAAATTGCGGTCTAACTCAACGTCTCGCTTATTTCCCGGTTTGGTTTCTAATTCCGTGTCCGAGAACATAAATTCATGCCGGAACAAAAAGTTAGGGGAAATTAGAACCGCAGAAACGGTCGTAATCATAGATGCCGTATAAGATCTATTCCTCTGAAAATCATTTCCAAATAAATTCAAATAAACCGACATCTCTTCTTCGGTGACTTTCCGCCGAAAAGCTCTTGGAAGAAAGGCGGACAACTGCTCCTCAGCCCTCTGGATTATTTCGTCTTCAGTTTCACCCGGCTTAGCTTGGAACAAAGATTGCCAGAGGTTAGATAATCGAGCAAATTCATCGTTATTTAAAAGAGAATTTGAAATTTCATAGTAACTCTCCATTAATAATGGTGAGAGGCTCAAGGCGGCCTGATCATTCGCAAATCCGTGTTCTACCGGAGGATCAACCGGCAAGGTTGAGACTCCTGGCAGGTCGGAATAACGTTCACGCGAATTCCAAAAACAACTTACCGCCAATACATGGCGAGGCATTTTGCCAGTCGCTGGTTGAAAATAATCGTTCGTTTGAATTATCTTCGAGTTGTTGTTGAAACAGGATCTGGGGACCCGGAACAGATCGCGAATTGTATTTTCATACTCCGTCCGACTCAATCGACGGAGTTGACTGCTCTCCTCGCCGGACAGGGGGTGGTTGGCCACTTCATCCATCAACCAATCACCTAGTTTCTCAACCTCTTCGGAAGCAGGTTGGGAATTACCTTCCGGCGGCATTCGGCCACTCTCTACTTGACGAAGTACATTTCCCCAAAGAACCAGAGAATCAGTTACGTCTTTTGATGACTGAAATGTAGATAGATCAATGCCGCCTTCCCCTTCAGGACCATCGTGGCAATCAAGACAATAGTTTTCCAAAAACGGCTTACCAACACGGTCAAATCCATCAACTTGCCCGGCTAGTGACTGATGAGAGCCTGAGGGTTGAATCAAATCGGCCCGCGCAGTTGTTGAATCCCAATCTATCTGCCAAAACAAAGCGCCCGCTGCGAGTGCAAATATAAAGAGGTAACTACTGAAAGCCATTCTTTTTTCAAATTTTGTATTGGTTCTAAAATACATGGCTGTTAAATATTGATTTCGCCGCTAGTTGTCATTTCCAGAAATCGTAAGCCGCCGATTCGGAAACTTAACACCTACGATCGCGAATACAAATTACTGATTCGGCTTTTTACGGACTGTTTTTAAAACTTTGCTTTGTAACATCCTCGAGGTCGCGACCGTCTCAGCGTCAATTCGCCTTAACTCGCCTTCGATGTCGTTCTCGTTTTGAGCATGTTCGAGAACTTCAGATCGCCTTCGTTGTAATTTTAAAAACTTATAGTCTTGAGCCAAGATCAGTTTAATCGCATCGGATTTCTCTGTATCCGAAAGAGTGTGGCTAATTGGCTTCAATATCTTAAGTGCTCTCAAATCTGGTTGAGCCGCGAGTAGGATTAGCGTGAAATTCTTGTGGAGCTCGGCATCTGTAAACTCGGGCACCTCCAGCTCGTCTTGGTCGGTTAAAAATGAAACGAGGGGGGAACGAGATGGACGCTGAACTTCCTCATCCGTCGGTCGAGAGCTTGAAGGGATTGGCTGTTCCAGCCCTCCTACACCAGTTTTTTCAATCGTCGGGACTTTTGACACCATTTTTGATGTATCGGTTCCCCTAATCTCCACAATTTCAACTGGCGTTTCCATGCCAGCACTGGGGGCATCCGATGTTGAAGGCTCTGTTTGGCAACCCACAGCCGTAAAAAGAAAACAGAAAATTGTATAGAGGGGCAACAGACGAAGGCCTGAGCATCGGCAAAAGACTGGCGAATCGCCTGGTGGGCGATCTGGAATTGCTGGTTTTAAGAACATACCACTCCGCTAGCATAACAGTTGCCGATGGGAAGTCAGTTTGTCGTTTAACCCATTGCCACTGGCATTACATAATCCCAAGC
>JAALLA010000073.1 GCA_011087765.1 Pirellulaceae bacterium
TCGTCGCTGACGCTGTTTCTCTCCTCGCCTTAGCTGCGCTGTTCCAGGTCGTCGATGGCCTTCAGGTTGCCGCCTCTGGATCGCTTCGAGGAATCAAGGACACCAAAGCCGCAATGGCTCTAACACTTGTTTCCTACTGGCTAGTGGGCTGCGTCGTTGGGGCCTACCTCTGCTTTGGAGCCAGACTAGAAGGGGTTGGACTGTGGATTGGAATGACCACGGGGTTGGCCACCGCGGCAATTCTATTAACCCTTCGATTCCAATTCAAAATGCGAATGCTCAAACTTGAGGAACATTCAAAATCTCCAGTACTGTCCGACGCAAACTAACTTTGCAACCGAAATTTGCACTAGTCGATCCGTCCGTTCTCAGTCAACTTTAGTATCGTACATGTAGTACGGCAAGCGTTTCATTCCGAGCGATTCATACACTTTTTGCGCCCGCTCGTTATCGGTTTCAACATACAGTCTGACATAGCCAGCTTTCTGAACCCGCGCCTGCTCAAGTACCGCCTGGTACAGATTCTTAAAAACACCGCGTCCGCGATATTCCTCTCGTACAAACACCGATTGGATATACCACAAATCACTATTCCGCCAGTCCGACCATTCATAAGTCACCATTAGACTTCCGGCCACTTCTCCGGCAATCTCACCTACTAGATAGAACCCTCTGTTAGGATTGCTGAATACCTCATCGACCGCTGGCCCAACGACCTCCAACTCAAGCTGCTTTCCCTCGGTCTCCAAGGCCATTGCCAACTGAAATTCAGCGATCGTTGCCGCATCGGCGGGAACCGCGTTACGAATCGTGACAGTCATGAATTTATAAAATTTCAAGAAAAAGAAAATGGATGAAACTGAATCCCCGCATGGACCTGAACGAAGTTACTTCAAAGGCACGGCCGACGCAACATGCTGCCTAAAACGATTCCTATGGGACTCAAAAAAGCTGACTCGGTGCGGATTCTTCAGAGGTATCGCCCGGTCAATGAATCAGGATTCTCAGCAACTTGCTCCGGAGTCCCGCTCGCCACGAGGGCCCCGCCAGCCACACCGCCTCCGGGTCCCATGTCAATAATCCAGTCTGCACACCGTAAAACATCCACATTGTGCTCGATAACCACCATCGAGTTCCCCCGATCAATCAGCCGATTAATTGCCACCATCAGCAACCGAATATCCTCAAAATGCAATCCCGTGGTTGGCTCATCGAGCACATACAGCTGCCCGGTCGAGCTCGACTTCGATAACTCAGTGGCAAGTTTTACGCGTTGAGCCTCTCCACCAGACAAAGTGCTGGAGGCTTGACCAAGCTTGAGATATCCCAATCCCACGTCAGAGAGGCATTCCAGAATTCGCGACAATTTAGAGAACCCCTCGAATCTTAATTTTGCCTGATCCACAGTTAAATCCAAAACGTCTGCGATCGTCAGTTCTCCAAATCGGACTTGCAACGTCTGAACATTAAAACGCCGCCCATCGCAACCGTCACAGGTAACGAATATATCTGGCATAAAATTCATGTTCATCCTACGAATCCCCTGACCTTGGCAATCCGGGCACCAGCCAGCTCGAGTGTTAAAGCTGAATCTTCCCGGGCCATATCCCAATCGCTTTGCCGATTTAGTAGCAGCAAACATTCGACGCAATTCACTCATCAAACCCGTAAACGTTGCGGGACAGGCTCGGGGGTTCTTTCCAATCGGTTTTTGGTCGACCATTACCAAACGACTGATCTGGGAAGCCCCTTCTAAACGCTCGAACGGCAATGGCAAATTCCCTCCCTGGTCTAACTCCCGTGAAATTGCAGGCGCAAAGGTCTGATTTATAAGTGTGCTTTTCCCACTACCACTGACACCGGAAATACAACACAGGACGCCCAGGGGAATGTTGACATCGACCGATCTCAAATTATTGCCCGAAGCATTAAATAAGCGAATGCATTTTTCGGCGCTTATTTCCCGGCGATTCGAAATACCCCCAATCTCTCGCTGCCCGGAAAGGTACTGAGCCGTCAGCCCAACCCCGCTTTCGATGACTTCATTGGCAGTCCCCGAAGCGACGACTCTCCCCCCCCTTGGCCCCGCTTTGGGACCCATGTCGATGACATAATCAGCCGAGCGGATCATCGCTTCATCATGCTCGACAACTATAATTGAATTGCCCGAATCTTTGAGCTTCGTAATAGCACTGATCAAACGATCGTTATCGTGCTGATGAAGTCCGATCGATGGTTCGTCCAAAATGAAACAGGCATTGGTAATTCCGGTTCCAATCGAACTGGCAAGCCTAACCCGCTGATGCTCACCGCCGCTTAGTGAAACCGCGGATCTCCCGAGCGTCAAATAGCCAATCCCAACTTTTTCTAAGAAATTGAGGCGGTGTACAATCTCGGTTGTTAACACCGATGCCACTTCTTTCCGTTCATCCTGAAAATCGACAGCACTAATGAACCCCTTTAATTCCTGCAGCGACAGATTCACAAGGTCACCAATATGCTGGCCATCAATCATAACAGACCGCGCTTGCCGCGAAACCCGAGAACCGCTGCATTGATGACAAGCGACGTCCGATATGAACGATTCCAACTCAAACTGTCGCTCCTCGGAAGCGGTCGTTGCAAGCTCTTTCTGGAGCAGAGCCTGGAGACCCAATTTTTCTTTATCAACGGAATAAAAAAATGGCTTGAATTTTGGCGGAGCCAACGATTCCAATTTCGTCGTTAGGTCGCAACCTAAAGAACTCAGCAGCGGCTCAAGCGCGGCTTGTAATTTCCTAACCTTCGACTTTGTCAATCCCGCCCAAGGGAGCACTGCACCGTCTAAAACTGACAGCCGCCGGTTAAGCACCAGCGCAGGATCGAACTGAAGCAAATTCCCGAGACCAGAACACGACTCACATGCTCCAAATGGACTGTTGAAACTGAAATTTCGAGGCTGGACTTCGGAATAGCAGATTTCACATTTCGGGCAGGAATACCGCGTACTAAAACTGAGGTCTTCCCAGGCATCTGAGTTTTGCGTTCCCTCGCCAGGTTGCAGATAGGAACAAATCACGCTTCCTTCACCATTTATTCGAATTGCATTTTCAAGCGATTCAAGTAACCGGGACTCGATTCCCTCTCTAATAATAATTCGGTCGGTTACAGCTTCGATGCTGTAAGCCAGATCCTCGTGGAATTCAGGAAGCTGATCAATATCGTGAACTAGACCATTAACACGGGCCCGGACCAGTCTTTCCCGACGAATTTTTTTAATCGTTTCTTTACTTTGTCCCGCTTGCCCTTTTACGAGGGGAGCGAGAATCATGACCTTCGTCCGCTCCGGTAATTCCAGTAAGCGATCCCGGATTTGCTGAGGGGTTTGCTGCTTGATTGACTGTCCACATTGATAGCAGTGGATATCACCCACTCGTGCAAACAGCAATCTCAAATAGTCATAAATTTCGGTGATCGTTCCAACGGTACTTCGCCGGTTCGATGAATGATGGGATTGGTCGAGACAGAGCGTAGGCTGGAGCCCGGTAACTTGATCAACATCGGCTTTAGGAATCTGATTAAAAAATTGACGTGAAAAAATTGACAAACTTTCCACGTACTGACGCTGGCCTTCGGCGTAGAGGGTATCAAATGCGAGCGAACTTTTTCCACTGCCACTCAACCCTGTAATCACGACGACTTGATCGCGAGGTAACTCAACGTTGATATTTTTTAAATTATGAGTTCTCGCACCGATGATTTGAACCGATTTATCTGTCACCGCTCGATCCGATTTCGCTAATTGAGAAATTGTATTTTGGACGTCTTATCAACGAAGACACGATAGGTTTCACTCACTCAGAAACACTAATGGATTCTTAAAAAATGCTCACCCAATTATTGACTTACTGGCGGCAAACGCGTCTCGCGGGGGCGCAGTAAAAAGAATGCAATGACCGCACCACCACCAATCGAGACCCAAGCGATACGTCCATAAGTAGGAAAGTCGCCTAGGAATTCAAAGAACGTTGGCGAGTCACTGTAAACCAACCATTGAACCAGTAGCCCCGCCATTAACCCCATTGCTCCCGAGATTCCCGCTGGTAACCAACCACCGGACCTACAGCCCGCACTAAATGAGAGCCCCACAAGCGCGCCCGGCATCACGCCAGAGTAAAACCCGTAACTCAAGAGAATTTTGCAGAAGACCCCACCAATCACTCCGCCCACGCAGCCAGCAAGAACGCCCGTGATCAACCCGTTCAGTCGAATGTGATTCATTTCAGTTTACCCTGCAGTGTAATGACTAATTGTCGCGGCCCACCGCTGTTACGATGCTCGCACAAATAAATGCCTTGCCAGACACCCATCTTCAGACGTCCAGACTGAATTGGCACGGTCACACTCGCACCGAAAATTGAAGCTTTGACGTGAGCCGGCATATCATCCGAACCTTCGCAAGTGTGAATAAAGGGACTTCCCTCTGGGCACAACTGATTCGCCGCCGTCTCCATATCGACCCGAACGTCGGGATCAGCATTTTCGTTAATCGTTAAACCTGCTGAGGTATGCTGAATAAATACATTGCAAAGTCCCATTTCAAAACGCTGGATCTCAGGAACCGCATCCAAAACCTCTTTGGTGATCAAATGAAATCCCCGTGAACGGGGCGTAAGGGAGACGCAAGTCTGGTAATACTCCGTCATTCTCGTTAATCGCTTCCTTTTCGGTTACAAATCCAACACAGTTCCAGGCGAGTTGCGCCCTGTCGACTGTCCATCTCGTGGAAACCCAGTTTTTTTTCGAGCCGTAAATTAGCTCAAAATGCCCCACAAGTGAAATGACAGGAACAACACCCGCGGCGAACTTAATAGCTTAGATTAACCTGTTCCGCGTTTTAGCCAAAGCCAAGAAGATGCTTAAAATCGGTCATTTTTAACTTCTCGACGAAGATAGCACCATTAAATTGATTTAAAGTCACCCAACATCCCTTAGCCCTGTTCCATTTTCCAATCCAAACCTGTAACTCAAGCCAACCGTCACGCCAACCAATCGTCAGCCAGTTCGACTCGCACCCCAGACCGACGCGGCATCTAACAACGACCGTTTTTGACGCTGAAAAACATTTTGGAAAATCGAAAACAAATTTCTTGACTTTGATTCCGCCTCGTCAATAATGCCTTCGTAATTGGTCGCGACCATCCCGATTTCACGAATGGTTCAAGCCAATATTTTTGGAGCCCACTTCATCTGAGCGAAACACTTTTCCTTACGCCGATATTCTGGCGACTTGAATTTGATCGCATGCTGTGGCTCGTTTCCCTAAAAAAAGATTTTGCCCAACTACAGGTACATACCCATGTCCAACGGTAACAAGAAAGTAAAAAACGTCTTCGAAGCAATCCTAGAATATGGACACGACGAAGATTTCGTTCCATTTCAGGACGAGCAATTCATGGCCACCGATGCTCCAGCTGGATCGGAAGAGAAAATCGAGGCGCTTCGACGACGAGTTCTTGAAGGGCAGCCACTATGGCACGGCGAAGACCGTGAAGATTACTCTGGTTTGACAGGTGCTGTCCGCCCACGCGAGTGATCTACCTGCACAACATAAAACAAAGAACTCCAGCCCGAGACGGCTGGAGTTTTTTTTATGTCTAGACAAATTCTCTCACCCGCGATCCGCTTCATTCAACTTCTGGCAATCGCTGGCCCCTCCCTTGAGTTTAAACCGCCAGTGGCTTCCAAGTTCCCCTCTGTGCCATCAGTAAAACTGACTCACCGCGGGGGTTCATTGACTCTTCCACAGAAGTTTGGGCTATACTGAGACCGCAAGTTTCGACACCCTGCCAGTTAACCTGAATTTGTATTGAATCAGAGTGCTGCAGTCATTTTACGATTACCGTCGTTCTGAATTTGGATTTTTAACCGAGGGCTATCGTGTACGCTTTCATCGTCACCCGCTGCATTTTGCTTCTAGTGTTTGCGAGTACCGTTTGGACGTTTCAAGCAGATCGAGTTTCCCTTGACCTCGATTCTTCACTTCCATCCAGCGATCTTGCAGCAATCGACCAGATTTCAAACATGGCTCAAGCAAGCGCTTGGCTTGGGCCACTTGCTCCTATTGCCATCTCTCCATTCTTTGGGATCACCATACTCGCCGGCGCAGCTCAGTTTGGTGGAAACTTGCAACTACCTCCTTCGATGATTAGCGACAACCCGGTACTCGGGAATCCCTACCTATTTTGGACGTTCCTTTGCTTGACTGTCCTGACTTCGATTCCCAAATTTACCAAAGTCAGCAAGCCCTTTGCACAGGCAATTGATCAATTAGAGGCCTATGCGGCAATCATCACCCTCATTCTGGTTCGTGTCATGACCGTGTTTCCAGGTGAAGCGTCCAGCATCGACGGAATCACGGTGGTTCACGCTTCCATTTTCACGATTTCATCAAGTCTTCTATTTTGCCTTTTCGCAGCCTTCAACATTATTGTTATCAACACGATCAAGTTTTTTCTTGAGATCATTGTGTGGTTGATTCCAATCCCAATGATTGATGGACTCTTGGAAATAACCAACAAATTGATCTGCGCATTGCTGTTAGCAGTTTACCTCTGGAGTCCGACAATTGCCCTGCTTTTGAATTTAATCTTGTTGGCTGCCGGACTAATCGTATTCCGCTGGATCCACCGCAGGGTTCATTACATCAGAAATATAATCTGGGACCAACTCTGGTGCCTGTTCCGCCCGTCCTACCAGATTCCCGAAATCGCTGAACTGACTGTTTTTCCAGACCGAACTCTGGGCCCATTTCCAACCAAATCTCGATTGCACTTGCGACCGCACGCCGAAGGGTGGGAGTTAACTCAGAAACGCCTTTTGTTGGGTCACAAAACCATAATTCTGCCCAGCGATTCCCACCAGCTTGAGATCTACGACGAGTTGTTGGTCAATCGAATCCAGATCGAGGGTTCCCAACCCGCCAATCTACTCTTTTCAAAACGATATTCTAGGAACCTTGAGATGCTCTCTCACCTGCTAGGCATCCATCTTCCCCAATCGACTCAAGAAACACCCCAATCAATCCTCTCACTTGAACCCGGCGGGCCCCTCAATCTCCCGTAGAAATCGCCTCATCAATTACGTTCTCTGCCACATAAATCGGCAAGTGGGGAGAGCAGGTCACAGCGATCGCGATCGCGTCCGACGGTCGAGTATCAATTTCGATAATCTCTCCGTCTCGCTTAATCCGCAGATTCGCGTAGTAAGTCGCTTCCCTTAATTCTGTAATCACGACGCTGTCTAATTCGCCTCCAAGCGAATCGACAACTTCGACGATTAAATCGTGAGTTAGCGGACGAGGCCGGGAAATATTCTTTACCCGACGATCAATACTCGTTGCTTCAAAAATACCAATTAAAATTGGAAACTCCCGATCCCCTTCGACTTCCCGCAGGAAAACGATCTGGTTCTCATTAATTTCACTGATAATAATCTTGGCAAGTTGCATCTCAATCGGCATTTTATTTCCTTTCAGAACTTCACTCTCCGCAATGACGAAACGGCAGTGACTCAGACGCTGCAGTGCGCAGCCACCCAAAAACAAACCTACTCATTGGGCCCCAACCTGTTATAACAAAGATTGGCTGCTAGGTAACATCCCTGCAAATCGCCAACTTTTTTACCTTTTAGTGAACTCTAGACATTGGGATTGGAAAGTAAATGACGAAAGTCGGAATAGCTGGAATAGGTTTCATGGGATGGATTCACTGGCTCGCCTATCAAGAACTTCCTGACGTCGAAGTCGTTGCAATTGCCACACCTGAAGCGGAGCGACGGGCGGGTGACTGGACTGGAATACAAGGTAATTTCGGACCACCGGGAACCCAAATAGACCTAACGGGTGTTAAAACCTACGAAAACCTTCAAGCGATGCTCGCAGACTCTGATCTCGAGGTCGACTGCGTCGATATTTGCCTCCCTCCAGCCATGCACTGCGATGCGATTCAATCTGCTGCCAAGGCGGGGAAGCACGTTTTTTGCGAAAAACCCCTCGCCCTCAACCTCCAGGATTGCGACGCTGCTGTAGCAACATGCAAAGAACACAATCGACAATTGATGGTAGGCCAAGTGCTACCTTATTTCACTGAATTTCAGTACGCCCGCGAGGTCATCGCGTCCGGAGAATTCGGAAATTTACTTGGGGGTTCATTTAAACGTGTCATTTCTGACCCTCAATGGCTGACAAAATTTTATGACCCCGATGTAATTGGCGGTCCACTATTCGACCTCCATGTGCATGATGCTCATTTCATCCGTCTCTTATTTGGAATGCCTACTGGCGTTTACAGCTGCGGCCGTATCCGAGGCGAAGTCGTCGATTATTGCAATTCAATTTTTCGCTTTGAAGACTCCAACTTCGCAGTTACCTGCACCTGTGGAGTCATTAATCAACAAGGGCGACCGTTCACCCATGGCTTTGAAATTCATCTAGAACGAGCCACAATTCAATTTGATTTCCAAGCATTCGCCGATGCACCTGAATCCATGCCACTCAAAATTCTTACCGAGGACGGACAAGTCCATCGCCCGGAACTTGGCGATGGAGATCCTGTCTTTGCATTCAAAAGAGAAATCAAAGAAGCCACTCAAGCAATTGCAGAAAATCGCCCATCGGAGATTCTCAATGGAGCACTTGCGCGAGATGCGATCCAGATTTGTCAAATGCAGTCGAAAGCGGTTAAATCGGGCCAATTCGTTTCCGCATCGGATCTCTTAAATAGCCAATAACGCAAAACTGATGACGCCTCTAAATTAACTTTGGGCAATTTCAGACGACAGCCAAATCACTCATTGCTAAAGCACGACGTGGTGCTGCAGAAGTCGAACAAGGTATCAATTTTCAGTTAACCGAATCTCTCGTAGCCAGGCGTGATCTTGACTACGGTTATTTCGTTGCTTGCCGCTCACCCGCTCAACCGACTCGCTAGTGGTCTCAGGGTATTCAACAAAAACGCCGCCGAGAAATAATTCATCCGAACTGATGCCTAGCTTTTCAAACATCTTTGGCGTTCGGAATTGACCGCCACTGGACCAATAAGTTCCCATTGAATTAGCGGTCAACAGAAGTAATAGGTTTTGTACCATTGTAGCAGCGGCAGCGAGATGCTCGTCATCGATCTTAATCTGCTTAGGTAAGCCAATCGAATTTTCCACCCCTTCAAGCTGCTGAGCTTTACCACGAAATTGCGGTAGCCACGTTGCGATGATCAACGCGCCGCAAGCCGACAACATGGCTGGAAGCTTGTTCGTTGCTTTGACATCGGAAAACCAATCCTCAAAGCGGCTGGCGATGATTCGGCAATCCTCATGCCAAATAACATGGACTCGCCAGGGCTCTGCAAGATCCTCGTGAGCTCGATTGTAATGAAAGGGAGCCCACCCCGCCGTCTTGATCGAATCGATCACTTTTCCGTTATAATACTCGATATTTTCTTTGGTAAAATGAATCGAATGGTCAACATCCCCGAGTACTTTTTGGGTCTTGCGAGCTTTAATGATCCTCGATAGTACTTGCACATCGTCTTCTGCTTGCATCTCAAACTCCACCGCGATTAGAAGAACTGCTTCCAAAATGTTTTAAATTTCACACCGACCTTTCGTCTCGTTCACCAGATTCGATTCTCAGGCCAAGTTTAAAAACTAATCTCCGCCGGAATACAAACAAGCCCCCTCGCTTACGATTAACGTCAACAGATGCTAGAATCAGGAGCAGTGGTTCGTCAGAATTAAAACGACTGCTGGCAATTCAGGCACGACTGCCTCTCCGGTTGCAAAAGCCGCGATTTATTGCATCCTGTGTTTAGGTTCAACCTTCTTCATTCAATGATACTTTTGGTTAAGGATTTCACGTGATCAAACATTCCAAACTTCCTCGTTCTTGGCGGTTCGCTGGTCGTGCTGCTGTTGCGTTGATGGCCGTTGTGATGATCAGTCAGACGACTGAAGCGCAGGAGCCTAAAAAGATGTACGAAGTCGAAGGAATCACAGAGTACCGCCTCGACAATGGCGTCAAACTATTACTGTTTCCCGACAATTCGAAGCCACAATTTACGATGAACATGACCGTCAATGTCGGCTCTCGACATGAAGGCTATGGAGAATCAGGGATGGCTCACCTTTTAGAGCACATGCTGTTTCGCGGAACCGATCGCCACCCAGACATTCCGGAATTACTAAAGAACCGGGGCGTTTTAAATATGAACGGTACCACTTCAATTGACCGCACGAACTACTTTGAAACGCTACCTGCCCCCGACGGGGATCCGAAGGTAGCTAACGAAAATTTAAAATTCGCCATCGAAATGGAATCGGATCGTTTGATCAACAGCTGGATCAAACCAGAGCATCTCGAGAAAGAGATGACCATTGTGCGAAGTGAATTTGAACGTGGCGAAAACAATCCACAGGGGATCTTGATCCAACGCATCATGACCGCCGCATTCCAGTGGCACAACTACGGAAAATCAACCATCGGAAATCGCAGTGACATCATGCGTGTCCCGGCAACTAACTTGCGAGTATTTTATCGCAAGTATTATCAACCGGATAACATTACACTGGTGATTGCCGGTAAATTCGACAAGCAACTCGCACTGGATTTAGTCGAGAAAAACTTCGGATCGATTCCTCGTCCGGAGCGAGAACTTCCCAAGACCTACACTGAAGAACCTGCTCAAGATGGCGAGAGAACCGTTATCCTAAGACGCTCAGGAGACGTCCAATTTGTTGGTCTGGGCTATCACATCCCTTCTGCTTCCAGCACCGAGTATGCGTCGGCACAAGTCCTCGCCCGCGTCCTTTCCAATCAACCATCCGGGCCGCTCTACAAGGCTTTGGTTGAAACCAAGATGGCAACGAGTGCTGGTGCGTTTGCCCGAATTGGCTACGACCCCGGCATCATGCTCGCCTACGCAGAAGTGCCAGTCGAGAAAGATCTCGTTAAAGCCAAAAACATCCTCGTCGAACAGATGGAAACCATTGGTTCGAGTGGCGTTTCTGATGAGGACGTAAAAAGAGCCGTGGTTGCAATCTCCAAAGGAAGAGAGCAACAGTTTGCCAACACCGAACGTTTTGCAACGGCATTGAGTGAATGGGAATCCTACGGCGATTGGCGATTGTACTTCCTCCACCGAGACCGACTTGAAGCGGTAACCAAAGAAGACGTGCAGAATTTCGCCAAGAGATACATGATTCAATCCAATCGAACTGTTGGCCTTTTCTTCCCATCCGAAGAGACTGAGCGAATCGCAATCGATGCCCAAAACAATGTCAAGAAAATGGTCGCTGACTATAAAGGCCGCGAAGCAATGGCCGCCGGCGAAGCCTTTAATCCTTCTCCAATGAATATTCAAAAGCGAACGACTTTTGGCGAACTGAATTCGGGAATGAAATACGCTTTACTCCCAAAGGAAACGCGAGGCGATCGCGTAACACTCAGTGGAACCATTCACTATGGCGATGAGAATAGCCTGAAAGGAAAACGGGCGGCAGCCGATTTACTTCCTCAACTACTTTCCCGTGGCACCAAAGAACTGGGATTCCAAGAATACCAGGACGCTTTAAACAATCTTAAAGCAAGCCTTGGTTTCAGCGGATCGTTAGGGACTTTAAATTTCAATCTCCAAACTGAACGGAAAAATTTAGTTCCTGCTCTCGCGATCATGCGTCAAGCACTCCGGGAACCAAAATTAGATCCAAGTGATATGGAGATTATTCAGAGTGAGATGGTTACCGGAATCGAATCGGGAATGTCCGATCCAATGAGTCTGGCCGTCAATGAATTCTCCCGTCGAATGGACCCTCAACCCGCCGACAATGTTCGCTACACACCGACGATGAAAGAAGAAGTCAAGAACTTAAAAGATGTGAGCATTGATGACGTACGAAACCTTCAAGAAAAATTCCTCAATGGTGAGTTCGGCGAAATTGCAGTAGTTGGTGATTTCGATCCAACTACCACACTGGCGGAATTAAATAGAGTCTTTGATGGTTGGAAGACAGAAATGCCTTACCAGCGAATCGAAGAGCCAGCCAACCTCGACATTAAGGCAGAACGGATAAATCTAGACACACCCGACAAAGCCAATGCGATTTACATTGCGGGCGTTGCGACTGACATCAATGAAAACCACCCAGATTATGAAGCCATGCTGATCGGCAACTACATTATGGGGGGCGGACCATTGTCTTCTCGGATCGCTGATCGGGTGCGTAAGAAAGACGGACTTTCCTATACTGCCATGACTCGCTTCCAGGCGGATGATCAAGACGAACGCGGAATGTACATGATGTTCTGCATTTCCAATCCGATGAACACAGAAAAGGTCGTCGAGACCGTCCAGGAAGAAGTCGACCGAATGCTCGAAAGCGGCGTTACTGGCGATGAATTACAAAAAGCCAAGGAGAGCTTTCTCATCAATCGTCGCGGCAGCCGAGCTCGAGACGGCCAACTAGCCAGCGAGCTGTTGTCCAACATGAAAACTGGACGAACCATGGAATTTCAAAATGCGAGCGATGAGAAAATTTCTACGCTAACAAAAGAACAAGTCGATGCCGCGATGAAAAAGGTCATTGCTCCAGATCGCTTGCTAATTATCACAGCGGGCGATTTCAAAAAGGCGAAATCAGAAGCCGGCAATAAATAGGTTCTCGTTTGGTTAAAATTAGAAAACCGCGTCTCGAGCGGTTCCGCTAAAAAAACAAGCCGCTCATTTGAGCGGCTTGTTTCATTTGGATTTAAATCAACCAAATATTTCGTAAAACTGACCCTTGGGGGTCTCACCCCAAGGATCAACTTTACATGGAAACGCGCGGTAATCGAAGATAACCGTCGTTTTCCAACCATCGGAGTATCTTATTCAATGTCCTGATAAACGCTTCTGGTAGATGCCTTGCTTTAGAAGCATAGCTCATAAATCAGGGGGAAGCCTAAGTAAAAAAGCAAATTCCACTGATTGCCGATGAAGCTTATCGGAGTGAGAAATAATGGGAAAACTCTCAAAGTTTCCCAATTCATGAACCTTCACTGCAAAATCCCGGCTCACCAACTCGCTCTATCGCATGAATCGTACGCGACACCTGGTCCCGAGTAAGAAGGTTTCCTATCCTCGCAAACTCGACATTGGTTTCGAATGCTGCTTTTGCTACCCTTCCGGCAAGTCCGACCTGACTGCCACTTTAGCCCTCCGTGTTTAAGCTCCACAATACTTCAAGGATGATGGAAATGTATCGTAAACAACAATGGTCAATTTCGCTTTTATTGACCTTGATCGTCGGTTTTACATTCTCGCAATCTGGCTGCTTAACCAATCGTCGCGGTAACAAATTGGATATATTGAAACTAACCCCAAAAACACTAAAGAAGACTTCCACTGCTCTTAATCCAGCGCTCTTAAAACCAGAGTTGGCAACGGCAACAGCACCCGCCACCTTTGATGCTAAATTTGAGACCACCAAAGGAGATTTCACAATCACCGTTCATCGTGACTGGGCGCCCCACGCAGCGGACCGATTTTATAATATGATTCAGGTTGGATATTTCGAAAGTGATATCGCAATATTCCGAGCAATCGACGGGTTCATGTTTCAATTCGGAATTCATGGCGATCCTGCAGTCAATTCCGCTTGGCGCAATTCGACCATTCCAGACGATCCTTCAGTAGGAAAGAAGAATATCCCGGGCACGCTCTCCTTCGCTCAAACGGGAAATCCCAACAGCCGCTCCGTACAAATGTTCTGCAACCTCAGGCTTAACGATTCGCTGGACATCCCTCAACCCGGTGGAGGAAGCCCATTTGTGCCTTTTGCAGAGATCAAAACAGGAAGTTCCGTGCTTAAGAAAATAAATACCGAATATGGGGAAAACCCAAAAAATGAAAATGTTCAGGGGAAATTCAAGAAGCAGGGTAATGATTACATTTTAGAAAGATTTAAAAATATCGACCTCATTAAATCAGTTACCATTCTCGAGCCCCCACAAAGCGCGTCGACTGCATTGAGCCTGGATGAACCGGATCGAACACCAACGGTAGTTCGCTAAACTTGAAACTTCATTCGATTCGAAAAATCAATCGACCATTGACCCCGGGTCGCCTGTCGGCAACGTCTTACTATGTGGGTTATAGTCGTCAATATTTGAGACATCGAGTTCCTTGCTAAATCCATCATTGGGAACAATCTGTATCTCGCTATGCAAATCGGATTGCTGGGCGAGCACGTTGTGATGCCGCGTTAATTCTAAAACTGCGAGGAAAATACCCACCATCGCCGACTTGTGCATTCCCGCTTCAAATAGATCTGTGAACGACACTCTTTGGTGGGTCACAATTCTCGCGTGAATCCGTTTCATGTAGATATGAATCGGAGTTTCGTCGTAGGTAATATTAGCCTGAGGAACTGGACGATTGTCTCTCAAAACCCGACCAAAAGCACTCACCAGATCCCACAACTCAACCTCGTGAATTGGCTGGTCTGCCATGTCGACTTTTTGCGTTGGCAAATCATCCGCCATTCGGGCATACCGCTTCTGCCAGGCAACCCCCTGATCCTCCAATAACGAACTGGCATCCTTGAACCGCTTGAACAATAACAATCTCTGCACGAGATCTTTTCGTGGGTCAGCTACTTCCGTCTCCTGATCTTCCTCCGCCTCGGGTCGGGGAAGCATGGCTCTGGCTTTAAGTTCAATTAAAATACTCGCGACTTCGAGGAAGTCGCCAACCGTATCAATTGAAATTTCTTTCAGGACATCAATGTACTCGAGATATTTCTCAGTAACATCAGCCAGCGCAATCTTCGAAACCTCCACCTCGTGCCGACGCACTAAATAAAGTAGGAGATCAACCGGTCCCCGAAAAATATCACTTTCAATGCTAAAATTCAAACAACGTTTCCTGAAAATGATTTATTAGTGTTCTCGCGATCTCAAAATCGAATCGCGACCTGAGTTGCAATCACGATGTTAAAGCAAGCGACCGCAACCTGCTTGAAGACAATCGATCTAAGAACAACGAACAACGAACAACAAACATAATAACGACTTAAGGCAGCTTATATTTTTTCTATGGGAAATCATATCGGGTGTTCGTTTACAACGACCATGCCAAAATTAATCCGTCGCCAAAAAAGGTAGGCGTCTAGTTTGCACCGTAGTACCGAATGGAACGAGCGTCCGGTAAAGCTTGCTTGATCGGATTATATTGGTTGTTTTCTCAAAGCTACCCTATCAAAATAAGCTACGAAAAATACGCACTTTTACATCCCGCAAACGACCCATCCTGCCGATACTTCCAACTGTCAACCTGATTTGTAAACAGGTTACACCATTCGAAGTGAATTTCGCCGCTCAAAATCAATTAGGGAGGAGAAGTGCCGAGAATGCAACAAGATCCAATTCAGATCAAGAACATTCAGCAATTACGACAATTTGTATCTCATACGTTGTGTCAGCAAAACGATTTCGAAGAAGGTATTTTTCAGGTCACCGAGAGAATTCTCACCAGAGGCAACCGACCATGTGGCATTTTCTTTTGCCTTCATGGACCGAGAAGCGTCAAACTAACGGCCGTTTGGGAAACCGATAAAAATTCGATTCTGTTTTATGGCTCATCCGGTGAGCGATTTAAAAGAACGGTGCTCGCGATGGCACCTAAAATCCTGTCGCAATAGATTTCGCAATCATATTAACACTTAATACCAAGGATACTCGATATGCTCGTTCTTTCCAGGAAGGAAAGTGAAAAGATCATGTTGGGCGACTCGATTGTTTTAACAATCGTCCGGGTCTCGGGAGACCGAGTCCGATTGGGAATTCAAGCACCTTCTGACATGTTAATCCTCAGAAAAGAGCTTGAACCTATGAAGACTAGTGAACCTGAAAACTCGAATGAAAGAAATGATTCGGATCAAAAGAAGGCGGCATGATGCCGGACTCTTATGATTTTTTTGAATCATCTCTGTTGAAACTCCTCGTTTTGCCACAGGATTTTCCATTATAGAAAACGGTAGTTGTGATCCCGCACAACTACCTTTTTTTATGCGCTCCCCTGAAACGTCGACTCGCCTCATTCCAACTTTCACAAGCAGTCTCAGAATTTGGTACATTTAAATTTAATTTACCACTGCAACACCAACTGAGATTTCTACATGCGACATTTTGCAATTATTGCCGTCGTGGGCATCTTTGTTTCAATTTTTCTTGTTTCGGTCGACAGTAAGCTGCATGGGCAAGTCGATACGAACTCGCCCAAGTTGCCCAATACGCAACCGCTGACAATCCCGCAAACGCCACCGCAAGCAGCGCTCAAAATGTTATCGCTGCCTCACGGTTTCGAGGCAACTTTGTTTGCAGCAGAGCCAGCTATAAATCAACCGATTGCCATGACGACCGATGCCCGTGGCCGCCTTTGGGTAGCAGAATGCAATACGTATTCGGATCGCGGGGAAAATTTTAACACAGATTTGAATGATCGAATTTTAATTCTCGAAGACACCAATGCAGATGGCACCTTTGATAAAAAGACTATCTTCTGGGACCAAGCGAAAAAACTCACGAGTATCGAAGTGGGATTTGGCGGGGTTTGGCTGACGGCTGCACCGAACCTGATGTTTATCCCGGATACCAATCAAGATGACATCCCAGACGGTGAGCCAATTGTTCTGTTAGATGGCTTTGAGGGCGATGTAATTCGGCACAATATTGTCAACGGTCTCCGCTGGGGCCCTGACGGATGGCTCTATGGTCGGCATGGGATTCAGGCTACCTCCTTCGTTGGTGCCCCGGGAGCAACCGACTCCCAACGCACCCCCATGAATTGTGCAATCTGGCGATTCCACCCCGGCGACCACACATTCGAAATTGTCGCTCAAGGGGGAACGAATCCGTGGGGTTTTGATTTTGATGAGCACGGAGAGATGTTCATGATCAATACCGTTATCGGTCACCTGTTTCATATCGTTCCCAACGCGCGGTATCAACGCATGTACGGCGCCCATTTCAATCCACACCTTTACCAGTTGATTGACCAAACCGCCGACCACTTTCATTGGGATGTAGGCGAAGAACATTGGGCGGTTGGACGCAATCAAAAAATGTCCGACGGCACTGACGAGGCCGGGGGCGGTCATGCCCACACCGGCCTGATGATCTATCAAGGCAACCAATGGCCACAAGAATTTCACAATCAGCTGTTTACAGCAAATTTTCACGGGCGCCGGATTAACTCAGACTCCATTCACCGGGACGGCAATTCCTATGTCGCTCATCACGGAAAAGACTATTTCAAGTCTGCTGACCCCTGGTTTCGCGGAATCGAAATGATCTACGGTCGCAGCGGCGAAGTCTACCTCGCAGATTGGTCGGACATCGGCGAGTGCCATGAGAACGACGGAATCCACCGAACCTCCGGTCGAATATTCAAAATAACCTATGGCGATGCAGTCCCCTCCAACCCTGTTGATATTTCAAACGCGTCAGTTGACCAGCTAATTAAAAATCTATCCGACCCAAACGAATGGGTTGTGCGAAAATCGAGACGACGTCTTCAGGAACTTATTTCCAGAGAATCTAAAAGCAGCTCTTTACGAAATTCCGACTCTGAATCTGATGACCTATCGAGCCTAAAAAATCACCCATGGATACAAAAATTCCAAAATGCGTTTGAACTGGCAGGGGACACGAAAACAAAACTGAGAATCATGTGGGCTTCTTATTCGTGTTTCCCAGATCAAGAATCTTGGCTGCTTAATCGGCTTTCCGAATCAAATGAGCACCTGCGTGCATGGGCGGTCCGACTACTCACCGATGGCCGTATTTCAATTTCTAATCCGGGACTCGAACGCATCCTCGAAACCGCAAAAGAAGACGAATCTGGACTGGTTCGCCTGTACCTTGCCGGTTCGATCCCAAGATTCACGCCCGAATTTGGGCACCGGCTGGCGGCAGAACTTGCCACAAAATCGCAAGATGCCGAGGATCGAACGCAACCGAAACTGATCTGGTATGGCTATGAACCGATCGCCAACTTATTACCCCGTCGCGCAATCGACCTGGCTTTCGATTCACACATTCCCTTGCTGACGCAAAACATTGCCCGGCGTCTCACTTTCAATATTCAAACCGAGCCGGAAATTGTTGACAAGTTAACGGTTCAGCTCAAAGGTGCCGAACGAGACAAAATCCATTCGGTTCTTCTTGGAATGACCCAAGCCTTGAAAGGCTGGAATCAAGCTCCCACGCCACGGGATTGGACTGCAACCAAAGCAGTTCTATCTTCCCGGCGAGACCCGCACATCAATCGTTTGTTAGAAGAACTGGATGTCGTCTTTGGAACAGGCCGGACCATTGAGGAACTGAAGAGCATCGTCAATGACGGCAAGAATGATACTTCCACGCGCCGCCGAGCCATTATCACATTGGCTAATTCATCGAAGGATACCGAGCTGTTCAAATTCTTGCGTCCTCATCTCAATAACAAAGCCCTCACTACCGCGGTAGTTAAAGCGATGGCCAAATGCGACACACCCAACGCTGCACAGGTGATCCTGAACCGGTACCCTCATATGGACCCGGAGGGCAAATCGACCGCAATCAACGCGCTGGTCACGCGGAAATCCTGGGCCGAAAAATTACTTCTCGCCGTCGAAGCACACAAAATTCCCAAATCAGTAATTTCTGCTTCACACGCGCGGCAAATCAGCAATTTCGATGAGCCAGCGCTGCTTGAATTGCTGGAGTCGAACTGGGGTGCCATTCGCTCCACTTCGATAGAGAATGAGAAAAAAATGAATCAACTTAAAACAAAGTTGACCGCGGTTCGATTGGCCACGGGAAACCGAGAGCAGGGAATGAAAATTTATGAAGCGCATTGCGCGGCATGCCATATCATGTTCGGTCGAGGAGGAAAAATTGGTCCGGACCTGACTGGCTCGGATCGAAAGAATATAAACTATCTCTTGGAGAACATCCTCGCCCCAAGTGCCTCCGTCGCTCAAAACTATCAAGTAAGTGTAATTGCACTCGATGACGGACGATTTCTAAGCGGAGTAATCATCAACGAAAATCAACGCACCCTCTCTCTTCAAACCAAGGACTCACTCCTGACAATTGATCTGAATTCGATCGAAGATC
>JAALLA010000074.1 GCA_011087765.1 Pirellulaceae bacterium
TCGCAGGGCCGGTAGGATTGATTTGTTTAGTCAAGTACCGGTCATATTTCAGTTGGAAGTGCTTGCTCGGCTGGTGCCGGCCGCGGTCTTCAAAACCGTTGAGCCGCATGGAAATCATGTGGTTGGTGGGTTCGATTCCCATGCATTTCCGCCATTGAATTATCAAGTGGATTGAGTCCAGCGATTTCCTCGATGGGGAGCACTACCATTCGTCTCAACGATGCACGTCAGCGGGGCGGTTCTGTATCAGTGCCAAGTCGGACACGCTGCTTTCGATGTTTCCGGCCGCAGTCGCAGTGCTATTGCGCATTGATTCCGAGCATTGAGAATGAAACTGAGATCGTACTCGTTCAGCATGTTAGTGAGCGAGATCACCCATTCAACACGGCCAGAATGGTTCGTGCTGCTTTAGATCGAACCAAGCTAGTTTGCGGGAATTCAAAAAGCCTAGTCAGCGCCGATCTTGGGTTGGGTTCATCGGCAGGGCTATTATACCCATCCAATACGGCAACGACGCTTGCCAACCTTCCGGAAAATGAGAAGCCAAAGCAGTTGGTTGTGATCGACGGAACCTGGCCACAAGCGAAGACGCTGGTTCGGGATTTGCCACAGTTGAAAAAATTACCTCATTACCAATTGCTGCCAACTGAGCCGGGTAATTATCGAATACGTTTAGAGCCGGATGACGTGTCGCTGTCCACTTTGGAAGCGGTTGTTCAAGCACTGAGAGAAATCGAACCGGAATTAGTTGATTTAGACAAATTGATCGGCGCGTTTGAGACAATGGTTCAGCGGCAACTTGACCACCCACTGGTAAGGTCCTCCCATTACTCCGGGGGACGAAAGTCAGGGCGGAATTTAAATATTCCAGCGAGGTTGGTCTATCCTGAAAAATCTATAGTAGTTGCTTACGGGGAATTGGAGTGTCGTGAAAAAGCTGTAGAGAGTGATCGCCAGAAGGCACAGCGGGGGCCGTTGGTTTGGAGTGCCCATCGTTTAGGAGCAGGCGCGGAACCGTATTTGAAGAATTTTGAAGCTTTTCTAAAACCTAAGAGACCCCTGACGAATTCATTCCTTTCCCATTTGGGATTGTCACCTCACCATTTTGAAAATTGCGAAACGGTTAATGAGTTTCGCGAACGGTGGCGTAGTTTTTTAAAGGACGGGGATACTTTGGTGGTGCACCATCCAAGCGGCATTCGGATGCTGGAACACGTGGATGGAAAATTGGAACGTTGGATGACCTTGAAATCGATTAATTTTAACGGTCAAGATTCGCGGCGAACGCTAGGTGAATTTGTCAAAGAAGAGTGCGATTTGGATGATTTGAATTTGCCCCATTCAGGACGAGCAGGCAAGCGTCTCGCTAATGCGGTGCGGTTAGTAAAATATTTGAGGGAAGCCGGGTTGAAAAGTTTGAAAGTGGAGAGCAGCGAATGATGTGTTTTCGTGTTTTGATTTGCGGTGTCCTCGTCGTTGCCGGTTGGCACGCAGAGCAGGCGTTAGGACAAGTGGAGTTGTTTTCTACTCCACAAATCAACGGTGTAGGGAGCGAAGTTTCTTATTTTGGTTCACTTCCAATTAACGGGCGCCTGGTGTTGGACGCTAATAATGGATTCTTTGATAAAGGAGCTTTTCGAGCGATCGGAAAGCATCCATCGCCGGAATCAGAACGTCTGTTAATTTCCAGTCATTTTGAAGGCTTACAGGCAGCAGGTGGCAAAAGTTTGGGTGAAGCACGTTGGTATTTATGGAAAACCAATCGAGGTGCTGCCGAGTTAACGATCTTTTTCGATGTCCCGCGAAGTGAGGCGGGGGGCACTTGGAAAGTGCGTGTGGGGAAGGACGAGTTTGAATTGGCGACGTCAGTGAGCGATGGTCGAAAGCCGCAGTCGATTGTGATGCCATTGGAAGCTGGTTCTCTCGGTTTGCAAATTATTTCCATTCGCAAATTAGGATCCAAGAGGTCGTCTGAAACAAAGTTTTGTAAAATGGAAGCTGCCGGCCCGGGTATCGATGGTGCGCGGTTGATTCGCGCGAGGTGGCGTCCGGCGGCCGTTCATGCGCGCTACGAGTCATCCCAGTGTAAAGAGCCGAAGCTTTGGGTGTTTGAGACTCAGAGTGTTCGTCAGAGTTCATCCTATTCTCCAATCACGACGGCTTTTGGTTACTTTGGCGCCTCTTTTAATGCGGAGGGACTTTCTGCTGGCGGAATAAATTTCTCAATGTGGGCGGCAAATCGCAACGCAGCAAAATTGCCGCCGGTTTCTACCATGCCACATTTACTGGCTACGGCGAATCCTAAAGCTGAATTTAGTGGTTTTGGTCACGAGGGTTCTGGCGTGAAA
Organism: Pirellulaceae bacterium; assembly: GCA_011087765.1. Taxonomy (GTDB): domain Bacteria; phylum Planctomycetota; class Planctomycetia; order Pirellulales; family Pirellulaceae; genus Mariniblastus. The sequence goes on from JAALLA010000074.1 coordinate 2,349, forward strand.
ATTCGAAATTGGGATCCGTATTTGCGGCATCCGAAATCAGTGATTCAGGCATTGAGAGTAGAGTCTGCCAACGGGTTCGATACGTTCTACGGTTATCTGTTTGACGAGTATGAAAAACGATGGATGTTATTTGCGGCAGGTCGTCGACCCTCAAAAAATAAGCGGGGGCAGCTTGGATTACGTGCCGGTTCTTTTTGCGAAGTTCCGGGTCCACCCAATGTCGAACGAACTGGTGATGTGGTGCGTGAAGTGAAGTGGCGAGGCCGGTTTTCTGGGTTTGACAAGAAATGGTACGCTGCAGATACACTGCATTTAGGAGATGCCCCGGCTGACACCATCCGGTTTGTGCGGGTGCTGGATGAAGGTTGGTTGTCGATGGGAACGGGAGGGGTTGAAATGACGACCGGTCCTAACGTTGTACGACTCCGAGAACAGCCACGTCCGTTACCGATTTATCTAAAACCGAAATACGAAAGCCAGTTGTTTGAGTTACCGGTTAAGATTGGTAATCCAGAGGTTGTCAGAATCAAAGAGGGAAGCGCAGTCGTGATTTATCCTGGGCTTCAGGCCGGATCTCAAACGCAGGCGACGCTTTATTACGGCCAGTCAGATTGCTTAACGTTCGTAAAACGTAAATTACACAATACAGAGAAGAAAGGCGCGAGCAGTGAGCAGTTTAATGGAGATCGAACTTGGCAACTTCAAACTGCTGCGGTCGACGTGAAAAACGCGAGTACGGAATTTGTATTAGATGGGTTGAGTCCGGGAACGACTTATTATTTCCGGGTGCTGGTGGAAGGGTCCCAGGGAAAAAGTTGGGCATTTAAAACGGGGCAGTTCACGACCAACGCCAATTGAAAATGGGAGATGTCCGTGGCGTCATTGATCGAAGAAGGCGCGGAACCGTCCAGTTTGTGGTTAAATTTACGAAACTGGGTAGGCCAACATCCTGACGAATCGCGTGATTGGGGTCATTGGCGTGGGCGATTGCTGCGTTTAGACCGATCATACCGATACTGGGAGGGTACCTATACGGTTTAAAGCGGTCGTTGAATGGGTATTTGAACTTGGTCTGAGCTATGTTTCATCAGAAGGGTTTGACAGTTAACCTTGGAGTTCTAGAATATGAGAGCGTTGTCATTTCCTACAATGCCCGTTTTTTTTTGTAGCGGCCATTTATTCATCACGAGTTAAACATGACCGGAATTGTTCCTCTTCAATCCTTGTTCCTCGCGTTTGGTATGCCCGGTATTCCGGAATTACTAATTATCATGGCGATTCTGTTGTTGCTATTTGGCGGCGCTAAATTGCCCGGCTTGATGCGAAATTTGGGACGCAGTGTGAATGAATTCAAAACCGGGATCAAGGAAGCGCCTGCCGAAAGTGCTATCGAGGACGATAGCGATAGCCTCGATTAGGCACACGCTTTGATTCCTAGTTAGACGCGACGGCTCAGTTACTTTTTTCATCTGGAAATGCCACTCTATGGCAGACTTTCTTACATCACAGCATCAGTTACTCGGCTTCTTCGGACTTGGCAGTCCAGGGGTTGGTGAGTTAATGGTGATTGCTGTTGTGGCAGTTGTCTTGTTTGGTGGTAAATTGCCCGAGGTTGCCCGAACACTTGGCGGGACTTATCAGCAATTTCGGAAGGGGCTTTCTGACATTCAGTCCACAATTAAGAATGATCTTGACCTCGATGCAGCGTCATTGAATCGGTTACCCGAGTACAATGATGTTGTCGATGACTTCGACGAGCCGACTGCACCAAGTTTCGACGCACCTCCCGAAGACGAAGACGAAGCCTAATCAGTCATGGTGGTCATTAACTACCGTGTAAAGAGGCTTGAGTGATAGATGAATCGTCGATTCAAACAGGATTCGGTTTTTCGTTGCCGGCAATTTTCGCCCTGCCAATACAAGTCTTCCAAACTTCCGAAGATTAATTGATGTCAATAAACAGGTTTCCACAATTTAGAAAAACTGTCGAAGGCGACGGCTCGTTGATTACGACGGTCGTTCAATTGCCGTTTGAGCTTCAATCCGATGGAACTGTTTTTGCCGTTTTAATTCGTGTTGGTGAACATTACCTGTTGCTTTCCGCCCATCATGAGAAGAGCGTCGAGTTGAACGGTGAACTGATTGAAATGGCCGCTATTTCTGATGGAGATCGAATTCGCTATGAGGAAAATGACTTTGTTTTTGAGTTAGGGAATGGAGAAGGCTGTCCAGAGATTTTTCCGACCGGTTCAGAGTTGGTGGGAGAAACGACGCTCTTAGTAAATCATCGGATCAATAATTTTCTTCAGGTGATTAATGGTGGTGGATTTTTATTGGATACTGGAATTGCCAATCAAGACCTAGAGCTGGTTAGTCGAGGTTGGAACACCGTCAAGGCGAAGCAAGAGAAATTGGCTGATCTGCTCAGTAAAGTTGTATCTCTCAAAGATTTTCCTGAGTTGATGGTTGAAAACGATGATTTAAATCAAGTCCTCAGCCGTTCCCTCAAGACTTGGTTAGAGAAAAATGATTTCGAGGGAGTCGAAATCGAGCTCGACGAAATAGATCGAAAGGTTTGTTTTGAATTTGACCGGTTGCAAATTACCAGGGCGATTGACGGTTTGCTAGATTTAGCGGCCAAAGCAAGTTTTCACGAAAATCGATTGATTCGGATTAAAATTAGTTCGCACGGGACCTTTGTCCATATGGAAATTGGCTATCAGGGGACTGGAATTAGTATCCAGCCGGAAAACAGTCAAAATATACGAACGCAAGCCAATGAGACCTCTGGTGGTGTCGAATTTAATTTATCCAGAAGCCTGGTTCGCGCACACGGTGGGGATCTGGTGTTGACCCAGTCCATCGACGATCAGCGGCGAATCAATATATATCTTCCCTGTGACGCGTCGGTAAATGCCTAAGTTATTGTTGGCCTAAGTTATTGTTGTTTGGGCAATTAGTCTGAATCTGGGACGCCGGTTTCTTGTCACGATCTCGTTGGACAAAAAAATCGAAAATTAGTTGGGAGATTGATTTCCGGTTATTAGGCCTATGACGATCCACCGTTGGTGTTTGACGGCAAATTGAGGCAAACTTTACCACTGGTAACGATGCTTATCGTTGGGAAAGTGATGCAACTATCGAGCGTATGCCCTTCGTGGCGATAAGACCGGTATCCAAGAAATGCTTCATTGCACGCTAGCAAGTAGGGTTTTTAAGGTATTTAACATCATGGCTTTGGGGACTTCAATTGATGAAATTGAAGGAAGGCGGTAAGATACGCCCGACTCGAACCATAATTATAAACGGACATTGTAATTTGGAATTGTTGATCACTCGAGTCAACAAAGCAAGATCACGGAGGATCGGATGCATCAACGATTAAGAAGTTCTTTTCAGATGGTATTGTCTCTCGCCATCGGCGTCTCAGTTCTGGGGACTCAAGCAATGGCCCAGACAGATTCTGTGAATCAAACCAAAGCGACCGAGTCACCCACGTTTCGTGTTCCGAAGACAACTCAAAATAAGTCTTCTGAAGTACCGAAGGTGGCAACTCGGCTACCCAACAATAATGATGCGAATCCCAAAGCTGCGCCTGCTGCGCCTAAGCATCCGCTTGATCGTGCGGTTTCAATCGCGGAAGAGGCCCTCGGAAGAATGCGACGCGAGGTAAACGACTACACTGCGATCTTAGTCAAGCGGCAACGGATTAATGGCGAGCTTAGCCCGACAACTTACATGGGAGCGAAAATTCGCTGCCCGCGGAGAGATGAGTCTGGCGTTGAGACTCCTTTCAGTATTTACATGAGATTCATGAAGCCGGCTAAGGTCGCTGGTAGAGAGGTGATTTGGGTCGATGGGAAAGATGATAATAAGGCGTGGGTCCATGAAGGTGCTGGCGCTCCGTTGTTACGATTGAAATCGTTTCTTCTCGAACCAACGTCAACACTTATGATGAGAGGTCAGCGAGAGCCGGTTTACGAAGCTGGACTTGAAAATTTGATCATCAAACTGATTGAAAAAGCGGAGCGGGATCGTGCTGCAGGAATGTGTGTCGTCAATTACTCCGATGGAGCAACCATCAACAAGCGTTCTTGTTCTGTAATTGAGCTTATTCACGAAGATCAACGAGCTCCGTATGAATTCCACAAAGCACAAGTATTCATCGATGATGAGTTAGGATTGCCAATTCGATTTGCAGCTTACGATTGGCCCTCTGCACCAGGGGAAGAACCTGAGCTTATTGAAGAGTACACCTACGTGAACATTAAGGTGAATGTTGGGCTCAAGGATTCAGATTTTGATCCAAGAAACCCGACTTATAAATTCAAGAGTTTGCCAAACTAGTTCCAGCGTCGAACAACTTCCGACCTCGGAAGAACTGAAAGTACTAGCAAAGCCACCGTCATATTTTGACGGTGGCTTTTTTTTTGTAATGAGTTGTGGGAGCCGATACGGACAAGAACCGGAGAATTTGGTAGAACTTAAGTATTAACGGGTGCTCACTCGTTGGCTGCTCCAGAGATCTTCAACCCTTTAGTTTTTGAATGCCTCCAAGAAACCTGCTATTAATCGCTTTGACGATTGTTGTATCGTTAGCCTGTTATTCGGTTGCCTCGCGGAATCGTTATGCAAATCTATTTGCGGAAGCAATTGAGGTGATCGATAAAGAATCGTTGAAACGCATTTCAAGAGAAGATCTGTTTGTTTCTGCGATGGAGGGAATGCTGAAAGATCTTGATGAACATTCTATGTATATGTCTGGTGAAGTATTTCAGATGTTTGACGAAGACATGCGTCAAGAATTCGGAGGAGTTGGTGTTTATGTTGAAATGGACCCACGTACGAAACGACTGACGGTGTTGGCGGCAATGCCGGGTTCGCCTGCGTCAGAGAGTGGATTTCAGCCGGGGGATCAGGTCACTGAGATCAACGGCGATTCGGTCGATGGGTTGGATCAGCGCGAGGTGGTTAAATTACTGCGTGGCCCGGTTGGCGAACCGTTCGAGATTACGTTCGATCGTTCCGGTGAATCGATCAAGATTGAAGTCGAGCGGGATGAAATCAAGGTCGACAGCGTTCACGGAGATTCCCGCATTGAAAGTGGTTGGGATTTTCATCTTCAGGAGCATCCCAATATTGGTTACGTCCGTTTAGTGCAGTTCGGCCGCAACACCGCGACAGAGTTGGCAGACGCCTTAAATCAGATGGGGAAGGTTGACGGTTTGATTATTGATCTGAGGAATAATACCGGCGGTTTACTTGATGTAGCCGTTGAGGTTTGTGATTTATTCCTGCCTGAAAAGATGACAATCGTAACCACGAAAGTTCGTGATCAAAAGATTGATAGTGAGATGGTGTCGATGAGCCCGGAAAGAACCGATCCAACTATGCCAATTTGTATTTTAGTCAACCGCAACTCCGCAAGTGCGAGCGAAGTCGTTTCCGGTTGTTTGCAGGATCATGGGCGAGCGACGGTGATTGGAGAGCAAACTTGGGGTAAGGGAACGGTTCAAAACGTGATCCCCATTCAAAGAGGGGAGAGCGCTTTGAAATTGACAACGGCAAGTTATTGGCGACCCAGTGGCCGGCATATTGACCGGTATGACGAAATCGCAAAAGAAACCAAAATTTGGGGCATTCAGCCCAATGAAGGCTGGGAAATTGAGTTGTCCGAAGAGGATATTTTTAAAAATTCCCGAGTGCGTTACGTTCGCGAGTTGAAAGGGCTACTGACGCCTCAACAGCTTGAAATGGTTCAGGAAATTAATCAGCTAAATATTAAAAAATTGGAAGCCGAACTGGACGAAGAAAATTCAGATCAGCCGTCTGGGGCTGAACCGCTTACCCCACATGTCGACCGCCCGCTGGAGCGAGCAATTGAGTTTATGGAAGGGTTCTTTGATCCTCCTTCAAAGGCGATTTAAGCCGGATGATGCGAGCGAGGCAGTCGCTGTTTGGTTTAGCCGCTGTTTGGTTTAGCCCCTGTTTGGTTTAGCCAAGGGCGACGACGTATACCACGCCATCGAGTTCTACCTCGTCATTGACGCGGAGTTGCCGACGACGTCTGGTTTCGAGTTCGCCATTGACGGCCACTTCGCCTCCTTGAATCAGCCGTTTTGCCTGTCCGCCCGTTGCGACTCCGCAGGTTTTTAGGAACTGGTCAAGATGAATCGTAGGTTCAGGAGCTTCCTGAGCCGCATTCGATTGGGGAATCGAGGTGGAGGCCGAGTTAGGTTGTTCTGACGGAATTGGGTTTTCCATGGTTGAATTCTTTTACCAGTCGAATGATGTTTCGTAACCGTACTGAATCAATTGCTTGCCGGCATACTCTTTAAACCAATCTTTGTTCTGTTCGGTAAAGTAGTTGGTCCAATCGCCAACCGAACCTTTCCGCAGAAACTCGGACGGTCTTTCTTTTTTGAATCCGGGTTTAAGATGCCCTAGGATTTTTGAAGATTTACTTGGATCGACATCGAGAAATTCAAACAGCTTCTTTCTTTCCTGACTTACATCGCGATGCAGGTCTTCGTAACGCACGAATTTAATTTTCAATTTTGGATATAGCGAAACCGCTAACTCGTCCCGCTCTAGGTGTTCACTCCAGAAACGAATGGAATCTCGAACCATCTCCTGATGGCAAAGTAAGTCCTCTGGATGTTTTTGAAAGTACCATGGATCACTGCGGAATTTTTGTAGCATTTCATTCATTTCCGGAATTCGATCGAATAATCGAGTCGTTTCCGGATTATTGTAGAGGTGAAAAGCGCGGCTCACGAGAACATCCCGGCCATCTCGGAGAATTGAAATATGTGGAACATTTCTAATTGGGATTGGGATAATCGTCGTCGGAGTTCTTTCGCCGATAAGCGTTGCGGTTGGTTCAGCATAGCTCTCAACCGTCTTACGAACCATTTCTTCGAAATTAAACCGAGCGTTCTCTTTGGCATCTTCCGACTGATAGACCGGTAATTGCTTCAAGCTATTATTGAAAGCTGAAACGACTTCATCCCAGTGAAATTCACCAACAACGCTGATGGCTTCGTGGCTGCTGAGAAGGCTGCCGAGCCAATTGGTGCCGGATTTCATGAATCCGCGAACGCAGAAAAAACGCTTTTTTGAAGACATTGCGACTACATCGGACAAGATCGGGTACATCTTCATCTTGGACAAACCAGCGGTGTCCGTCAACCGTAGTTGAGGGTTGCAATCCGTGGGTATTAAATAGAGTTAGGTCTTTAGGGAAGTAGCAACCTTATCTAGGTGAATTCAGTTCGCCCTCGGTTTGTACGGGGCGTTGATTCCTGCTTTCAAGAGCTTCTGTTGTCAGATGCGGATCGCAATTAGTGTCGGTTGAGGTTGGCTTGATAATTTCTATGAAATTTTATAATAATTTGAGAGTTGTTTCAGATTGTGTGGAAAGTTTCATGCGGTTGCGATAGGATTTTTAAAAGTATTATTCGAATCATGGAGTCATCACAAATGTCAAACAAACAATCTAATCGCCGTGGGTTTTTGAAGACCTCGGCAGGGGCAATCGCAGCCACATCGGTCCTGTCGGGGACTTCGAAAGCCCGTGTCTCTACTGGTTCAAATGCTAATTTACGAATTGGCTTTATCGGCCCGGGTGGGCGGGGATTTGGGGCTCACGTCAAGAGAATGACGAAGCTCCAGGTGGAAGGTGAAAAAATTGAATTGGTAGCTGTATGCGATGTCTACAACAAACACGCTGAGCGCGCGGCCACATACATCAAAAAGGAAACGGGATTCGAGCCAAAGCAATACGAAGACTATGTCGAGATGCTTGAGAAGGAAGATCTCGATGGTGTTTGTATCGGGACGCCGGACCATTGGCACGCAAAACAAACGATCGATTGTTTACAGCGTGGAATACACGTCTACTGCGAAAAGCCGATGACCAAAACCGTAAGCGAGGCGATTGCCGTTTTGAGGGCCTGGCAGAAATCAGGCAAGGTGATGCAAGTTGGCGTGCAGTCTACCAGTCTCCCACTTTGGGATCAGGTCAATGGCATGCTGACTTCCGGGAAGCTTGGGAAAGTCCTTACCTATCAGACTGAGTTTTTTCGGAATTCGGCGATGGGCCAATGGCGGTATTACGAACTCGAGCCGGAGATGAATCCAAAAAATATCAACTGGAACAAGTGGCTTGGTGTGGAAGAGGGTTTGGCTGAATACGAAGATTTTGATCGAGCTAAATACAAACAGTGGCGGCGCTTCTGGCCTTACGGTTCCGGAATGTTTACTGATTTGTTTGTGCATCGAACGACGACGATGCTGAAAGCCACGGGGCTAAGGTTTCCGGGGCGGGTTTGCGGCGCCGGTGGGATATTTCTTGAGTATGACGGTCGGGATGTGCCTGACGTAGCCACGGTGGTTGCTGATTTTAAAGAGGGGGTTCAAGGATTGGTGACGGCTACGATGGCCTGCCAGAATACGCCTATCAAGCAGCTTATCCGAGGCCACTTCGGGTCATTGGTTTTTGGTACCGGTGAAAAATTTGCCGGGTTCGATTTTATTCCAGAGCGTCCGCAGGTGACTCGTAATAGTAAACTGAAGGACGAACGGATTAAGACGGAATCAGTGAAAGATACGACCTACGCCCACTTCAAGAACTGGGTAGATGCGATGTATGCCAACGATCCATCGATGTGCAATAATGATCCATTGCTGGGTGCGGCTGCCATCACCACGGTTATTCTTGGTGCTCAAAGCTATCGCGAAGGCAAGGTGTTTTTCTTTGACGATGAGAATTATACGGTCAGTGATTCCAATCCATCGTGGGCAAAGAACTGGGAGACCATGTCAGAGAATCGATCCAAGCCCCATCATATCGCTGGATGGACCGGTGGCGATGAAGGAAGCGGTCTGGAAGAGCCTGACTATATGAAGCTTGCCGGTCCTTGGGTGGATGGCAAGGAGCCGGGGTCGTAGCTAATTTTTTAATTTCCACGACTGCACAAAAATTAAAGAGATCGAAATAATAGCCGCCAAGTCCTCCCCGGGGTGTTTCCGAAAGACACGCTGAGGTTTTGCTTGGCGGCTTTTTTTATTTGTCAATTTGCTGGGTGGTTTTCTAGGGTACAGTCCGGCGAACGTTGCCAGCTGAATCTCTCATTTACCGGCACAATTATAGAGTTTAGTGGAAATCAAGTGACGCGTTATTTCGTTTCGAGGGTGATCGCCATCGTGACGGGAGCAGTCTTGTCAGACCCCTTAATGAGTTGAACCGATTCCATGGGGGCGTTTCGTGCAGGAATGATTGAAAGATACCGGAGTTGTTGGTTTCTAACGGCGAATGCAAATTCGGATTTTGGAACATCGGTTCGATTAATGTAGTCAGAGAAGTGCTGCCCGTTAATCAATTGGTGATCTTCGGTTTTCCCGTCGGCATATTTGATTCGCACGATCATGGAAACCGTTTCGTCTCGGCTGTAGGGGAAGGACCAGCCACCTACTCCTCCGAGCATATGAATGGCTTTAATGTCGCCAACGCATGGGAATTCAACTGTTTTCGGCATTTTCCGGCTAACGTTGCCGAGGGGGCCAAACAGCTCAATCGCATTCGGGACGGTTCCGTTTTTGGGGTCAATCAATTGAAAGGGTACACCTTGGAAAGTTTTCGCAGCCCAATTTTTAAAAATTAGTTTTTCTGCGTCGCCAGTGCCAATGAACATTGGAGTGTCACTGCAGATCGTTGCGATCTTGCGTAGAGAGACGGGCACAAACTGACCACGCTGGGTCAGAAATTCGAGTAAATCTGCCATGTTCTTTTGGGTGATTTGTTTTTCGAACCCTTCCGGCATAATTGACTTAGTTGAACCCGAGAGTTCGTCAATGTCCTCTCTTAGAATAACCTGTTTTTTACCTTTCTCGTCATACAGTTCGATCGCTGTTTTTGACTCAGCTGCAAGGAGCCCGTTAATGAGAAGGCCGTCTAACGTGGTCACCGTATACCTCCGGTAGTTGCCCTCGACATCACGGCTTGGATCGATGATGTGGGTTAGCAATTCCTCTTTGGGGTGGACCGCCATGCCGGTTAGATCGGGTCCGATTTCCGCACCTTCTCCATTGTGCTTGTGACAGTTAGCGCATTGGTCCTTGAAAATTGTTTTTCCAGCATTTGCATCTCCGGTCAACATTGTAACTGGCATCATCTCAGTTAGGACTTTTTGCCGGTCGGTATTGGGAAGCGCACCGCCTCGCTCAAGAATGGTTTTCGCTCTTTCTCGGGTTTCAGTAACGGGGTGGTTGCTGAGCGTTTGTTTTTGTTCCAGCGAGAGCTCTGAAAGCAAGAGTTGGCCGTTTTCAATTAAGGTCAACAACGAATCGGTTGATTCGGGTCGCTTTAGTAAAACGGTGATGGCAGCCATTCGAATCCTTGGCGTCAAGCCGCGAATTTTTGTGGCAAGTTCTGGCCCCACTATTTTGGATTGACTTAAGGCAAGTGCCTCGACGATGCCGACGCCGAGTGCGGGCTCAATCTGAGAGTTAACGCGACTCAACAGGTCGCTAACTGTCCTGTTATCACTCGAGCGAAACGAGACGACCTCCCGGGCGGCGTTAATCCGCTGGTCGAGGCTGAGCATTGGATTGTCAACTTGTGCCAATAGATCTTTGGAGACCTTCGCAGCATAATCAGCGAATTCAACGCTGCCCCAACTTTGGGCAAGTTTCACCAGGGCGCTCCGATTGGTCGGGGCTAATTTTTCGACCAATGTTTTGAGATTCAATTCAAGTGGTTCGGTCAAAGTTGGCGGCTGATCCCGAGGCCAGCCCCGACTGAGGCCTTCCACTGCGGCGGTTAGAACAGTTGGGTCTGCGTTGTTGAGTTGCCCAATTAATTGAGGCAGCGTCTTCGAATTCCCACCTCGCGCGTAGTGTTCGGTCACAATCTTAACTGTCTTTAATAGGCCGGCGTCCGGTGTGTCGAACTTTGCAACCGATCGTAGAAAGCTTGTATCATTGGAAGCCGCAGCGGCGGTAAACGCGTCGGGTATCCAGCGATCCTGATAGAGCGCTTGTTGCTGCCACATTTTGATTAACGCGTCCCCCGCATCTGAAACGGGAGGCAAATCACAGAGGGCGAGCAATGCGGCGAGCCGGACTTGAGGGTCCGGGTCGTTCAGCAAATCCTGCGTCAAGATTTTATGGGTGGATTCCGTTGTTTGAGGTAAGACCTGAATTGCATTGCGACGAACTCCCCGTGACGGATGGTTTAAAGCACCGGTAAGTGCCGCTTCCGCTTTAGGACTGCTTCCGGAAAATTGACCAAGGCCGTGGAGGGTCCAAAGTCCATGAATGGCACCGACATTGAGCCCAATCGGGTCGACGGACTGGTCGTTAACGAGTTGGATCAAGGAATCGACAATGTCCGCTTGGTTCCGTTCGACCAGTAGGCGTTGTGCGTGTTTTCGAACCAGCATGGTGGGGTTGGTCAGCGTTTTGACCAGTTGATCCGGAGAAGCGACGTCCAGATTAGCGATTGAGTTTGGCGATTTGTCCCCGTAGACGACGCGGTAAATCCGTCCGTGTTTTTTATCTCGAAGGTCTGACTTGTACGCATTTCCCTTGCCCGTTTCGAATCCGCGCGGTGTTGGGTTATGTTGTACGATGTAATTGTACCAGTCGATTACCCAAACATTACCGTCGGGACCAACCTCGGCCATGATGGGAGCAGTCCATTCGTCGTCGCTGGCGAACAAATTGAATGGGCTAGTTGAGGCAAAGTCGGTGCCGTTTGGTTTAAGGACAAAAGTTCCGACCAAATGGCCGGTGGGACCATTGACGAAGGCAGTGCGGTTCCAATACTCCTGAGGGTACTCTCTCGCGGTATAAAGTGCATGCCCGGCTCCGGCGGTATATCCTCCGTGCCAGTCAACTTGTCGAATGTTTTTGGTGATGGGAGCGAACTGGTGCGTGTCGGCTATCGATCCAAGGACTAAGGACGGTGTCCATCCTCGAACTTTTTCATAGTAACGATTGGGAATGGGCATGTAGACGCTGGGGTTGCCGTTAGCAGTTGACCCAAAAACAATTCCCTCCTCGCTTAGCCCGAGTCCCCAAGTGTTATTATTAGTGGAGCGAAGGAACTCCAGCGTCGAGCCCCGGGGATTAAAACGGAAAAAGCCTTGTCGAAATCGTTGGCCTTTCTCGGACTGAGCTATCGGCTGGGAGCTGTTGTAGCCCTGCATCGCCCAAATTTGGTTATCCAAACCATATTGAAAATTACTGACTCCACCGTGGGTGTCTCCCAAAGACCAGCCGGTAAAGAGGACTGTACTTTCATCTGCGACATCATCGCCGTTGGTATCTTTTAGGAATTTAGTCACTGGGCCATCTTGTACGATTAGGCCGCCGTTGGAGAAGGCCATAGCTGTGGGGATACTTAGACCTTTTGCGAATACCGTAAATCGATCTGCTCGACCGTCACCATTGGTATCTTCGAGAATTCGAATACGATCTCGCCCTTTTCCAATGGGCTTGAGTTCATTTGGATAATCCTGAGTCTCGGCAATCCAAAGCCGTCCGCGGGCATCCCAATTCATGCAGATTGGTTTCCCGCCGATGTCAGGCTCGGATGCGAATAATTCAACGTGAAATCCTTTTGGAACCACAATATGTTTAAGCGATTCCTCAGGCGCAAGTGGTTTTTGCATTTTTGATTTGGCTTGCCCCTGGGTTCCCCAGTTTTTTCCTGGAGTGTAATTTGGAATTTTATTTCCAACTTCGAGGTATTCGAATGGAGTGACGTCCGTGCGAGGCGCGTTCATTTCCGGTGTCGGAAATGGCTTCTCCTGAAGGTAGTCATTGACTTTGCTGAGATCGTCGTTGCAGCTCCAGCGAATGCCGCGTTCAATGAGATTGTGGAATCCTGGGTTTCGCCAAGTGCGATAATCATGCCCCCAGGCGGTGTAGAAAACTCTGCCTTGGCCAAAGGTCTTAACCCAGGTCCAGGGCTCTCGCCCCTCCTGGTCGACCCGGTACGATAAGACGGTTCTGTTTTTGTCATTGTGCAAGTGATGGACATAGGTCTCGTCCCAGCTTTCAAAGCCTCCGAACCCGTCCATCAACGGATGATCAGTCCCTCTGATTTCGGTTCGAAAAGTACCCGTCCCATGTCTCTGAAACTGGGCTCCCATGAGGGAAATTAATTCGGGCGAGTTACGGAAGCAGAACGTTGCGCAATGAACGGGGACGAATCCACCTCCCCGGGCAACAAAATCGAGAAGTGATTTTTCATGCGGCTTAGAGATTTTGTCGATGTTCGCATAAAGTAAAATCGAATCGTATTTTGATAAATTTTCGGCAGATAAATCAGTTAGATCTTCAGTGTAAGTTAGCTGGATCCGGGCTGCTTGCATGGCGGGGTCAAGCATCAGATACCTGAGGCGGGGTTGGTGGTGACCGTTGTCTCCAAGAAAGAGGACGTTTAATTCGTCTGCGTTTGCGATTGGAGCAAGCAAGATTGCAGTCAAAAGTAAGGCTGCGGCGACGGGGGTGAATCGACGAAACATGGAATTACCTCTCGTATTCAGGGAACGCGCGGAGAACCTTTTATAATCATTGGAAAGCGTGCCCGAAAGTCACTCAATGCTAAGAATCGTAATCGCAACTCACGGCGGTTATCACCAGGAGGCGCAATCGCGATTTTTCAATGAACGTTTCCCAATCCTAAAGGGCAATCCTAAAAGGGTAACGCTAAAGGATTTGCGCAATAAATGATGGCGTCAAACCAGAGCGGCAAATTAGGTGGTCGGCGTTGCCGGGTCGGTCTAGCGTTCAGGACGCCGGTTATTGGCTGCTCATTTGTGCCGGAGTAAATAACCCAACTTTAATGTCGTCAGCCGTGTAAATGACTTTGCCATCGACAGCGACCGTTCCATCCGCGATCGCCATGATTAGCTTTCTTTCGATCAACCGTTTAATGTCGATTTGATAGGTCACCAATTTTGCGTCAGGCATAACCTGCCCGGTGAATTTGACTTGTCCGCAGCCAAGGGCGCGACCTTTACCAGGGTTTCCCTTCCACCCTAAGAAAAATCCGACCAGTTGCCAAAGTGCATCGAGGCCAAAGCAACCGGGCATCACAGGATCTCCTGGGAAGTGACACTGGAAGAACCAGAGGTCGGGATTAATATCTAACTGGGCTGTGATTTGCCCTTTGTCGGCAACACCGCCCGTAGCCGAGATGTGGTTGATTCTATCGAGCATCAGCATTTGACTGACCGGGAGTTGGGCGTTCCCCGGTCCGAAAAGTGATCCGTGACCGCAGTCGATTAGGTCTTGTTTCTCGTAGCTGCTTTTTGGCTCAAACATTCAATGGCTTGGGGTATTTAGTTGGCGTAAATAAAAAGGCAGTAGCAACACGTCCAGAACGTGTTTAGCCGTAGGTATTAGATTTACACATAGGATAACTAGATTTATGCGGATTGAGTATCCCGATCAGAAATGAATCTTTGCCGGTCCTCTTCCCAGATAGTGTATAGCGACATCAAGGATTCTCGGGTCGAGAGCTTGTTTTGAGCAAAGATCTGTTCGAGTCGCTGTTGGTCAATTTGCTGGTTGGGTGAAATCTGGGAAACAATTTTACTGAATATCTGAAAGTTAGGGGTGATCTGGTAGATCACGGGGATTCCCTTAATTGCTCGATGGGTGGTGAGTAACAAGCCTTCGGCGGAGCGTTTGATAAATTTCACAAAAATTTTCCGGTGTAGCCAGCCCAGGTTTTCAATTCCATCGATTACAAACAGCGTAGTTTGGTTCAAATTTTGGTTGCCTTTGGGCCGAATCTCACCCGATACCGCGCCATCTTTGCGAATGGTGATTCGCTTGATCATGGAAAATTGGGAGCGTAGTGAAGGCTCCAGAGCCATGGTTAAGGTCGTTTTTCCACATCCATGAGGTCCAATGATTTGCCCCTGAAAGCCATGCTGTTCAAATTCTGTTAACAAGAGTTGGGGTTGCCCAGATTCCGGGAAAATATAAGGAAGTTGCCCAGGTTCGGTGAAGCAAGTGGAATATGGATTGCGCTCGATCTGCATGGGAAGCGAATTCCAGTTGGGGACTTTAACGAAAGGGTTGGTATCTTTTCAATCGGTGGTTGCGGTGGCGTCCGTTTGAAGTTCGTCCGCAATTTTGGAAAACGACTTTGTTTCCCCCAGGCTGAAAAAGCAATCGTGCGTGACTTGGTGGGCGTTTGGCAGAAAGAGTCGTACACGGATACACCAGCGGATCTTCAAAATATTTCCGTCATAAGTCAAGGGACTTGCCGGCATTACGGTGCTGATTCGCTGGGGTTGCTTAAAAGTATCCGGGGTCAAAGCCTGCTTGGAACGGCGTTCAAAATGGTGGACGCCGATGTCGGTATCCCCTTTGCCTTCGGTCATCCATATTACCGAAGTTTCGATCGCATGAATCTCGTGCTCAGGAAGTAGGTTAACCGAGTATTCACAGCGAAGGAAATCACCTGGTTGAAACTGGTCAACGCCGTCTTCAAAACCAACCTCCAATATTGGGTCTGTTAATGTATCTTCGGTTTGGTTTCCAATTGTGCCGGCGGATGAATCGACAGGGTAAAATTTCTCTCGAGGCTTGGCCAGTTTTTTGCCTGCCCGGTTACTACGATTTTCCATAAGATTCGATTGTTGAGGGATTTAAATGAATGCATCGATCCGCTTGGAATCGTAAGGTCAAACTCAGTCTCAAATGGTTTGGAGGGCTTCAATCCAATTCCGCGCCGACGAAACAAGCGTTGGGAAAACACGTTGGTTATCTCGGTTCGAATGTCGGTTCCCTGATTAAAAGTCGCCTCCTCCTGACAAATTAGGTCCACGTCCAATAATTTTAACCTTACCCGACCGGCTTGAGATAGGAAAATTTGATAGGAATTGCCGGGAGTCAGCGGGTAGTTCGAGATTTCTAATGAAGTTGAACCTATCCCCGTTAGTTTGAGGAGCTGCCGAAAAAACTGATAGATTGACCACATCGCGGCGAGCGTGATTGGAAATAGCCAACCGGCGGCTAACCAGGGACGATTGGAGAGATCCTCGAGCGGGTTGTCGGTCATATTCCACTGCAATTTCTGAAACCAATCATTGGTCATTACACCAAACGAATCGGCGACGATAATTGACAGCACCGTTCCAATCGCAACGAGAATTACGCTGAAGATTCCCGTGGTCACTAGGCCCCAGATATTCCGTGGCGATGGGATCAACCGAACGGGTAAATTTTTCCCAACTTTTGGCGGGAATTGGTCGCGAGCCACAGTCGGGAGGTCCTGCCGTTGCCGCCTCAATTCGTTCAATAATTCAATTTCATTTTTGCGCGTCGCGATTGCTCCGCGGCGTTCGGCAGACACACCGACATGCCAGAGAAGTCGACTAATCCACAATCCCCCGATAATAATTAGAGCAACGGACAGAAGGAGTTGGAAAATTACTAAGGTCGAAATGTTATTCGCAGCATCCGATTCCCAGTTCAACACGGTCACCGTTAGCACGACACAGAGAGAGACGACGCCTGCAAGCATTAGGATGCCGGCGAGCGAAGCTTCAGCAACGCCAGCCCACCAGCGCCGGTTGGAACCGCTGAATGGTCGGCCGCGGAAAAATTGCATGTACCAACGACGCATGATTTCTCCGATGTTAGGGTTGAGCCAAGGTAGTCAACGGTTGAGTTACCGAGTTTAAACTTTTACTGAGCGAAACCCCAGTCTAAAAAAGGGGAGACGAATCTCAATTCGTTGCCGTATTCTATAAGTGGAAACGTAGAAGCGAAACCAACCCACCGTTGAACTC
>JAALLA010000345.1 GCA_011087765.1 Pirellulaceae bacterium
CTCCCATCTTCGCTATTCCCAAATTCCTCAACACCCATTGAGCATAAACAACGGTGATCACTGTCATGAACACATTGGTCCCCGAAATAATCCACCAGACCGTAGCAATCTCAAATTGCCAGGCCCACACAAACACGCAGAAAAATGGAAGCGGCAACAGCACCTTTCTAAGCACTGATTCAAAGAACCCATAACGTGGTCTCTTAGTCGCCTGTAACATTGCCAAGTGTGTCGAAGTCATCACATAAGACCACTGAACCAGCATGATGATATGCAGACACTCAACTCCGATTTCGACAACTGCCGAATCATCGGTAAAAACCTGCATCAACCGCCGAGCAAAGATATAGATCATCCCTGAGGTCACTAGACTCAAAATCAATCCAATTCGATTAGCAACTCGCATCGTGTGGCGAACTCGGTCAAAGTTTCCCGCTCCATTATTCTGCCCAACCAGGGCCATGATTGCTGCGTATAAACCCATCGTGGAAAGCAGACCAATTTGTTCAATTCGAGTCGTAACGCCAAACGCAGCAACGGCCTGATCTCCAAAACTTTTGAGAAAATAGGTCGTTACAAAAAAGCCCAGGGCAACCGACATAATATTAAAACTTGCCGGTAACGCCTGCTCGGCAATTTCTCGATAGGTTTTCAAATCTGGCAACAGCACATGCCAAGAATTGAGTTCCAATAATCCTCGACGAACCACCGTCGAAACCATGAACAGACTGCTGCCAATCTGAATGACGACTGTGGCCAACGCAATCCCCGTGATCCCCATCGCCGACAGGCCGTAACCACCGTACAAGAACCATGGATCAAGAACCAAATTGAGAAAAAAACCTACCACTAAAACTTTGCTGAGCGTCTTGCTATCACCCGAAGCAATTAGAATCGCATTGCTCAGGCTGGTGATGATAAAGAAAACGGAACCAATAAAAATTGGGATCATATAAGCCATGGCCATGGACAGGCATTCCCCCGTCCCACCAAGCAACTGAAAAAGGGGTTTCGCGACCACAATCCCCGTGACAGTCATTACCATTGATACCACCAGGCCCAAGGAAATACTTTGCGCAATGTAACGACGCTGTTTGTCCTCTTCTTGACTGCCAATCGCATTGGCAATCAAGGCCGAGGCACCACGGGACAAGCCACCACTGGTGGCAATGATCAGAAGGAAAACTGGAAAGCTGAGCCCGAGTGCAGCCAATGCCGCCGTTGAAATCTCACCGGCATAAAAGGAATC
The DNA here is from genome assembly GCA_011087765.1 of Pirellulaceae bacterium. Classification (GTDB taxonomy): domain Bacteria; phylum Planctomycetota; class Planctomycetia; order Pirellulales; family Pirellulaceae; genus Mariniblastus. The sequence continues at coordinate 1,250 of JAALLA010000345.1, forward strand.
GACGACGTTGTACATGGTTTGAAAAAACAAACCGATGCTCGACGGCAACGCTAGATCCCTGACGTGTGTGAGAATGGGACCCGATGTAAGTGACTTAGTTTTCAAAGGACAAATGGATACCCCGAGCCGTTTAAAACGAACGATTCAGAGTGCTTTCTAGGACTGAAGGATTTGTTGCAAGACCTGTTGGTTACGATCTTGCGAATCGGTGGTAACCGAAAGATGACAGACCGTCGTTATATCTCCATCGCTACCCGACTCAAATGCCGAATGGACCAGGACTCTCGCATTCTCGATAGATTCTGCCTCATCAACTAGTTGACTGAAACTGCCCCTAAATCGACAACTGGCCTGATAAATACCTTCGTTCAAACCTTCGCAGGCAAAAATCCGGGATGCCATCAGAAACGGCGTTATGCCAGTCAGGCGGGGATTCACGTCGACGAGGAACATGTTGTCCGAACCATCTCGCAAAATATCAATTCCGACCACCCCGACATATCCGCACTCATGAAGGTATTCGCCTGCTGGCTCAATCATCTTACAGAGCTCGGGAAGCAACTGTTGTTGCAATTCCACCGAGAACGTGCCGCCACACCATTTTTTGTTCGAATCGAAATGCTGTTCAGTAAACCCAAGCCAGACAATGGATCCGTCTGAGCGAAGATAGAACTGAACCCCAAAGTCACCGACGATATTTTCAATGATTGAATTGATAACCAGAACAGTTTCATCTCCGTATTGTGTCAACTGTTTCCGCATCTTCGTTTCATCCGATTCATTTAGAATCAAAAAATTCCCAAGACCCGCATAGCCATGACTGAGTTTGACGATGCATGGCGGCGTAATTGATTTAAAAACATCTGCTTGTGGACAATCAATTTTTTCAATTACTTCTTTGGAGTGAAGCGCGTAATTGACATCGGGATCCAGAACTTGTTGCTGAGGAGGCACCGACTGATGAGGGAACAACGGAATGTATCTTGAATCTCGATCGGAGGCGTCAAACGATCGCCAATTGGGCACTCCCTCCGCGCCAAATACAGACGTCCAGTGCTCCAGAATAACCGACGGCAGCGCGACCTCGGACACAATTTCTACATGCTGACCCCAACCACACATTAAATGATGTGGGCCAAGAACTTTTAGCAGAGCCCGCGGTGGCGGTGGAAAAGGGTCGTGAATGAGATATTTGGTTTTGTTTTGAAAAAAAGTCTCATCGCTATTAGAGGACGGATACTCAGGAAGAAGACAGGCTGAAGGAAAATCCCCCGCGTATAACTCTGAGAGGAATCTAAAATGCGAGTTGGTTTCAATGGTCATGGAAATTAATTGGGCTGGCCCGATTCAACAGGCCCGACGGACCGCTTGCACCTAAAATCAAAGCTCAAAGTAAACCAACTCCGACGGAATTGGAAGTCTCGCGGGTAAGACAATCGACGCTTCTTATCATAACTCCGCAACTTGCAATCAGAACCGTTAAACTATCGTCGATTACAAAATCAACCAACCCAAGCACTAATCGCTTTTCTTCCAAGCCGTCAATTCAGAAACTCCGTACTGAAACTTTCGCCTCGTTTCGCGAAGAGCGAAAGGTAAGTCGACTGGCTCACCAAGCATTCGAAATTCGGGACCAAGCACTTTCTCAATTCCCTCGATGGCCGTAAATGATTCTCCGGTTGCAGCCTTGAACCCGCCCAACCACTTCTCACGGGGAGTGTGCTCCTCTGACCAAGTGTAGGGTGATACTAAGACTAACAACCCGCCCGGACGAATCCGACTTTTGATTGACTCTAGGAACATAACCGGATCATACAGTCGATCAATCAGATTTCCTGCAAACACTAAGTCGTAATCATTAAATTTTTCAACCAAGTTACAAGCATCGCCCTGCATGAAAGCAATTTT
>JAALLA010000346.1 GCA_011087765.1 Pirellulaceae bacterium
AGGCCTGCTAGTTTAGCGAGTTTTGCTATCTACGACACGCATTTCCTTAGTTTTCCGACCTGGCTGGTGTTTGACCAAGGAGGTTCTAATGCGGACTACCTGTCCCTGGCGATAACGATTCGCTATGGCAATTTATTAGTGTTTTTTTTAAGATGCGAAGACCTACTTTTTAAGGTTGTTTTTTTAGAATCACGACTTGAGTGTGGTTTTAAGAAACTGTTTTAAAACACCTTCTAAGTCGATAACTCCATGTGCAGGTAAATTCCCCAAGCTCCCGCAAACGTTGCATTGGGAAACGCAGAATTTGGATCGGTTTAACAATGCTTAGCGGTTTAAAATGAATTCGAGACTATGAGCAAATATCCTGCGAAAACCTGCGAAATCGATCGTTTAGTGACCCAAGAGAAATTGGTGGCAGCCGTACTGTCGGGTCGGAAGAACCAGCAGCGTCGCGCCGGCGTGTACGGGTACCCGGGGGAACAGTTTGTATTGGAGGGGACCGCTTTTGTCATCACTGATTTAAGGCTCGAAATTCTTCGTAGTATGACCGAAGCAGATGCAAAAAGAGAGGGATATCCGACTCTTGAGTTTTATCAAAAGTTGATAATTAAGATGCATCCGGGAATGGAATGGGATGACAACCAGGAGGTTTGGGTTCACGAATTCGAAAAGGTCGAAGCTCAATAAAAACCTGAATCGGCCATCTTTTCCGAAGTGAAATTCTTTGCGAGATTTGCCTGTACGAATCTGGTTAGAAAACGGCCATGTTCATGGCTTGGCAACTGGAACTAACCATCGTTTGGACTAGTTACGGTTTCACGATTGTCAGTTCAAATGGACGATGGTCGCTGGTTGTTTTATCGTCCGGGAAATCCCCTTTGCGTACTAAAACCCGGCAGGTAGATTTCCAATCCTTGGCGGAACCGGCAACAAAAGCAAAATCAAGAATACTGCCTGGATAGTCGTCAATACCATCTGGATTCCTTGGGTTGTCGTACCAATTCGTGTCAATCAATTCGACAGGCTCCACCCAGCGCCAAATATTATCTTTGAGCATGTTGGAAAAGGCAGGGTTGCCCTTTCGCGTTTTAAATACGTAATCAAAATTGTAATCACCCAAGGCGAAAACTGGTAACGTCTGATCACGTGCCCAGTCAACCAGCATCGTTGCTTGCTTTTGTCGAATTTCCGCTTTGCCTCGGGCAAGATGATTGACCATCACCAGGAATTCCGTCCCAGTTGCACGATCTTTAAGGTGAGCCACCGTTGGGGCCCGATAGCGATTGAGAATGTTGATTTCTTTAATTTCGAAGTGCCGTACTAATTCAAATATGTTCTCGTTGTAGAGTATTTCGAGACGATCACTATAACCTGATTTTGAATAAACATATTTATAGTGTTTCCCGAGCGCGTATCTGAACTTTTTTAAATCGGCAGGCAATACCTCGGAGAGCGTCAGGATATCGTAATGATCATCTTTGTTGAGTTCCGCCAATTGTTTGCAAATGACTTCCGAGGTCGCTCCGTCTGATTCAACGTTCCATGAAAGCAAGTTGTATTGATTTGCGGGGGCATGCGGAGGCAGAGATGGAATAGAAACTGTGGCAGGCTCAAGTGCGTCAGACACGATTACTGGAGTTGGATTAGCCTGAGGATCCGATTCTTCGTCCGCTGACGTAATACAGGCGGCATTCGAAAAAGACAGACAAAGTAAAATGATCAAGTACTTAAAATTAGAAAAACAATCCATTGCTTGGAGTCACTTTCTTGTGTTTTATCGTTTCGCAGTTCTGTGGCGGCACGATCGATCTGCCCCCCACCACGGGGCCAATATATCACGAATCAGCACAGTAAAACATGTGTGAGGGTCAATTAGATTTATGAGCGTTAAAGAACATCGGGTTGACGGTTTTCTTCCAGTTCGAGTCTGAAGTTTGGCCGGGGAACATTTTAGTCTGAAGTGGTGCGAAAATAATTGAAAAATCTAAACGTGTCGGATTTTAGTTAGTAACCGCGGCTTATCTGGGTTGGGCAATGGGTTACTATTGATGCTGCCAGTGGCTGAGTCAAATGTCTGGAGTAGTGATGGTTGATGCGAAGCAAATAATTAAGATCACGGACGCGGAGTTGTATCGAGGAAGACATTGCGTGTTTCGCAACCTCTCCCTTGCGATTAACGCAGGTGAGAATACCGCCATCGTCGGACCCAATGGAGCAGGGAAGACGACGCTTTTGAAATTGCTAGGACGCGATTTATATCCCTCCAAAGGCGATGTCTCGATTCTGGGGAAGTCGCGTTGGAATGTTTTGGAATTGCGGAAGCATTTTGGTGTGGTGTCTCTTGATTTGCAACAAAATTTTAGGCCTCACACTCCTGGTCGGTCAGTTGTGTTATCCGGGTTTTTTTCTAGCTTGAACACCTTTGGACATCAGCATTTCACCGACGCTCAAATTTCTATGGCAGATGAGATTTCAAGCGAACTTGGTATTTATCAATTCCGGGACACGCCCTTTTTTAAGATGTCTCTCGGTGAACAGCGAAGACATTTGCTCGCCCGCGCATTGGTTCATGATCCCAGCGTACTCGTTTTAGATGAGCCGACGACTGGCTTGGATCTGGCCGCTCAATTTCAATATTTCAAAACGGTTTCAAGGTTGATTGAGAAGGGTAAAACCGTGGTGCTCGTGACACACCATCTCAATGAAATTCCCATCGAGCTCTCTCGTGTCATTTTGGTCAAGCAGGGTTCTGTTTTTGCAGATGGTCCTAAAAACCTGATTCTTACGGGGGCCAATTTGTCAGAGTTGTATCAGAGACCTGTGAAGATTTTCGTCAATCAAGGGCTATTTCATGCAATTCCCGGTTAACCGTCTGTATCCCGACTTGGCCGTGGATGGCGGTCGATTGGTATCTAGTTTGCCGTATTTAACAGGGGCGGGATGAAATCCGCGAGTTCTACGAAAAAATAATGATAAATTCAAAAAAATCCTGAGAAGACGACCCTCGATGAACGGTTTGGGTTCCACGGAAGACTATTAACCCAGCGAGGAAAAAAATGAAAAAAATCATGTTCACGGCTGTGATGTTGGTCGCTTCGATCATTTCGTCTGCCACGTTTGCCCAGGAAAAGACAATTGTTCAAACAGCGATTGA
>JAALLA010000075.1 GCA_011087765.1 Pirellulaceae bacterium
AAAGTAACTGGTGGAACAGCGCCAATTTTAAAAGGTTCTCACAGTGGTGAGAGCCATGGTGCCGAGGGTCACGGGGTGGAGAGTCACGGGGCTGACCATGGGCAGGAATTGCACTCAGCGGCCGAGGGGCATCTTGATTCCGGTGTCGAAGCAGTTACCGAGATTTACTCAAATCCAATCCCTAGTGTTTTAATGTTGACGGCCATTGTTGTGGGAATTGCGACAACGGCATTGGCTTTGGCACTGGTCGTTCGTATCCGGGAAGAATATGGAACGATTGAAGAGGACGAGATCCTAGAAATGGATCGGAATTCTTGATCGAACAACTACCAGTTTTAGTGATCGTCATTCCCTTGATGGCCGCACCACTTTTCGTGTTGATTGGCAACCGAAAGCTTGTGCTTTTGTTGACTCAATTAGTTTGCTGGACAGTGTTCGGTATTACGGTGAGTCTGCTATCGAGAATGCAGTATGGCCCTATTTCCTACGAATTGGGTGGTTGGCCATCGCCGTATGGAATTGTCTACAACGTTGATTATCTAAGTGCATTTGTGATGCTGTTTGTTTCCGGTTTGGGTGCCATCGTGATCACCTACGCGCCGAGGAGCATCGACAAAGAGATTCATCACTCCAAGCATTCGCTTTTTTACGCGTCTTATTTGTTATGCATGACCGGGTTGCTGGGGATGTGCATCACGGGCGACCTGTTCAATGTATTCGTTTTTCTCGAGATCAGTTCGCTGTCAAGTTATGCACTGATTAGCCTTGGTAAGACGCGCCGGGCGCCATTAGCTGCTTTGCATTATCTGATCATTGGAACGGTTGGAGCGACCTTCTTTTTGATCGGTATTGGTTTGCTCTATCAGATGACCGGTACGCTCAATATGGCGGACATCGCCAGTCGAATTCAGGCGGTTGAAAGTTCGCGGACGATGTTAGTCGCATTCGCTTTTATGACCGTTGGCCTGTTCATCAAGATGGCCGTGTTTCCGCTTCACACCTGGTTACCTAACGCTTACACCTACGCGCCGTCGGTCGTAACCTGTTTTATTGCTGCGACGGCAACGAAAGTTTCTGTCTATGCATTTATTCGCTTGATCTATGTGATTTTCACGCCACAGTTTGCGTTTGAACGATTGCCACTTGATTCTGCTTTGATGGCTTTTTCATTGGTAGGTATTTTTGTCGCATCGGCGGCAGCGATATATCAGACCAACATCAAGCGGTTGCTCGCCTATTCAAGCGTGGCTCAAATAGGCTACATGCTGCTCGGAATTAGTATGTCCAACGTGGGTGGTTTGACCGCCGGAATCACGCACATGTTTAATCATGCCCTGATCAAAGGTGGATTATTCATGGTGGTTGGTTGCTTTGCCTTGCGAATTGGGTCGTTGAAGTTAGATGACTTACGCGGTGCTGGAAAGACGATGCCACTAACCTCATTTGCCTGGGTGTTGGGCGGACTCGGTTTAATCGGCGTGCCGATGACCGCGGGGTTTGTGAGCAAATGGCTACTTTTGACTTCCGCCCTTTCTCTTGAGTTGTGGCCGGTTGCCGTATTAATGTTGCTGAGTTCTTTATTGGCGGTTGTTTATATCTGGCGGGTCGTCGAGATTTTATACTTTTCACCGGCATCGCATTTGGCTCAGACCGCCAAAGAAGCGCCGATGGCAATGTTGATACCGACCTATCTCGTTATTGGATCCACAATCGTGTTTGGTTGTTGGACAGTTTATTCGGCTGGAATCGCCCAGGCAGCGGCCAAGTCATTGCTTGGAATTAGTCAAATGGGAGGCGTTCAATGACTCCCGAGAACTTAATTTGGATCGCGATGTTGTTGCCTGTAGTGGCAATTGCGTTGGTGTTCTTCGTTGGTGAAAAATCACCCAATATTCGCGAATCCTGTACCATTGGCATCGCGGTTACTTTGTTTTGGGTGACGACACGTCTAGCCGGTTTTGTGTTTTCCGGTGGAAGACCGTCTTTCAAAATGGGCGAGATTTTGCCCGGGTTTGAAATTGCTTTTACCGTTGAACCCTTGGGGATGTTGTTTGCTTTGGTGGCTTCGGGTTTATGGATCCTGACAACGGTCTATGCAATTGGCTATATGCGGGGGCATCACGAAAAAAACCAAACTCGGTTTTATGCCTGCTTCGCATCGGCAATTTTTGCTGCACTGGCTGCCGCATTCGCTGCCAATTTATTCACGCTGTTTGTAGCTTATGAATTAATGACGATCTCGACCTATCCCCTGGTAACTCATCATGGCGATGAGAAAGCAAAAAAAGGGGGTCGGATCTATTTAGGGATTCTCCTGTCGACGTCGGTTGCGTTTTTCATGCTCGCCATCGCTTGGACCTGGACCGTAGCCGGGACGCTAGACTTCACACCTGGCGGCATTCTCGCTCAGCCAAACATCGATGGGAAAATTTCTGATTTCCAACTGTCAGTGTTACTGGGCTTATTTGCCTTTGGAATTGGGAAGGCAGCCATCATGCCGTTTCATCGCTGGCTTCCCGCGGCGATGGTCGCGCCAACGCCAGTGAGTGCGTTGCTTCATGCTGTCGCCGTCGTGAAAGTTGGCGTGTTCTCAATCTTGAAAGTGTCGGTTTATATTTTTGGGATCGATTTAATCAGCGAAACGCGGCTTAGCGAAGGCGCGAATCCGATCATGATGAGCGACTGGCTGTGTTATCTTGCCGGAGCTACGATTTTGTTAGCTTCTCTTGTCGCAATGACAAAAGATAATCTCAAAGCGAGGCTGGCTTATTCAACGGTCAGCCAGTTGGCCTACATTACGCTCGGCGCTGCATTGGCAACTTCCGATAGTGTGATTGGGGGTGGAATGCACATTGCGATGCATGCGGTTGGTAAAATCACATTGTTTTTCTGTGCCGGTGCAATCTATGTTGGTGCCCATAAGACCAATATTAGTGACATGCGAGGGCTTGGTAGAGCCATGCCGTTAACGATGGGTGCTTTTCTGCTCGCAACCTTGAGTATTATTGGTTTACCTCCCGGAGGCGGTGCGTGGAGTAAATGGTTCCTGGCATTGGGAACCGTTCAGACGGGGCATTTTTGGTTGTTGGCAGCGCTGATGGTGAGTTCCCTGCTGAATATTGCCTACCTGATTCCAATTCCAATTCGGGCATTTATGACACCGGTTGGTGAACCGCCAATGAAATTCAAGGAAGCACCGATGATGTGTGTGGTGCCGTTGTGCATTACTGCTGTCGGAAGTGTGGTGCTCTTCTTTTTTGGCAATGAAATTTATGATGTTCTGTTGCCAATCGCCACGAGTGTTCGATGACCCGTATTCGCTTGATGCCGTAAATTGATTGCTGCAAATAATGAAAACTGAAGATGACAACTCGAAAGTCGGCGACCCTGGCGGCGATGCTAGTTGGCTGGAACGTAATGTCAATGTCGTGATTGCAGGTCTCGTTGTCGCGTGCATTGCTTCCTTGATTGCACAACTTTGGTGGGCCCCTTTGTTTGCGGAGAAGCATACCGAAGCCTCGCACGTAGAAACTTCGCATGATGATGGCTCACATGCTGAAACAGCGCACGATGAACATGCGCATGATGAAGCTTCCCATGATGGCGCTGCTCATTTGCATCCCGCTGAATTTGCAATCGAAGAGGTGTTTGGATTCGAGGCAATGTTTGGCTTCGCTGCGTTTGTCGGAGTTGTATTTTTAGGAACAGGTTTGCGTTTGATCATTATGCGAGATGAGGATTATTATGATTCATAATTTTCCTCCGGGACTGATCATGGTTCTTGGCGCGTTGTTGCTGCCATTTTTGGGGCAACGTTTGAGTGCGTGGGGAGCGTTAGTTTTATCCAGTTTGAGTCTGTTTGCGTTTTGGACGACACCTGATCTCCACGCCGTAACATTGAATTTATTCGGTCAAGATTTAAATATCGTCCGAATCGATCGGTGGAGTTGGATTTTTGGTTTAGTGTTTCACTTAGCCGCGATTACCGCCTCCATTTACGCGCTGCATGTCAAGGATACGAAACAACATGTCGCGGGAATGATTTATGCAGGCAGCGCGATTGCGGCCTGCTGTGCGGGCGACCTGATCACACTTTTTGTGTGTTGGGAACTTACGGCAGTATCGAGTGTCTTTCTAATCTGGGCCAACGGGACTGAAACGGCCTATCGATCAGGAATGCGTTACTTGATTATTCAGGTGACGTCCGGGGTCCTTTTGCTTTCCGGGGCAATTATTCACTTCCAACAAACGGGTTCATTAGTATTTGAGAACTTTCTTGGATTAGAACCGGGCCAACGGGGCGCGATTGGCGATTTGGAATTTGGGCCGTTATTAATTCTGATTGCCTTTGGAATTAAAGGAGCTTTCCCGCTGCTCCATAACTGGCTGCAGGATTCCTACCCCAATGGAACTGCCACTGGAACGGTATTTTTAAGTGCGTTTACGACAAAGCTGGCGATTTATTCTCTTGCTCGCGGGTTTGCGGGTCTTGAAGAATTGATTTGGATTGGCTGTGCGATGACGCTCTTTCCAATCGTATTTGCTGTCATTGAGAATGATCTTCGAAGAGTTTTGGCTTACAGTCTCAACAATCAGCTCGGCTTCATGGTTGTCGGGATTGGCATTGGCACAGAGTTGGCACTCAATGGAACCGCCGCTCATGCTTTTTGCCATATCATTTATAAGTCACTTTTGTTCATGTCGATGGGCGCGGTGTTGCATCGCGTGGGCACCACTAAAGCGACGGAATTGGGTGGGCTTCACAAATCGATGCCATTCACAACGATCTTTTGCATGATCGGCGGTGGAGCGATCGCAGGCTTCCCGTTGCTTAGCGGTTTTGTAAGTAAATCGATGATCATATCAGCAGCTGGCCATGAGCAGATGTTCCCGGTTTGGATCATCCTGTTAATTGCTTCGGCGGGTGTGATGGAACATTCCGGAATCAAAATTCCATTTTTCGCGTTTTTTGCCCATGACTCAGGTAAGCGAGTTAAAGAGGCGCCGTGGAATATGTTAACAGCAATGGCGATTGCGTCGTTTTGCTGTATCGCGATCGGGGTTTATTACCAACCGCTTTACGATATGCTTCCTTTTGAAACGCATTACGAACCGTACACCGCGGCGCACGTTATTATGCAGTTTCAATTATTATTATTCGCCGCCCTCGCTTTTGTGTTCCTGATGAAAGCTAATCTTTATCCCGCAGAAATACGATCGACCAATCTAGATACCGATTGGGTCTATCGACGATTGCTTCCACGGTTGATTGGGCACATTGGAAAAATCGTTCAGTTCCTTGATTCGCTGTTCCGGTTTGCTTGTTTAGCGATGATCAAGCGATTTCTCAATTGGCTGGCAAAATCATGTGGCGCCCGAGGTTGGCTTGGCAGTACCTGGTCGACCAGCTCGATGGCGTTTTGGGCCGCAGTTTTGCTTGGCGTGTTTTTGATCCTCTACTATCTCTAGATTTATTTTGGCGGAGTGGGAATTGGTTCACCGATAGGGTGTGCCCGTGGCTTTTGATTCACAATCGCCAATCAGATCTGTGCTGATTCCAAAAAACCAGCGCTTTCTCTTAAGGAATATAATTCGATTGATTGGCGATTTGAGGTGACTTAGTTAGGCTGGTACGGGATGATAGTTGGATGAGTTGGGCTTTGTTTTGATCATTGTGCATGGATTGGAACGGGTTACACTAATCAAACTCATGGGATTCTCTGTTTTCAGTGACTGGAAACGGCTGGATTGCCATTCGGGAAACGAGATGATTGATTCGGGAAAATATGCGAACTAATGGATACCTTTCCATTCATCTATGTCAGAGTAGCGCCGTCGACGTGGGCATACCTTTCGTCGCTCTTAATGCTTGCGCTGTTTTTCAAGTTCAATCGTTTCTGGAGTGTTCGGAATTTCGACCTCTGCCTAATCATCTTTTTGGCGCCCGGTCTACTGTTGATCGAAGGTGGTCGTCAGTGGGAGGCACAGAATAAGTCGGTTGCAGTTTCAGAAAATAAATTAGCTGAATCGACAGAAGAGAATATTCCACCGGCCGGCTCGCAAGCGTCACTTGATCGAGAATTGCAAACAGACAATTCCCAGGTACAAGAGGTACCTCAAGAAGACCGAAAGGATGCCGGCGAAAAGGAAATCAACCTTGATAGCAAGGGAGTGGCTTGGCAGCGACTTGGTTATTACTGGCTATTTTCAATTGGCGGATTACTTTTGATCCGCATGTTGATCGACCCTGGACTGACACGTCGACCGCAATTGGAGCCCAACCTCGCAATCGGCGGGATGGCCTTTTTCGGATTTAGTTTGATGATGTTTTTGTTTGCCAATATTGCGATTTCCGAGCCGACTAACGAAGATCTTAGCGGGTCTCGAAATGCGGTGAAATTATTGCAACGAAAGGCTGTCGATGCAGCTGAAAAAGATCAGTTAAAGCGGAGAGGCCCGGGTTACACGCTCTTTAATTTATTCCCGATCATCCCATCGTTTGAAAGTGGAGATGCGATTCTTAAAACGAATCCAGACACGCAGGAATTGACTGATATGTCTCGGTACATTATCGCTGCGAAATCATTGGCGATTGCAAGTCAGGTTTTGATTGTTCTGGGTCTCGTGCTGTTCTGTTATTTTAACTACAACAATTTTAAAGTCGGGGTCGGAATATCGACCATTTATTTGATGCTCCCCTACACTTCCATGTACACCGGCTATGTGTTGCATGTTCTGCCAGCGGCGTTGATTTTGTGGGCGATTGTTAGTTTTCGGCGACCGTGGATTGCGGGAATTTTGTTTGGATTAGCAACCAGCGTTTCGTATTATCCAATCTTTCTATTGCCACTTTGGATCAGTTTTTATTGGGAGCGTGGTCGCTGGAGGTTCATTGTTGGCTCGTTAATTGCAATCCTGATTTGCATTGGCGTTTTGCTGTTCACTTCAACCTCACTCATGGCATTTTGGGAACAGCTACAAGTAATGTTTGGCTTTTGGTCTCCTCGGATGGATGGGCTCCAAGGAATTTGGGCTTTAGGTTGGAGTAATTGGTGGAGGCTGCCATTGCTCGTCGCATTCGTTCTGTTTTGTGTTTCGTTTGTGGCATGGCCATCGCAAAAGAACATTGGCATTTTGGTGGGTTACAGCGGAGCGGTAATGTTGGCAGTTCAGTATTGGCACGGATTCTCCGGCGGTGTTTACATGGCCTGGTATCTCCCAATGGTATTGCTAATCGTCTTCCGGCCAAATCTTGATGGCCGAACCGCCCAAATGGAGGTCGGTGAAATTCGTCGCCGGCAAAAAGAAACGGCCGAAGATCTTTTACCGTCTGCTTAAATAATTATTTAATTACTTTAATGTCGACGCGTCTCATTAGAGATTTTGTTCCCCAGCGGGCGCGGTCTGGTTAGTCCGAATAAATTGATTGGCACCGCCAACTCCGTCGAGCCCGGCCTCCATAGCCTTGCGACAATCGGTATTCACGCCAAAAAGTGAACCGAACAAGAATCACTCGCGGTTTGTTTGGGTTGTTACCGATTACAGAGGAAGAGACTCATTAAGGTGAGAGGAGAGCCTTCCAGGTTTTCCGGAGTATTCCCAACAGCGAATCCCCAATCGACCAGCGGCGTTATGAATTCCCGATTTTTAAAAACACTATTACTGGCAAGTGTCGTTGTAGGTGGGATATGGGTTTTATTTCATCGTGACAGAATTCGTGAACCTGCAGATATTTTAGATTTAGTGCAGGAGCAATTTCTAACTTCTCAAGTAGGGTTCGGGTCGGATGGAGTCTTCGATGAATCGGTCGAGTTGATGACGGAGGCAGACCCGTCACCCAAATACGTCACCAACGTCATCAGAATTGCGTCTGTGAAAGTCAATCAAGAAATTCAGGGTGGTCAAACGGTTTCTGAATTAGAATTGTTGGCTGACATTTGCTCTCACTACGACGCTGTCGCAATTCAAGACATTAATGCTGAAGATAATGGTTGGCTTGATCGTGTTGTGTTGCACATGAATAATGCGGATCGTCGAAGCAAGATTTTTCCGCAGATTGAAACTCAAGTTCCGGACTATACATACGTCTCTGATTTTTCATCTTCAGATCCAACTCTTGGAAATGGAGCTCGCCTCTCGTCAGCGGTTATTTTTAACCGGAGAACGTTAATCCTGAATCAAACACAATGGTACGCGGTTGATGACCCAGATGAATTGTTTAGTCACAAGCCGTTGGTGACCTGTTTTAAGACGCGGGGACCGGTTGATGACGAAGCGTTTACGTTTTCGCTGGTCAATGTAAAACTTGGACACCTTCAACCGCAGCGAGAGCTCACCGGACTGATCGAATTGTTTCGCGCCATTCGAAATGATGGCCGGGGCGAAGATGATGTGTTGATTGTTGGTGATTTCAGCGGCGGAGATTCCGAGCTTCAGCCAATGCGAAAGCGAGCGGGTTTAACCTGGGTTGTTTCGGATCGCGGGACTAATTATTTCAATACGACTCAATTTGATAATTTAGTTTTTAACGAAGTTGCGACTGTTGAGTTCACGGGTCGAGGTGGTGTGTTTGATTTTGTTCAGAAATACAATTTACCTCTCGAGGTGGCTTCGCAAGTGTCTAAGCACATTCCAGTCTGGGCTGAGTTTTCTGTTTTTGAAGGCCACACAGCTTCCCCGTCGAACAGTGAAACGCAGCAAACTGGCCGCGTCGCTAAGAGCGAGTCTAGTGAACAGCACTGACCTCTCGCTGGTTAGGTAAAACAGGTTTCTGCTGCGGACTCGTCAGTCGTCTCGGCGAACCAACTGGTTATTTCGATATCTTGCATGACATAGGTTCGGGTCGACTTTTGTAAACTACCGACGCCGAACATCCTAAGACTCGATTGTTCGATCTTTTGATTCGCCACCACAGGCTTAGGTATCACCTCGTTTGTAGAGATGTTGGGTGCCGTTTGCAAAGTGAGTGGATCTATCTTTTGCGTCGTTGTGATTTCGGTTAACTGGACAGGTGACAGTAATAAAATCAAATTGGGCTGTTCTTGTGATTGCAAAAACTCAATGAGCGATTCACCGTTGTTAAAGTGTGTGGTTTGATATCCGAGAGACGAGAGTTGATCGATTAACTGCTCGGTTGGGTAATTAAGGTCGTTAACTACAAGAGCCACTTTTTTTCGATCTAACTTGTAGTCAGATTGCACTTCGTTGACCGATGCCGAAGATAAATTAGTGTCCTCGGTTATTCCAGAAACATTTTGAAGTGTTTCCAGACACTCCAAGGCATGATTGAGCGCGTCTTCGGCTTTCTCGTTCAAGTTCTGGCGAAGTTGATTTTGTGCGAGATGAATGGCAAGATTGGCAGCGTCAAGGCATTTTTGAATTGCGGGCGAAGACTCAACCGAGCATTTTGATTTTTTTCTGTCTCGTTTTCGTGGGATTGGGTCTGCGGTGGCTTCGAGTTCGCCACGAATGATTCGAATTTCATCAGGAGCCTGAATTCCAAGCCGAACCGATCGCCCTTGAACTCTTGTGATTTCGACTGAAATCCCAAGACCGGGAAAAAGAACTTTTTCTGCTTCGCGTCGCGAAAGAATTAACATATCAGACTCCTTTCAAAAGTTTGATTGTCGGTAATCAATAATCCGACATCTTGACCATCAATCTGTGCCGCGAAATCCTTTCAGGCACCGTTGGCGTACAGTTAAGGGCGGAAAGGCCGCTCTTTTAGCCTCTGCTCAAAGATAGTATACAAAAACACACTACGCATGTAAAGCTGAACAGTTCGTTAAGTTCGGATGGTCAGTTATGTTTAGATAGCAAGCGTTTTCCACGGTTTTCTTGCATTAGAGAGATTGCCTGCTGTTAGAAATTCGATAAATAGTGACAATAAAGAATGGTAATTTTTGAAACTTGGAGCCAGTAACAAACAAAATGTCAGCCGAAATTGAACAGCGAGCCCATGAGATTGTCGAAGACTTGCGTGCCGATATCGACTTTGAACTCGACGATGTAATTGCGAGGATTGTGCGGGGCTTGCCTGAAGATTATTTCAAAATGCTATCGCGCGATGACCAACTCCGCCAATTAAAAGCGTTGCTCGCAATGGGCGTGTGTAATCTATCTGAAGAAATCATGTTGCGAAGCGATGATGGCCAACAGATTGCAGTGGTTGCCCGTAAAAACTACCCCGGCTTACTCGCTAATTTGCTTAGACGAATTCCAGCAGACCAGGAGTTAATTGGTGCAAAAATTTTTACTTCAACGGACCACGATTTCATCATCGACTTATTTGAGTTCAAGCCAATTGAGAAATCTGAGCCAGCTGCTCCAGTAGAGTGGGTCGATTTAGAATCCACTGTTGAAGCAGTCGTTAACAAAGTTGGTGCACCGATCGATCAAGTGCGTGACTTTGTCTCGCAGTACCATCCCGGCAATAGAATTCTAAGTTCTCCAAGCGATGTTGCCGATCAGTTTCTTGTGTGCCTCGATTCGCAGCGAACCAACGACACGGCGGTCCGATGGATCTCGGTTGGAGACGGCGCGTCGTCGAGAGTCACGGTCGCTTCATCCAATCGCTCGGCTCGCGATGTTTTCCGGAAAACCGCAGAATTCCTCGCGATGAGAGCTTGGGATGTGGACCAAGCCTATTTACACGACTTTCCACGTGAGCAGGACGCTCACATGGCGGTAGCCAGTTTTTTAGTGGCTGGCCCGACGGGAGATTCGAATAGTTCAGCAATCAAGAATTCGGCGGCCGGCGATTCAGAGCTTCAAGGCGAGCAAATGTCGAATCCTATCGCAGCCGAGTTGGCGAAATTCTTATAAATAACAGTTGGGTGCGTTAACCACTTGTGTATGGGATGTTGAATCATCTTTGATGGTTCACTGCAAACGTTTCATATCGTGGATGAAGTGATCGTCGATTTGGGGAATGACAATTTCATTCCATGGTGGAATCGAATGATCCCGCGTGTTTTTTAACACTATTGTTCAGACGTCAATAATTAGCCCAATACCGGGGCTGCCCCATGTGGCGATTCAAATCGGCTTTCTTTAAAAAGTAGTTTCGGCTTGTAAGATGAGGTCAGTCTAACACGGGGAAAAATTATGTCGGATTCATTAACTTCACTAATCAACTCTGGGACAAAGCTCTGGTTAGATAGCATTGACCCAGAGTTAGTACGAGCCAATCGAGAACTTGGAGCGACGGGCGCAACCTCTAATCCAATCATCGTTTCTAATCTGATCAAGACGGGCCGATTCGATTCCGAAATTAATGAGGTTATGAAGACTGGTGCGAGTGATAATGAAGTTGCATGGCAAATCACAAATCAAATGGTAAAAGATGCCCAGACTGTTTTTGAAGAGGTGTGGTCTGAAACCCGCGGTAACGATGGCTATGTCAGTTTCGAATTAGACCCATTAATTGAGGATCCCGAATTAAATTTACCGCACGATGATCGTGTTGCTCGCTACCTCGAGTTGGGGAAAAAATGGTCGGCTGGGCATACCAATCGGATGATCAAGGTACCAGCAACTCCAGCAGGCATAGATGCGCTGGAAGAGTTGGCGGCGGCGGGAGCGAGTTTGAATGTTACTTTGATATTCACAGCTCGACAGTACGAGGCGGCGCGAGAGGCCTGTTGGCGCGGGGCGCAGCGACGTGAATCACTGGACCATTTTAAAAGCGTTTATAGTATTTTTGTTTCTCGAATCGATGTGTTTACCGAGCAACAATTGCCAGGTTTGCAAGAAGAGACGCAGGGGCAAGTTGGTATTGCAAATGCAAAAAACATTTGGGCATCCAATCAAAAATTCTGGGCCGGAAAGAGTTGCCCGCTTCAGCAAGAGATGATCTTTGCGAGCACAGGAACGAAAAAACCGGAAGACCCAAAATGGAAATACGTTGCGGCTTTGGCAGGTAGTGATATCCAGACAAATCCACCCTCTACTAATGATGCGATTGCTGATAGTGATGTTGAGTTTATTCGGCAGATCGATTCGCCAGTACCAGAGTCGGTTCAACAGGATATTGAAACGAATGTTGATTTCGTTCAGCTGGAGGAAGTGCTAATGCGGGAGGGCATTTCAAAGTTTGCAAAGCCCCAGCAAGAATTAATTACTCTGATCGGAGAAAAGCGAGCGGCGATCAGTATCTCCTAAACGGAGCTATTCGAAGTGAGAGCGAGTAAGCTGGGCGGTTAGTATCAAGAAAGTTCTTGTTCGAATCGACTGCCGAGAGCGACTTACACTTAGGAAGGATTGTCGAGCCGGAATTTTCTTGAACGAGTCGTTCAGTGTCAGTTGGATTCTCTTTAAAACGAGCCACGGTTTTCGCTGTTGAAGAGTGAGTGAAACCCGATTGGCACGACCTGCGAAGAGGGCTTTGTCTTAGAGTGCTGTTAATAACGTGTTTCTCCACCAATATAGCCGGTTTAGGGCGGTAAAAACCGGTTTATATCTGCATTGTGGCCTCTGGGGCTCCTATCTATTATGCATGCTCCCGATTTCCGTCGTTTTAAAGAATTAGAGTGAGTCTCCATTGTCCTCCTATCAATTAACGCACCTGAAACAGCTGGAAGCTGAAAGCATCCACATCATCCGCGAAGTTGCCGCCGAGTTTGACAATCCAGTCATGCTGTATTCGATTGGAAAAGACTCATCGGTAATGGTGCACCTTGCGCTCAAGGCGTTCTATCCTGCCAAGCCTCCGTTTCCGTTGATGCATGTCGACACGTGCTGGAAATTCCAGGACATGTATAAGTTCAAAGAAGAATATGCGATTAAGGAACTTGGATTAGATGTCATCACGCACATCAATGAAGAGGGTCGAGCCTTAAATCTTGATCCGATGGTTTCCAGCGGAAAGCATACGGAGGTCATGAAGACAGATGGATTAATTCAGGCGCTCAATAAATATAAATTTGACGCCGCGTTTGGTGGAGCTCGGCGGGACGAAGAAAAATCTCGCGCTAAGGAGCGTGTTTATTCATTCCGAAGTGCGTCCCACCAATGGGATCCAAAAAATCAACGGCCTGAACTTTGGAATCTTTATAATGCCAAAGTAAACAAGGGTGAGAGCATTCGTGTTTTTCCAATTTCTAATTGGACGGAATTAGATGTCTGGCAGTACATTCACTTAGAAAAAATTCCGATTGTGCCACTCTATTTTGCAGCAAAGCGACCGACGATTGAGCGGGATGGAGTTTTGATCATGCTCGATGATGACCGACTCGAATTATTGCCCGGCGAAGTTCCAGTTGAAAAGACAATTCGATTTCGAACACTTGGTTGTTACCCGCTGACTGGCGCTGTCGAGGCGCCCGCAACGACACTCCCGGAAATCATTCAAGAGATGTTGCTCGCGACAACTTCCGAGCGAAATGGGCGAGTGATCGATAATGACGATGAAGGATCGATGCAAGATAAAAAAGAAAAGGGTTATTTCTAATCCAATCCTTGCCAAGGTATGAGCTGAACAAGTAGCGTTTTTTTCCACCACTAGAATCTGCATTCAAAACAATGTCTCATCAAGACGATTTAATTTCCAGCGATATTAATGCCTATCTCGACCAGCACGAGAAAAAGGAACTGCTCCGTTTTTTGACGTGCGGAAGCGTCGATGATGGTAAAAGCACGCTGATTGGGCGGTTGCTCTACGACTCAAAGATGATTTACGAAGATACGCTCGCCAAATTAGAAAAAGACTCGGCGGTGCATGGAACAACTGGCGGCGGTTTTGATCCAGCGATGTTAACCGACGGTCTGAAGGAAGAAAAAGAACAGGGCATTACGATTGACGTTGCTTATCGTTATTTTTCAACGGCGAAACGTAAATTTATCATCGCTGACACTCCGGGGCATGTGCAGTATACGCGAAATATGGCAACCGGCGCTTCCACGGCGGATCTCGCAATTATTTTGATTGACGCGCGGCCCGGTCACGGCGTTATGGAGCAGACGAAACGTCACAGTTTCATCGCTTCGTTGCTCGGCATCAAACATGTCCTTGTTGCTGTTAATAAAATGGATCTTGTTGATTTCAGCGAGTCGGTTTTTCGAGAAATTTGCGATGATTACCGAGAGTTTGCCCAGCGACTCGATCCGAATGATTTGCACTTCATTCCAATTTCGGCACTTAATGGCGATAACGTAGTTGAGCGTAGTGAAAATACGCCTTGGTATAATGGTTCAACCTTGATGAATTTTTTGGAAACGGTTTACATCGGTTCCGATCGCAATCTCAAAGATTTTCGTTTCCCCGTCCAATCCGTCATTCGACCTAATCTCGACTTTCGTGGCTTCGCAGGAACAATAGCGTCTGGAATCATTCGTGTTGGTGATCAAGTGATGTCTTTACCATCACGAAAAACCAGTCGTGTGAAAGAGATCGTTACTTTCGACGGTAATCTCGAAGAGGCTGCCACGCCAATGTCGGTGACACTGACGTTGGATGATGAAATCGATTCGAGTCGAGGCGACATGATCGTCAAACCCGGAAACCTGCCTAAGCTTGAGCAGAAGTTTGATGCGATGCTGGTTTGGATGTCTGACGCAGCGATGGTGCCCGGAAGACAATATGTTTTCAAACACACTACCAAAATGGTGACCGGTAATTTCTCAACGCTTCGGTATCAAATCGATGTGAATACGATGCACAGTAGTCCCGCGCCTACTTTAGAACTTAATCAGATCGGGCGAGTGAATGTTGTTTTAAACCAGCCCATTTGTTTTGATCGTTATCGAAACAATAAAAGCACGGGCGCGTTTATTGTGATCGACCGGATTACAAATGTAACGGTAGCCGCAGGGATGATTATTGATCAACGTACCAGCGAAAACACAGGTGCGAGCTGGGAAAAAGCATCCGTTAGTGATTCCTTGGTTGAAGAAATTAGCGCGGTAACTCCTGCGGAGCGAGCATCGAGATACGGCCAAAAACCGACGACGATTTTATTCACGGGTCTGCCTGGAGCTGGGAAATCTACCACGGCCTTTGGAGTCGAGCGTCAACTATTCGACATGGGCCGAAGCGCGATGGTCGTCGATGGTCAAAATATGCGAATTGGTTTGAGTCGAGATTTGAATTTTTCCAAGGACGATCGAAGTGAAAATGTCCGCCGAGCTGCGGAAGTTGCGTCATTGATGAACGACGCGGGCTTAATTTGTCTGCTTTCCTTTGTGTCGCCCAATGAAGATGCCCGTAAAAAGGCTGCTAGAGTCGTTGGCGAGGAACAATTCTTAGTCGTGCATCTAAACGCGCCAGAAGAAGTTTGCCAACAGAGGCACCAAGCGGAACAGACAGCTTCCGAAGATACGCCTCTTGAATCGAAAGTGAATTATCAGGAACCAAAAGATGCTGACCTAGTTCTCGATACGGCTCAATTGAAACCTGCGGACTGTGTTGCGAAAGTAATTGAGATGCTCGAAGCAAAAGAGATAATTTAAAAAAACGAATTTGTATGAGATAAAACAATTCGTTTTTTAAATCATAATCCGTTATAGTCGGGTGCAAATCTCCCCTCCTGGAAACCTGAGTCTGTAGCCGTGCGTGTCAGTGAATTCCCTCCCTTTCGACCCCATCGGCTACTTAGATCGGCCCATCTGCAGACAGTGTTGGGCGCGACGTTTAAAGGGAACTGCCGTGTGGATAATGCGACTAGGCGAATAGTCGATTTACACGACGGTGATCGGTTAGTTGTGCATGACGATCAACCGGGAGACTGGTTAAGGGGTGATCGGATTGCGATTTTAATCCATGGACTCTGTGGATCGCATCGCTCGCCAGGTGTATCCAGAACTGCGGCGAAATTAAACCAACAGGGTATTAGGACGATTCGCGTTGACATGCGTGGCTCGGGTGCCAGTTCTGGAGTTTCGAGATCTCACCTGCATGGTGGAAATTACTGGGATGCGAATTCTATTATCGATGCCGTTCACCAGTTGAGTCCAAACTCGAAGATCAGTTTGGTGGGATTTTCTCTGGGTGGCAATATTGTTTTAAAAACGATCGGAATCTGGGGTTCAAATCCCCACGCCCAGATCGACGCGGCTTTGGTTGTTTCACCTCCAATCGATTTGATTCATTGCTCCTGGCATTTGAGACAGCACGGTAACCGACTGTATGAATCGTATTTTGTTAAACAACTGCAAAATCAATTGCGGCATCGTCGAAAGCGAGTTTCAAATTTAGTTGAAAGTGAAATGACGCGTTTTCCAACGCGATTGGTTCACTGGGACGATCAGTTTACGGCTCCGTGTTGGGGCTATCGTAATGCACATGACTATTACCGTGACGCGAGTTCGGCGTCCAATTTGATGGATGTGCAGGTTCCAACTTTATTGGTGACCGCAATGGACGATCCCGTCGTGCCGTTCAAAATGTACGCCGACCATCCGATGTCAAACTCAATTAAGATAGTGGCAACCGAACACGGCGGGCATCTTGGATTTTTTGGTCGAAGAGGTGAAGATCCTGATCGTCATTGGTTGGATTGGCGAATTTGTGAGTGGTGCCAATCGCTAGAATCTTCTAGTTCAGAATCAGCATCGTCTGGAATATCGGAGTTTTGTCACTAAGTTTGCGCATCGTCGAAACGACGACCTTTATAAGCGTGTTTGCCCCACTGGAACGTGATATAATTAGCGACTTGAAATCACTAACAACGAGGGTTCTATGCTTCGCCAACCGGTAACAGCCATTTTGGCTTGGTCTGTATTGTTCGTGCTGCTAAATAACAGCTTGATTTTTTCTCAATCAAATTGGCCTCGATTTCGCGGACCCAATGGCGCAGGTTTAGTCGGTGGAGCCCAGCTGCCCGAAGATATTTCCGATGCTGAATATCATTGGAAGGTAAAACTTGCAGGGATCGGTTCCAGTTCGCCTGTGATTTGGGGCCAGCATCTATTCGTGACTAGTTGCGACCCGAGCAGTGGGAAGCTCACCTTGGAATGTTTGGATGCGCTGTCGGGCAAAGTGCGCTGGAGTAAAGTGTTTAAGCAGGGCGTTTATCGCGTTCATGGACGAAATAATTTTGCTTCAAGTACGCCAGCAGTGGATGAAAATCACATCTATCTAACCTACGCCGACCCCGACCATACGATGCTGGTTGCTCTGGACCATGATGGAAATCAAAAATGGCAAAGAGATTTTGGTACCTGGACTTCTCAACATGGATTTGCTGCGAGTCCAATGGTTTATGATGATAAAGTAATCGTATTCAATTCCCAGCAATCTGACCGTCTTAAACCGGGGCAAAAATCCGGCGGCAGTCACGTGATTGCAGTGGATCGTGAGACAGGAGCTGACGCTTGGAGTTCTTCGCTGACTTCGACGAGAGCTTGTTATGCGATCCCCTCAATTTTTAAAGATAAAAATGGAACTGAACAGCTAGTTTCTTGTAACACTGGTGATGGATTTTTTAGTCTCGACCCTAAAACGGGCAAGCAAAACTGGGCGACATTGCCGTTTCGGATGCGAACTGTGGCATCGACGTTAACAGTCGATGGGCTGATCATTGGCAGCAATGGCTCTGGAGGTGGTGGTAATTACCTAGTCGCCATTCGTCCCGGGAATGGAATTAATTCCGTTCCAGAAAAAGTGTACGAGATTAAGAAGGCCAACTACGTTCCCACACCGATCGCGGTGGATGGCAAATTATATTTGTTTAGTGACAAAGGGATCGGCAAATGTGTGGAACTTCAAACGGGAGATCCGATCTGGGAAGAGAGAATTGCAAAAGGGTTCTCAGGGTCGCCGATCGCAACCTCAAGCAATATTTACATTATGGATGAGGCCGGCAATCTGTTAGTGATTGGAACTGGTAGTGAGTATGAACAAATTTGCAAACATTTCTTGGGCGAGTCAACTCGAGCGACGCCGGCTGTGGCAGGAAATCGACTTTATTTGCGAACGGACTCTCATTTGATTTGCGTTGGAGAAAAGTAGCATAAATATGACCCGTTCACGAGCCAGTCAAACGGAAACGTGCCTTTGGCAATTTTGGATTGACGTCGGTGGAACATTTACTGATTGCCAGGCATTGGATCCACAAGGCAATTCGTATGAGACCAAGGAACTGAGTTCTGGAATCGTCAAAAGTCAGTTACGGGATATCTCGAAGATCCCAAATCGATGGTTTGTTGATTCCAATGCTGGCGATGATTTTTGGGTAGGTGCAAAATTTCGCATTGTTGCTTGCGATGGCATCACTCAATTTGAGTCCACTGTTCAGCAATACGATTCAGAAACCGGCGAAATTTGGCTAAAAGAGCAGCCGTCTCATTCAACGGCGGGTCAAATATTAGACGTTTACCAGTCCACAAATTCAGTTCGTTACGAGCTCGATCTTGAGATTCCTGCCCCAATTCTCGCGATCCGACGACTCCTTCGATTACCCCTGAGTTCTCCGATCCCGGCGTGTCGGGTTCACCTGGGAACGACTCGGGGCACGAACGCACTTCTGACTCGCACCGGCGCTGCGACTGCTTTGGTGACAACGAAAGGGTTTGGTGATTTATTGGCGATAGGCGATCAAGCGAGGCCATCTTTATTTGAATTAGATATTCAAAAACCAACCTCGTTGACTGAGATATGTATCGAAATCGAGGAGAGAATACTCGCTGATGGCACTGTTGAACAAATCCCTTGTGAAACGAAGATTCGAGATTCACTCCTTGAATTGAAATCGCAGGGGATCACCTCGATTGCGATTTGCCTGCTGCATGGTTATCGCTATCCCCGGCATGAGAAAGTTGTCGGAGCCATTGCTCGCTCTCTGGGGTTTTCCAATGTCCATTTATCATCAGAGGTAGCACCCCTAATTAAAATGTTGTCCCGAGCGGAAACGACCGTGCTGGACGCTTATTTAAATCCAGTGCTGGGAGATTATCTCGATCAAATTGAACACTGTCTGCCGAAGGACAGTCATTTGCAATTAATGACTTCCGCGGGTGGCTTGGTTGAACGGAAATTCTTTTCTGGAAAAGACTC
>JAALLA010000076.1:0-3803 GCA_011087765.1 Pirellulaceae bacterium
AAAGCTCAATTGAGTCAGAAATTATCATCAAAAAAAATAATCCGATTGAAGCAGTACTCGGAAAAGAAGGAGCAAAGTTTATAAAAGGTCTTGAAAATCTAGTAGAAACTGACCCTAAAAAGAAATTAAATCTCCGAGAACTCGGAGAGAAAATTGACGAAGCTGCAGGGAAAATTACCGAGCTAATTGGAACCACCGACGATAAATCAAACAATCTTTTTAAGACAATTGCGAAAATCCAGACTACCTCAGATTCAATCACGGGCATGTTTCAACGGCAGGAAAATCAACCCAATTTCGCAGACGCCATTGCGAACTTTGATAATCTACTGGGCGCCAACGGAGAAGAACAAACAACTTTTCGCGGTACGCTCAACAGTATCGACGAGAGTATCAAAGACACGTCGAAAGGTATTCAGGATGTATCAGATATAGCGGGGAATACACTATTAC
The DNA here is from genome assembly GCA_011087765.1 of Pirellulaceae bacterium. Lineage (GTDB taxonomy): Bacteria > Planctomycetota > Planctomycetia > Pirellulales > Pirellulaceae > Mariniblastus. The sequence goes on from JAALLA010000076.1 coordinate 454, forward strand.
GTTACCAAGAAATTCCAAACGAATGGAATGGGGATGTTAAGGCCAAAGTTATTGAGTTTATAGACAATGCAGGTCAGACGGTTAAAAGTTTGAAGGCCGAACCGAAGTCACTAATTAAAAATGCACTCACGGACGAGAAACTGGGGACAGAATTCAATAAGATCAGTAAAAATATTGCTGAGATTACTCGCACGACGAAAGACATCGTGGAAAATAAGACAATTGAAAGCATCCTCGTAAAGCTCGACCTGCTCCTCACCGACTTGCGATTCTTTGGCGATTCACTTGCCCGTAACCCCGGGTCTATTGCCAGAGGTGCGTTGAGACCTCGGAACGACATCGGCCCCAAAAGCACGCCCAATGTCATCTGGGAAGAGGACGGCTACTTTCGGGAATGAAACCAATCGCTCGTACTCAACTCGACAGCGTTCAAATAGGCCAACCGCGGACATACTCTCAAACCAATTCTCACTCAAAGAAAATTGAACAGTGGACGACCTCGTTCAATAAAAAACCTATCAAGGACTGGGTGAATGTGACCGCCGCTGGAATTGCCGGTGATGAACAATTCGACAAAAAGAATCATGGCGGTATCGACAAAGCGGTTTTGATCTATTCGGCCGATCATTTTAACTATTGGCAAAATCAACTTGGCGTTCCCGCAATCGCCCCGGGAGCGTTTGGAGAAAACCTCACGGTCTCAGGAATGGACGAAGCCACGGTATGCCTGGGCGACCGGTTATCAATCCATGATGTCCTTCTCGAAGTCTCTCAACCTCGGCAACCCTGCTGGAAACTAGCGAGACATTGGCATCTGCCAGAACTGCCGAAACGGGTCGTCCAATCAGGATTCTGCGGATGGTATTGTCGTGTTATCAAAAACGGTCAAATTAAACCGAAGGCTCCAATCGCACGCATAGCCAATCCTCACCCCGAATGGCCAGTTAGACGGGCTCACCAAGTTTTTCACCAATCTCCGGCTAACCCTGCCGAATTGAAGGAACTCTTGAGCCTTGCAGTTTTATCGAACGCCTGGAAAACGTCCGCTGATCACAGGGGCGACACCTAAGACGGCGGCTCGCGATGGGTGGCAGGACATTCTGCAACCAAATAATTTGGTTAGCAAATCTATCGCACGGGACTCGAAACCGTTCCACGTTGCACGTTCATACGCAAATCGTTCCCTCGCTCTTGCAACATGTTCTCCTGCACCTGCGTCTTTGGCTCCATTTGGAATTCCATGACCCGTTCGTCACGTATTTCTCGAGGCCAAAAATTCTCGGTCACAAAACTGGCAGGGAAGGTCTCGTACCATCGGGGTTTTACCCGTTGTTGTACCTTGATGGTTTTGTAGCCGTCTTTCTCAAGTTGAACTTCCCGCGTCCCGTTATAAGTGAAGGGAACCGAAAGTGGAGTTAGACCAATCGACTTGCGATCTATTGTGACCAACGCGCCTTCCGGTTGGCTCCGCACGATAAATCTTCGCTGGACACAACCTGTCAGGCTTGCCAAGGTCAATCCCGCGACCACCAGCAACAACATGAAACCGTTTTCATTGTTTTTAAAACTCATACCTGAAATTCGCAAATTAGTTCATGTGAGTTGTTAAACAGCAGGAATTCATTCACAAGTCATTCCAATAAACCCCTTACCCAAGTCAGTAAAACCGACGATCCTCGCCCAGATTGCTGACGCGGAGGCGAAGTCTACAAATCCAATGCCTCTTCGAACAGACCAATTCGTCCAATAGCTCGGTTAACGTGAATACCGAATAAAACAAATGGGCGTTTTGCAACGAAAATGAGATGCGATGATCGCACTAAAAATCGCATTTTGGGTGGTCAAATCTTGATAATCCCCGTTTTTTGAAAAGTGATTGCACGTTAGGATGGTACACTTGCAAGCATTCGACACACGGTCCGGAAATTTATGAGTGAAAGCCTTTTAAACTGGGATGACTATATCCAAGTCGCTTCACTCAGCGATGTTGGCATGCGTCGCGCAACGAATCAGGACAATCTCTCCGTGTCTCTGGCCAGCAGCATGGAGCAGTGGCAAAGAAAAGGCCATGTCTTTATTGTTGCCGATGGCATGGGAGCACACGCTGCTGGAGAACTCGCCAGTAAGTTAGCCATCGACCATATCCCTCATCTTTACGCTAAATACAACGAGAGCTCAGCCCCCGAGGAAATGCGGAAAGCAGTCGAAGGGGCGAACAGTGAAATTCACCGAAGGGGCCAAGCCAACGAAGAATTTCACAACATGGGAACGACGTGTAGCGTCCTGACCATTCTTCCCGAAGGCGCCGTATGTGCCCACATTGGAGACAGTCGAATTTATCGACTGACACAAAACAGAATCGAACAACTCACGTTTGATCATTCACTCGTTTGGGAAATGAAATTTGCCGGACAGTTGTCGGAAGAAGAAGAGCGACTTGGGAAGATCCCGAAGAACGTGATTACAAGATCCCTCGGTCCTTACGCCGAGTGCAATGTTGATCTCGAAGGTCCATTTCCAATTCAGGTTGGCGATACCTTTTTGCTTTGTAGCGACGGACTTACCGGGGTCATTTCAGATACCGAAATTGGCTCCATTCTTGCCAACATGTCTCCCGACGAAGCTGTCAAAGTCTTGGTTGATTTAGCTAACCTGCGAGGTGGACCCGACAACATTACTGCGGTCATCGTGAAAATAGGGCATCCCAAACTCGCAACCTCAGGCAATCACTCGACCGGAACATCTACCCGCGGTTCGTCTTCCAGTAAACCTCTTGTCCCCGCGACATTTTGGGGCGTGTTTATTGGTTCGGCAATCGTAACAATACTCTTGTATTTCCTAGGTTTCTGGCAGATATCCCTCTTCACCGGAGTGGTTTCTTTAGCCGCAATCGGTTACCTGGTTTCATGCCTGATTAAGAATTCTTTCCAAGGCCAACACGCCGGCACAGGACAGGTTTTTGGAAAAGGACCCTACGTTCGCTTGGGTTGCGCATCAAGTGGACAATTTGCCAAACAACTAGCAGATATGCTTCGCAAGCTTCAAGAAGGAGCTTTACGAGAAAACTGGAAAGTTGACTGGCCACAACTGAAATCCATGACCAACAAAGCCGAACAGGCGACGAGCCAAGAGGATCACTCGACTGCCATTGCAAACTACGGTCGTGCGGTCAGCTTTCTGATGGATCAATTGAGAAATCAAGAGGACGCCAGTAGTTCATCGATTGAGCTCTAAGCCAAGATTCTCGTTCCTCCCGTCTCTTCAAGCCCCGCAACAAGCAATCGATTTGGTGCGCTCTTAAACGCAATATCTCTGACTGTCCTCCCACACGGCTTAACAATTGACGACCG
>JAALLA010000076.1:3813-18913 GCA_011087765.1 Pirellulaceae bacterium
CCGCCCAGTGGTGGCTGCCCCTCTCTTAACAACCCAGTCTATCCAGACTGTTATTTAAGTTTGTTTGTCGCAACCGGTGAAAACAAAGCAGCCTTTGCCAAAACCCCCAGCACAAATTGGTAAAAACTGCATTTGCCAGCAATTCAGATCGGAACTGACATTGCCTGCGATCACCCGTCCCTGTAATTTTCGAAACCCCATTAGCGTGGGGCCGAAACTTGAATCAAATTTAGAGATTTCAAAATTCGGCGGTTTAAAATTCTGGAGATCGTTTTGTTTGCGTTACGGCGAATTCGTTATCAAATGTACTTTGGTGTGACCACATTACTGGTCATTATCACATTGCTGTCGATCGTCAGCCTTCAAGGCGCTTCTAAGTACCGCAACTTAACCAAGAGTATCAATCAGCGGTCGACAGAAATACCACTTGCAATTGAGTTAGGCATTGCAGTCAGTGACCTGAGATCTCAGCTATGGGACGCTCACCGCAAACAACAAGAAATCAAAGGCTACTGGGAAGACACTAAGCCTCAACCGGAGGAAAGAGATCCGCTTTGGCAGATCAATCTCGAGGCAAAAATCAAGAGAACCGAAGAATCATTTAAGAACTATCAAAACAAACTTAATAACGGCAGAGAGTTTGATCAGGGCATTACGACAACTCAGGAAGAAAAAAACAACCTCGACAAATTCAAAAAAATGCTCGACATCGTCAAGGACAATGTCCACAGTCACAACGATGTTTTCGAGTCATCAGACAACGTTGATGTAATTGAATCGAATCTTACTGAGTTACAGGATCTCTACATTCAATTCCCAGGCAGCATGCAGCAGCGCATGGAGTCTTTTTCGGAGGACGCCCGGACGGAGTATCGAGCCTGGATGACGATTAGTGGACTCGCCGGATTAGCAGCGTTTGGAATGACTGGATTTTTAATTTTGCGATTTCAACGCCGCATTATTCAACCACTTGAGCTGTTGGTCGAAGGCTCCCGTCAAGTCACCGCTGGAAATTATGATTTTCGAATCCAACTCAAAACCAATGATGAAGTTGCAGAATTGGCCGAAGCAATGAACGCCACGACTGCAAGTTTCCAATCCATTAAATCTGATTTAAATCAAAAAGTCAGTCAGCGAACTCGCGAAGTTGTGCGCAGCGAAAAAATGGCCAGCGTTGGTTTTCTCGCCGCAGGTATCGCCCATGAAATTAATAACCCACTCGCATCCATCGCATGGTCTGCTGAGTCTCTGGAAACTCGAATTCAAGACATATTAAATCCAACTAACGAAACCCAACAGGCTGACATTGATTCTGAAATTGAGGACATGAAGAAGTACCTTCGCCGCATTCAAGACGAAGCGTTTCGTTGCAAAGGAATTACCGCGGGACTTCTCGATTTCTCGCGAATGGGTGACGCACAAAAATCTGATGTCAACCTTTCAGAAATCATTCACTCCGTCGTCAACATCGTAAAACCGTTAAGCAAATACCGAAACCGGGATATTATCGTGGACGCCGACAGTTCGATCTCCGCTCTCGGAAACGAACAGGAAATCAAACAAGTGGCACTCAACTTAATTACCAATGCCCTTGGTTGTGTCGAAGAGAATGGAAGCGTTCATATTCAGCTCAAACAAGAAAACAACTTCGCCGAACTCGTTGTGACTGACAACGGGTGTGGCATGACCACCGAAGTTCAAAAACACCTTTTTGAACCTTTCTTTACGAGGCGTCGGGACGGGCAGGGCACTGGCCTCGGCCTTTCAATTACTTACCAAATCATTGAAGAGCATGGTGGAAAAATCACCGCTCACAGCGATGGCCCGGGCTTCGGCTCGGAATTTAGAGTCTCTTTGCCACTGGCAAAATCGGATTCTGCGAAATCTAAAAATACTGCAGCTTGATTATATTGAGAAAAACCTTGGCCAATCAAAAATCACTAAAAATCTTATTCGCTGACGACGAAATTCACCTTCAGGAACTAATCGCTGCGGAGCTTCCGAGAATGGGACATAGCGTTACCGTTTGCCCAGACGGGACGACGGCTGTCAGCGCACTGGAAAAAGACACCTTCGATTGCGTCATCGTCGATCTCGACATGCCGGGGCTCAATGGAATTGAAGTCATCCGGCGTACCAAAGAGCTTTCACCGACAACGGAAGCGATCGTGCTCACGGGAAAAGGCTCAACCGAGTCTGCCGTCGACGCCCTCCGACTGGGGACGTTTGAATATCTCCAAAAACCGTGCAAACTAGTCGATCTAAAATCTATGCTGCAGCAGGTCGCATTGCGGCGTGAGTTAAACAATAAAATTTACTCGCTCCAACTGCGGCTCGACCGCGTCGAGGGAGCACCTAAAATGATCGGCAACCACCGCTCCATGCAGCGGGTCCGCGCACTGATTGAAAAAGTCGCTCCAACAGAGTCGACTGTCCTCATCGTTGGTGAAACGGGAACCGGGAAAGAACTCGCAGCTCGAGCGGTGCACGATCAAAGCAATCGCAATGACAACCCATTCGTAGCCATTAATTGCGGCGCGCTCCCTGAAAATTTGATCGAAAGTGAACTGTTCGGCCATCGCAAAGGAGCCTTCACCGGAGCCGACGAACAACGAAAAGGGCTTTTTGAAGTTGCCAATGGTGGCACGCTATTCCTCGATGAAATTGGCGAACTTCCCAAAGCAACCCAGTCTACATTGCTGCGGGTTCTGGAATCCGGTGAAATCAGACGTGTTGGCGATAGCGAAGCGTTTCAGGTCGATGTTCGGATCGTTTGCGCGACGCATCGAAATCTGCATAACATGGTAGCCGATGGGGAATTCAGGCAGGACTTGATGTACCGCATCAACACGTTCGAAGTGCAGCTCCCCGCTTTACGTGATCGCGTGGAAGATATCCCTGAACTCGCCCACCACCTACTTGGGCGACATCGTCCGGAAGCCTCTCCCCAAAACCGCGCACTTTTGCAAGCGTTCGATCCAGCCGCGTTGAAAATCCTCCAATCCCATCGCTGGCCAGGCAACATTCGGGAACTTGCAAATGTTATTGAACACGCCTCCATACTTTGTGATGGCTTGCCAGTTAAAGCAGACAATTTACCAACGTATTTCTCCCAGACTCCTTCGAATTCGATATCCGTCGCTGCAACGGGGAAGTCATTAAGAGAAATTGAGATGGCAACAATCCACGCCACTCTGGATTCCTTCAACGGAAACAAAACAGCTGCCGCTCAACAACTTGGAATAAGTTTGAAAACACTTTACAACAAGCTAAACAGTGAAGTGATCAACCGAGCCGCTTAGGGATGTTGAGCTGAATTGGTTGATTTAAATTGACAGGATCCTATCTCGCCCAACAATCTCCCATCGGCCTGCAACCTTACCATCGACGATCTCGGTGGCAAATTGATACACTGCCGAGGCCGGGCAAGCGTGACGTGGAATCGCAAGCAAGTGGTCGCCAATCTTAAACTGTTCGGCATCTGGTGTCCGGATGACCAGATGTTCCTCCGAGTGCATCAATTCCGTTACGGCACTCAACTCGGGAAAAGCCAATCGCTGGCCAGCTGGCTGATCTGCTGCGCAGGCCTTATGCCCCACGTCGAGGGTCAGCTCATTTGCCCGGTTACAACTAATCACACGTGTAAGAATTCCTAGTGCCGGTTGAAATTTCATTTCTGGAAAACGCGTCGCCATATCATCATCATGGTAAACGGTTGTCCCAGGACTCAATTCTAAATTAGGCTCTCCGTGATCTGCCAGAATTGGAAAAGAGCCTGTGCCAGCTGCGACAAGTCGCGGCACCGGCAAACCACTTAACAATAGTTGGTCACGGAATCGAATCAGTTGATCCCACCCTGCGTTCACAGCTCCCGTACGCTCAATCAAATCGCGTTGGCGATTTTGTCCGTCGTACCAATGCAATCCACCAATGGTCAACACGTCCGAACTGTAAATCATCTCATACAATTCGATCGCCTGTGGACCGATGGGTATGCCGGTTCGGTTCATCCCAGAATTTAAGTCCAGCAACACGTTGATCGAAATACCGGAATTGGCAGACTCCTGAACGGCTCGAGATAACTGAGTCACAGCTCGCGGGTGATCTACGAGCGTTGAAAATTCGACATCAGGATACTTTTGCGCGAGTCGTACACCCCGTTGTAGGTTTGGCCCGACCAACTGATAGGCAACGAGAATGTCTCGCACGCCCGCATCAGCCAGCATTTCAGCTTCCGCAATCGTAGCGCACTTATGACGCGTCACTCCGAGCTGCAACGCAATTTTGATAACTTCCTGTGTCTTATGCGTCTTGCAATGTGGTCGAAGTCGCTCAGGACCTCCGGCGATCCGAATCATCTCAGCGAGGTTTTGCTTAACCAAGTCACTAAAAATCAAAAGTCCGGGTGAAAATATCGACTCGGTATTTTCGATTCTGTAAACTTCGGGTTTCCAATACATACGATTCCTCATCCGATGGAGATAGAAAACTATTCCTACACGGTTAATGCCCCATCTCCCCTTTGTGATACCGGAGAATGGGCTAAAATTGAAACTTCCACATCCTTCTGGGCAAACGCACCATCGGCGAATGCTACCTACGGAACCCTATTATGAACCAACGAAAGATTCTCGTCACGGCGGCCTTGCCTTATGCAAACGGGCCCATCCACCTCGGTCACCTCGTCGAGTATATCCAAACCGACATCTGGGTGCGCTTTCAAAAGCTTAGAGGCCACAATTGCCGATTTATGTGGGCCGATGACACTCACGGCACGGCAATTATGATCCGCGCACGCAAAGAGGGACGTAGCGAGGAGGAGGTGATTGCCGAAGCAAACGCCGAACACCAACGTGATTTTTCCGGTTTTCAAATTCAGTACGACAACTACGGCAGCACACATAGTGATGAAAACAAAAAACTCTGCGGACAAGTCTGGCAATCGATTCGAGATGCCGGACTCGTCAAAGAAAAGGATGTCGATCAACTATTCGACACGGAGCAGGGTACTTTTTTAGCAGATCGTTTCGTCCGTGGAACCTGCCCAGAATGTCAAGCCGAAGATCAACCTGGTGACAACTGCAGTAAATGTGGCACCACTTACTCGCCAGCCGAATTAACTAATCCTGTCAGCACACTTTCGGGAAGCACGCCGGAAATACGAACAGCGAAACATCTCTTTATCGAACTCGAACAGCTTCACGGATTTCTTGAAGACTGGACGCAAACGGGCCAACACCTTCAACCCGAAGTTGCTAATTATCTCAGAGGACACTTCCTCGGTGATCCCCAGAGTGCCGAAGGAGCCAAACCACTTAGAGACTGGGACATTTCACGGCCCGCCCCGTACTTTGGTTTTGAAATCCCGGACTGCCCCGGTAATTATTGGTACGTTTGGTTCGACGCGCCCATCGGCTACATTGCCTCAACCCAGCAGTGGTGCGAACGCAATGGCGACTCCCTCGATAATTGGTGGAAAAACGATGCCGCTGAAATCCACCATTTCATCGGGAAAGACATTACTTACTTCCACACGCTGTTTTGGCCGGGCATGCTGAAATCCGCTGGATACAGCCTCCCAACCAAAGTGCACATTCACGGCTTCCTGACAGTCAACGGCGAAAAAATGTCGAAGAGTGTCGGTACCGCGTTTAAAGCAAAGACCTACCTCGATCATCTTCCACCATCAGCCCTAAGATACTATTACGCTTCCAAGCTAGGTTCGCGTCTTGACGATATCGATTTGAACTTCGATGAATTCATTTCCAAAGTTAACTCGGACCTTGTGGGGAAAGTCATCAACCTTGCCTCGAGAAGTGCAAAATTTGTCAAAGAGACGGGGCTCTCAACCAACTATCCTGACGATGGAGGATTGTTCGAATCAGCAGCGAGTGCAGGTGATGAAATCGCCATTGCTTACGAAAACTGTGACTACAACAAAGCGATGCGGCTAATCCTCGAGCTCGCCGACAAAGCAAACCCGTTTGTCGAAAACGCCGAACCTTGGAATCTCCGGAAAGACCCCGCTAAAGCCCAGGAATTGCAGGATGTTTGCACAATCGCTCTCAATCTATTCCGCCAATTAGTGATCTACCTTTCCCCCGTCCTACCCGAGCTTGCAGAAAAAACAGGTGAATTATTAAATGACCCACTGCTCCATTGGGATCAATCACAGACTCCGCTGACTGGCAGTGCAGTCGCTAAATTTAAACACATGATGAAACGAATCGAAGAGAAAGACGTAAAAGCAATGGAAGAAGCAAGTAAAATCGAAGCTGAACAAGAGTCCACCCAAGCTGAAAACAACACGGAGCAATTCGTGGACAGCGAACAGCCGATGATCGACGAACCAATGACCGAAGAATGTACGATTGAAGATTTCATGAAGGTTGACCTTCGCGTTGCCCGAATCGTAAATGCCGAACATGTCGAAGGGGCGCGAAAACTCCTGAAGCTAACACTGAGTCTGGGAGGCGATCACCGCAAGCAAGTTTTTGCCGGCATCAAAGCAGCCTACGAACCTGATCAATTAGTGGGCCGACTGGTCGTGATGGTCGCTAACCTGAAACCACGTCAAATGAAATTCGGACTCAGTGAAGGGATGGTCTGCGCTTCCGGGCCCGGGGGAGAAGAAGTATTTCTCCTGACTCCCGACGAAGGCTCTAAGCCAGGACAAAGAGTTCACTAACCCCCAAACCGCATTTCAATCAAATCCGATGAGATGCGTGTAAATCCGTCCTCGTAACCAGCGATTGGTGTTGATGAATTTACGACAGAAAATAGCCGACCGCTTGATTCTCAAAGCGTCGACCCACCCAGTCGACGCGGGAGATTTAGTACGTCGAGTGATTGAGACACCTTCGGGAAATGTTGATATTTGGGCTGCGTTTCCCGAAAATAATCCAAACCTCGCAACCGACACGTTGCTTATTAAATTCCCTGGAACGGGCGGGCGGGCAGAGCGCAGCAGTTCCCACCCCGCTGAATTCTGGGAAAACCTCAAATGCATATCCTGGACCATCAACCATCGTGGGTACGGCCAAAGCGATGGCCCCCCCTCGCTTCAAAATTTTGTGGAAACCTGCGATTCAGTTTGGTCATCAGCACTACAGCAATTTCCAGATCATCGAATTGTGCTTTACGGCAACAGCCTCGGCTGTCTCTCCGCACTTTACCTTTCTTCGAAAAGTCGCGCTTCTGGCATTTACCTGCGAAATCCACCGCCGCTCGTTGAACTGATATCAAAGCGGTTAAGATACAACTGGTGGAACTTCGGGATGGCTCAACTCATTGTCAAACAAATCCCCGACCGTCTTAATCCTCAAAAAAATGCCCGGCAAAGCCAATGTCCAGCCTTGTTAGTGCAATCCGAATGCGACAGCTTAGTCCCAACTCGATTCCAAGACTTAATTGCAGATTGCTATTCCGGTGAATTAAAAAAAATAGTGTTAAATGGAGCAGATCATGGCTCCCCTGTACCCGAGCCCCAATTCGAAGAATATATTGAAGCGGTCACGTGGCTTGGACACAGGGTTTCAGCCAATCAGCCACTTCTCAAAACCAACTAATGGAACCTGCATTCCATTGCCACTGCAATCGCCCCACCATTATTAATTTGAATCATCTGGATTTCTTGAAATCCATCGTTAATTGAATCGAGATAAACATGTCCATGAAGTTTTTGGCTGTACAGCTTTTTTCGTTGTCAATGATTATTGCAACTGCGGCCACCTCACTGGCCAACGGCATTGGCCCTTGCGAAGAAACGCGACATTCCTTTATTGGGTTTGGCAAAGCAACGGGGATCGTTATTGTCGATGAAGCCGGAGCGGTAGAATGGAACATGAAACTTCCCGCAAGTGATGGCTGGATGCTCGATTCTGGTAACATCATCGCAGCAATTTACCCTTGTCAAAAATTCCCCAAGGGAGGAGTCGCTGAAATCGAGCGGCAGAGCAAAAAAATTCTCTGGGAATATCAAGGGCAACAAAAAGAAATCAGTACAGTCCAACCGATTGGAGAGAATCGATATCTCGTTACCGAACTCGGGCCCGAACCTAGAGCCATTGTAATCAATCAACAAGGAGAGCTACTTAGCTCGACCCCGCTGGATTGCCAAAAATCCAACGCACATATGCAGACACGCATGTTGCGCATACTACCTAATGGAAACTACATCGCCCCCCACTTACTCGACTTTGCGGTCAAAGAATACGAACCGATCACTGGTAAAGTCGTGCGGGTATTCAAGACCGATGATCGCGGCAGAGACAAACGCGATTGGCCTTTCACTGCCATTCGCCTTGATAACGGTAACACGGTCATTGGCTGCACCAATGGTAACCGGGTAATTGAAGTTACCCCAGACGGAAAAATAATGTGGAGTGTCGACAATGCGGATATCGGCGAGAAATTGATCTCAGATGCCTGCGGGGTTCAAAGATTACCTAACGGAAACACCGTAATCACCAGCTATTATGCCAAAGGAGACCAAGTCAAATTAACCGAAGTCACGCCCGACAAGAAGGTGGTTTGGCGGTTTAACGCGCTACCCTCCAGCTTTCACCACTTTCAAATTTTGACCACCAATGGCAAACCGCTGGCCAGTGCGTTGAGGTAAAGAAAACCTCTGTCCGGGTTTTCGATCTAGACGGCGGCGAGATTTTTCAACTTGTCAATTACAGACAAATCAAACAAGCAAAAGCTGAATTCCCGAGATGAGAGAATTTCGCTTGCCCGCCGTTTCTCTTCAAAATTTACCCTCCGCTCTTCCAGCGAATCCAGCTTGGGCGTTGCATAAACAACCAATTGCCGGTTCAACCTCTCAATGGCAACATGGCGTTCCCGCGACCTTGGCAAAGCCAATTCACCATAGGCCCATGTTTGCTTTTGGGCAATCAAGTTCTCAACCAAATCCGATGGCTCGTGGACGAACCGTTCTGGCTGAAATCGCACCTCACGGATCTTTCGCTCCAACTCCGTCAATTTGGTCCGACTGACTAAATCAAACGAATTAGGGAGGTTAAAGGTGGCAGTCACCGTTTGAAAGTCCGGCAATTCGACTTCAAAAAATCGCTGAGCAAGCAAATTAGTCAGTTGGTCGTATTTAGCTCCGCCAATCCCGTGGAGAAAAAGATCACTTAAAATCAGACGGGAGAAGAGCGTTGTCGTCAATGCTCTTGGTCTAATCAAAATCCCTTCTTCTTTCAATTTGCTGATTGACTCATCGACCTTTGCTAATGAACAAGTGAATTCCCAACCTGAAAGATTGGATAGCAGAACTTGGTCATCTCGAAACCGCACATACAATCGCTGACGTCGCCATTCGGAATCACTCCAAATCCAAAATGGAACCTCAGTCCAACCGTCCTGCTCGGTCAACTTAGGGACTGGATGAGACTGACTGCGAATTCGATGGACATCTCGGTATTCATCGAGAACTGAATTATAAATCAGCCGGAATTCAGCCGCCGCTGAGAGAATAGATTTAAAGAAACAGGCAAACGCAGAGGTCTCCGCCAAATGGCTGATGGGCACCTCGAGAGTTCGCAAGCCATGTTCCGCCTCCAAACGATGGCGCCCGGCCGCCACCAAGTGGCCCAAACCGATATTTGATTGGTTGCTTACCCGCGATGCCGCAACATTGACGTGCCTCCACAGGTGATTAACCAGACAGTCCGCTGCTCCCTCGCCAAACCGTTTACTTAAACGCCGACCAAAACTCTCAAACAGGTTCCAGTCAACGACCGGGCGGGATTCGTAGGGAACCTCTTCGGCAAGCACATCCATCGCAACACGCTCAAGTCGCGTCTCTTTCCAATCAGCCGGATTTCCTGGAATGCTGGGAAAACTCACTGATGGCTGGGTGCAAATATCATTATCGACAACAAGATTTATCGCACAAGCATTTAGACGATTACCAAATTCTGACAAAACAAAATTTTTATACCAAACTCCAGGATGGAACAGTTCGGGCTGATGCCCCGACATGATAATGTTTTGACTGGTAATCGATGGAAGATCGTCAAGATAAGCCCCGCTGTAGGCGAGTGCTTTCTCTGCCAGTTCCGTTCGCCCAAGTATTTGAAGCTCTTGCAGAGAGCGATCAAACCGAGTCGATTTCTCCCTCGCAATCCTCCCGACATTGGCGTGCCACAAATCCCCAATTTTTGACAGAGGAGGAATTTGAAGAGTCTCGCCATTCGATGAAGGCGCGCGTAATTTTTTGTAAACAACGCTTTCGAGATCGGTCGGTTTTTCAAATCCTGTTTCCTGAGTCAACGGATTCACTCCAATCCCCTTAGCCAACCCGCATGCTCTTAAGTCGTACGCAGTCGCTGGGCAAAGATGCAAATGCCCGATTCATAACATCGTAGTAGTAATTCAGACGCGTTGCTGGATCATCTAGCGAATCGCCAAAAGAACGGTTTTCGTCCAAATAAATTCGTGGCACCGCAACCTCGACGACTGACAATTCATGGCAGGCTGCCTGCACCCATAATTCCAATGGCATTGCGTAACCATTTTCTGAGAGTTGAATTCCCACGAGGGACTCAACACGATATGCCTTGAAACCGCAAAACGCATCCGTAATCTCAAATCCCATCCGCTGGTTCAAGATTTTAGTTACCTGATGATTAATCAGCCTTCGTTGCTCAGGAGGTGGGGAATCCTCATCGAAAGAACGCAGATAACGACTTCCGGAAACGACATCTGCTCCCGTTTCGATGCACATCTCTACGAATTTAAGGATTCGCTGAGGTTCATGCTGCCCATCACAGTCAATCGTGACAAGAATATCGTATTCTTGATCGGCGGCATACTGAAACGCAGTCTGCAACGCGGCACCGTACCCTTGATTTGCCGGATGCGTCAGCACCACAACATCGTCGCGAGTTGATAAAATCTCCGCCGTTCCGTCGGAAGATCCGTCGTCGATGACTACTATATGATCGCAGTATCTAGAAACCTCATCCAAAACACTTTCGACGGTGGACGCTTCGTTATAGACAGGCAAGGCCGTCAGGAACTTACATTGCCGCAAAGTTCGCTCGTTCTCCGTTAGTTCCATTTCCGCCTGTTTCCTCAAGATTTTTTTTGTCCAGAAACGTATTCTAGGGGTACCGCAAAAACGGTCAACGCAATTCGCAATTCCAACCGGAATCAACAGATTTTTACCAGTTTATCTTCCGATTAGCTCGATCACGAGAGCTGGACAGTACTCAGCAGCAGCCAATTAAAGCAAATGTCAATCTACGGTAGCTCAGTAAGACCACCCGATAAATGCTCACATCCAACTCAAAGGATCACGCTCAGTGGCACTGGCCCAAATTTCCAAGGACGCAAATGACGCACCGAGCAATTCTGCGAGAGTTTCAACCGCGAAACGCTCGCTTGCAAAGTGTCCTAAGAGTACCAACGACATCCCTCTCGCCTGCGATTCGAGACAAGTATGAAATGTAGCCTCCCCAGTCACAAGTGTATCGCATCCGCGGGCTTTAGCTTTTCCCAGGAAGGACCCACCGCTACCACAGGCAATTGCTACTCGGTGGACAGAACCGCCGGCTCCGTCGACAACCCGAACCGATTCAATCGACAAGTTCAATTTGATGTTGTCAACGAACTGGGCCAGTGTTTGCGCCTCCGCCAATCGACCAAAACGACCAGCTCCAAGATTTTGCATTTCATCTTCTTGCGGAATTAACGACTCCAATTCTCCTACGCCAAGACGTTGTCCAAGACTTTGATTAATTCCATCTTTTGCTGAATCGAAACTTGTATGCGGGCTGTAAACGGAAATCCCAGCCCTTGCGAGTTGCCAAACCAGACCTTCGGCAATCGTATCGGTAGTCAACCGCTTCATTGGTCGAAATGGGATCGGATGGTGGGTCACGATCAAATCAGCACGACGCTGAACAGCCTCGTCAACCGTTTCAGGCGTCACTGTTAAACAGGTCATCACGCGTTCGACCGGAAGGGCTCGATCGCCAACAAGCAGCCCAACATTATCCCAATCCTCTGCCAAATGCATGGGAGCAAATTTCTCCATGAACTGACAAATATCATTAATCGAAGCCACTTGAAATCTTTCGCTCTTGAGCCGTGTCTTTAAATACGCCAAACAGTAGAATAGCAGGCATCCGATTGTGTGAAAACAAACCGCAGACCCTGTTTCAGCCTTTTGAGCACCATCCTGAGACCAGCAAACCTCCATGTTAAAGTTAAAAAAATCAATTCGCCTCGAAAGCCTTCGTCTTCCCTTTAAAAAGGCACTGCTTACTGCCGCCAATTTGGGGGCAGACGGAATAGAAATCAACGGTCGAACCGAAATCCGTTCGGCGGATATGTCCCGCACCGCAATTCGCCATTTAAAAAAACTATTGGCCGATTTAAACCTCCAGGTATCTGCGATCCATTTCCCAACTCGGCGGGGTTTTGGAATTTCTGACGATCTTGATCGACGAATTGACGCTACCAAATCTGCAATGACCCTCGCGTATGAATTGGGCTGCAATCTGGTTGTGAACCGAATTGGTCGCATCCCAGAGGACGCCGAACACCCGGAATTCGATGTCCTGGTTCAAGCGCTCTCAGACCTTGGCAATTACAGTCAAAAATCGGGAGCGTGGTTAGCTGCCCGGACTGGCTCTGAACCCGGTTCCACCATGCAAAACCTGATCGATGCTCTACCGATCCACTCGCTGGTTTTAGACTTTGATCCTGGAGACTTCATCATCAACGGCTTCTCCGCGACCGAAGCGATGCAATTACTCGGACCTCATATTCGAAGCTTTCGCGCTCGCGACGCAGTCCAGGACCTTTCCTTAGGAAGATGTGTGGAAGTTGGACTGGGGCAGGGGAGTGTCGATTGGCCAACACTGCTGGGGACTCTCGAAGAGCATCATTACTCGGGATTCTTGACGGTCGAAAAAGAAGGCGGCGACAACTCCATCGAAGCAGTCGGGCAGGCGATGGACTACTTAACTCAACTATTTCGTTAATCTGAAAATAGGTCCCGTAATAAGAACGGCATTTCCAATTACGCTAAGACCGTTTTATTCGGCTCGCCACGTAACTCCTGAACGTACCGTGGAACAGCATATCCCGGCAAACAGGAGCGCAGCTCAGCGACCAACTGAAGACCCTTTTTGACCTCAACCTCGAAATGCGCAGCCCCATTAACCGGGTCAAGTTGATGCAGGTAATACGGCAACACACGACAATGCAGCAGACGCTGGCTTAAATCTTTTAGCGAACCTATAGAATCATTGACGCCTCGCAACAACACCGCCTGATTCAGCAGCATCGCTCCGGAATTGGCAATTTTTGCCAGCGCTTGCTCTACGAACAAATCAAGTTCATTGGCATGGTTTGCGTGAATCACGACAATCATCTGACAACGCGCATCAGCCAAAATTTTAAGAAAGGCATCCGTAACACGCTGCGGGATCATAATGGGCAATCGAGTATGGAAACGGATGCGTTTGATATGTGCGATTTCATCAATCCTCGAAATCAGGGCACTCAAAGAGTGATCGACAATCGTCAGCGGGTCTCCGCCGCTTAATATTACTTCGTCAATTGACTCATCCGCCGCAATTTCTGCGAGAGTCGGCTCCCACTGAACCATTGATTTTGGCGATTGCTCATAAGGAAAATGGCGGCGAAAGCAATAGCGACAGTGAACCGCACAGGCTCCAGTGGTCACTAACAGCACCCGACCTTGGTATTTCTGGAGCATCCCCGACGACTTCGTAGCATCCGATTCACCGAGCGGATCTGTCGAGAAATGGCTCGGTGATTCCATCTCATTCCCGCTTGGCCACACTTGGAGGAGTAACGGATCCCGTAAATCACCGGGGGTAATTCGTGCTAAATACGGCAGTGGGGCAAAAACTGGAAATTCAGCCTCAGCAGCATGCTGCAGCCCCCCTTCACCAGCTAAACCGAGCGTATCTCGCAGGGTCCGAAGGTCTCGGATTGCCCATTTCATCTGATCTTGCCAGGTTCCCGAACCGGCGCGGACAAGATCGGTTTTATTCGCTAAAATTGACATGTGTAAAGGATAACTGTTTCGCCTGCCTCTTCCAGTAGCCAGCGCTCAACACTACCGATGTCAAACCGATTTTTCGCCGAATAATTCAGGATTCAACCGTGGCTTACAAAACAAGTGATTTTCGAAAAGGTCTCCGTGTTCAGATTAACGGTGAGCCGTACATCATGACGAGCATGGAATTCAAGAAACCCGGAAAAGGAAGTGCTCTCGACATCTGCAAACTCAAAAACTTGCTTCGTGGCACAACGCTTGACCGGACTTACAAGGGAGGCGACTCTCTCGAAGAAGCCGACATTCTTGAGACAGATGTTCAGTACCTCTACAAGCAGGGAACTTCGTACGTCTTTATGGACAAAGTGAATTTCGAACAATACGAGTTGTCTGCTGAGCAAATTGGTGAGGACTGGCGTTATTTAAAAGACAACATGGATTGCCAGATGACGTTTTTCAGTGGTAACCCAATTATCATGACTCCCCCCAATCACGTTGAATTACGGGTCGAGTATTGTGAACCTGGCGCGAAAGGCGATACATCGACGAATGTTCGCAAACCGGTTAAAGTCGAAACGGGAGGAGAATTCCAAACTCCAATTTTCGTGAATGAAGGCGACGTCATCAAAATTGATACCCGTACCGGCGAATATGTCGAACGTGTCAAGAATTAAACACAATTCAGAGTCTTTCCGGGGCTAACTAGCCCCTTGAAAACTGAACTTTCAATGGGTTACGCCACTCTCCCCCCTCAAAAGGCTGAGTGCGCGACCATTCGGGTGGATCCTAGAAATATTATCCCAAACCTGACCTCATTAAGCTGACGGTTCAATCAGTTTACGGTACGCTAGAAGTGTTGATGACCATCACCGCTGCCATGGACGACGACGGCAGTTCATCGAGTGGCTCAACGTTCGACACTAAACCTGAAACACCAACTCCTCTTTTCGCACAGATGGGTCTATGAAAGTTCAATTCTGGGGTGCGGCTCAAACCGTAACTGGATCAATGCATTTGATCCATCACGACGGTAAAAAAATCTTGCTCGATTGT
>JAALLA010000347.1:0-1193 GCA_011087765.1 Pirellulaceae bacterium
AGTCGGGCTGACTGGATTCGAACCAGCGACCTCTACACCCCCAGTGTAGCGCGCTACCAGACTACGCTACAGCCCGAAGGATTCATTTTACGTTGATTTCCATTTCTTGACAACGCATCCACAAACACAAAAAAACAAGCGAACAGATTGCCCCAATTTCCGCCTTCAATGCAAGCCAAACAACAATTCTTAAATCTGAAAATCGAATGCCTCTTAGTCAACCCAACCACCAAACCATCACCGCAAAAAACCTACTCAATCATTGATTTCAAAAACTCTATTCACTTCGCCAGGCGCCCAAAACATATCGAGCTACCTCTCTGTACTCCAACCTGCAATTATTCGCCAAATCGCAATGTCGGCCCTAACTTATTTTCTTGTTATCTGTGCAGCTGCCACCTTGTTTTGCGCAACCAATCCAACACAATAAAGACTCATAGCGTTCCGTCTACTCTGACATCTGCAAGTTTTTAACATCTGCAATCAATATGAACCCTCCTGAGCCCTACACGCATCATTTTGCGGACCGTCTAAATCAATCAATTATCCAAAAACAAACGCCATTGGTGGTTGGACTTGATCCTCGACTTAAACAGTTGCCAACTCAACTGTTGCCCGAAACCACTGACGATTTGACGCAAGTCGCAATCGCCTATAGTACTTTTTGCTGCGGGATCATCGATGTCGTCGCCGACCTGGTTCCTGCCGTTAAACCTCAAGCAGCCTTTTTTGAGCAGATCGGACCACTGGGCATGGCGGCCCTTGCAGAGGTCGTCGACCATGCAACTGCCAAGGGGCTACAGGTTATCATGGACGCCAAACGGGGTGACATTGGGTCCACCGCAACCGCTTATGCAAGTGCCTTTCTTGGTCAAAAACCACATAGCAGTTGGGGCTGCGACGCCCTGACCGTGAATCCGTATATGGGGGAAGACACCCTCGAGCCGTTCATTAACGCGGCGAATAAAAATGGAGCAGGGATTTTTGTGTTAGTGAAAACTTCCAACCCCGGTAGCCACACCATTCAGGAAAAACGAGCCGACAACCAACCCATTTATTCGTACGTCGCCAGTCACGTCGAACAGCTTTCCAGCCACAATGTCGGCGAAACAGGATACGGCAACGCCGGTGCCGTGGTCGGCGCCACTTACCCGGAACAGTTATCCGAATTACGAGCCGCAATGCCTCATACC
>JAALLA010000347.1:1293-3135 GCA_011087765.1 Pirellulaceae bacterium
CAACGCATTGATTCTCATCAATCAGTATTAAGCGGCTAAAGGCTGTAACAACTCTGGAAGCGCTTCCAAGATCATCTCCACCGCGATTGCAGCGAGCACCATTCCCATGATCCGCACCACAAGCGTCGACCCGGCCTGACCAAGCCAACCGTAAATTCGATTCGCTTGAAATAGTAGAACCAGTGTTAGCCCCAGGACAGACAGCATGATGGCTGTCGTCAACAATTGATCGTAAAAGGAAAAGTTCCGATTATCAGTCAAGACAACGGCTGCAAGAATCGATCCCGGACTCGCGATCGATGGCACTGCAATTGGAAATACGGCAACGTCGCGTCCGGCATCTTCCTCCGATTCAGCAACCGCCACCCCCGTTCCGAAGACCATCTGCAGCCCGAACAAAAAGAAGATAATACCTCCCGCCAATTCAAATGCGGCCAGGCGAATCCCAATCGAATTCAGAAACAACTGCCCAAGCACCACAAACGCCAACAAGATTGCCGCGGAATAAACAATGGCCCTAATTGCGATTCGATTTCGATCTTGAGGTTTTGCGGCGGCCGTCACTCCGATAAAGATCGTGAGCGTACCAACAGGGTCAATCGTTGTAAAAAAGGTAAGAAAATTCTCTACCATCATATTCATTGCGGTCGCCACCTAACTAAACCCTGATCAGTAATCGATCGGATTCTAACGAAAGACGTTCGAGCGGAGAATAGTAAGCGGCTAATTTTCCAATTCGGTTGGATCAGCAGATTACCTATCGATGGACTCGGACTTAAGCGTTCCGTTTGCGGCGACGAGGAGCCAGCATTGCCAGTGCTGCAGACCCAAACATCAAAGCAGTCGTCGGTTCGGGAACCGCTGAAATTGAAAAATCAAAAGTCCGTCCGCCGGCAAAAAGAATGGGATCTAGATTTACACCAGTAACCGTCGAAAAATCTGAAAAAGTTGGGTCTGGGTTGTAATCTCCAAATGAAAATTGCGTAACGCCGACATCGGAAACTAAAACACTAAACTGCCCCAAAGCAATTGATGTTCCTTGTGGTGGTGCGGTTGTAAGCGCGGACAACTTCAGATTTGAATTATCGAAGGCGCTGTCAAATTGAGTCGTAAACGCACTGTCGATGGTGTTGGCTATTACGACCGCCGACGCACCGGAGGTAGCCCCATAAGTCGCCCGAAGTCCAAAACCGACGAGGCCATCAGTGGACAATTCTTCATTCGACCCCGTGTCAGTTACAAACACGTCAATATTTACTACTGAACCAACTGCGGTGGTAAAAACACTACCCGTGGAGTTTCCATCAGAAAACTCAATAATCAAATCAGCTTGAGTTTGGCTAGCTGATAGGGCAAAAACTACCGCTGCAAATAACGAGGTTAAACGTTTCATTTTTTTGCTCTTACTGGAGGAGGGAAGATCAGAGGTGGGAAGCAAAATCAATTGTTTAATTAGGAGGGAGTTTTAAGAGAAAAGTTGCAATTGCTAGACGACACTTCTGCCCATGGGCACACCTTTCGCTCAGCCATAGGCTTTCGCCTAGCCAAAGGGTAACGTGGTGTAGTGACGCTGGAGATAGTTGGCAAAGTCGACGTTGTCTACATCGCCGTCGAGGTCATAATCCATGATTCCATTGTAATCTGAGGAATCACTGGTCTCACGGTAGGTGCTTAAAAATCTGGAAAAATCGACATTATCGACATCGCGATCGCCGTCCGAGTCTCCGAATAATCGGAAAAACCCATCTGACTCCTGGTCTCCAAATGTCAAGGTTCCACCTCCGGTACCATCGGAGTCGCCATCGAGGAAAGCTCCCGTGGCGTTAGACTGAACTTTACCAC
>JAALLA010000348.1:0-3045 GCA_011087765.1 Pirellulaceae bacterium
GGTTTGCTTGTTATCATCACATCAGCGATTCAGTTTTCGAATCTACAGTTTTCGACCAACCTCTTCGCGGGAATCAGATTCGGCGAGAACCTAAAGCCCTGTAAGTGGACAGTGATTCGTTAAACAGAAAATTTCCTGGGGTTACCGAGTCGGATGTTAAATTCGATTCTTGGATTGATCTCGGGTCATCATGTTTGAATCGTCGTTGAGGGTTTCTATCGATGAAGTTTTAGCCGGTGTGACGATCGCACGAATTTTGTTTTTAACTGAATTCAACTGATTGATCGCGATCACTCCGGTAATTAACAAAATCAAAATTCCCAAGCCGTTGGATAATTTTCCATTTTTGAAACGGTTCATAACTGATTGCTGATTGCAGATTACGAGGAGTAGAATCGCAAGTAAAGGAAGTAGGAGGCCGTTTGCAGCCTGTGCCAGAATAATTGTCTGTTGTGGACTTTTACCGAGCCAGATTGCAAATGCAAACCCAATCAAAACAACAGCAGTTGCGGTTGTTTTCAATCTTATGTCCGATAGCTTGCCACTCCAACCAAAACATCCGGACACTGCGAAGGCTGCAGCGACGGGCGCGGTGATCGCACTGGTGAGCCCCGCAGCAAACAGGCCTATTGAAAAAATAAGTTTTGAGTTCGTACCTAAGGCAGGTTCCAGCTGTTTGGCAATATCGAGTCCACCGCTACCGGCATTGTTTCCTGTGTTGTGAAAGGCCATCGAGGCGGTGATGAGAATTGCACAGGTTACCAAGCCGCCGAGTGCGACAGAGAGAATTGTGTCAATTCGTGAGTACTGAATGCTGGATTCAGTGTCGTCGGCTGTTTCAGGTCCGCCCCACTGTTGAGCAGCAGCACTGGCGTGGAGAAATAAGTTGTATGGAACGACTGTGGTTCCAATAATTCCAATCACAAACCATTCGCTACCGGTCGGAATGCGGGGAACGAATCCGGCTGCAATGTTGGACCAATCCGGTCGCGAGGCAACGGCTGAATAAAGAAATAGGCAACTCATTAGGCCGACGCACACGGTTAAAATCTTTTGTAACCAATCAACACGGCCGATCCAAATGATCGAAATCGTGAAGGCAGCAACCAAACTGACTACGAGGAACTGGATATTGACTGCTTGGAACATGGATTCATGGGTCACGGAACCTGCCAGTTCTGGTTTTTGCAAACTTAAACTGGGAACAACCGCTGGAACGATGGCCTCTATTCCTGCGGTGGCACCGAGAATGTTCCCTGTCTGGTAGGCCGAATTTCCAACCAAAATCGCGAGTAAAATTAACCCTAATACACCGATGCGAAAAATTGGATTGTCGATGGAATTTCTAATTACATGGCTTAGTCCGCGCCCGGTAACGACTCCCACGCGTGCCGCCATTTCTTGCAGTACGATGGTTGCTAAAACCGAAAAAGCTATCGCCCAAAGTAAGACAAAACCGAAATCACTGCCTGCACGACTCGCCGTTACGACAGTTCCCGGCCCAATAAAAGCGGCCGTAACTAAAATTGCTGGTCCAAATAGTCGGTTTTTTTTCTTCAATATGGTCCTTCTTGAGTGGTGAGATGCGGTTGCTCGGGTAACGCTTTTGGTCAGTATTATAATCTATCTCGGATGGGGTCGTTTACCGTTACGTATAGGAATTTAAAAATGGAATTTTTAAATCTGCATTAGGATTCCCGAATCAGGGCGGGGAAAGTCTGTTTTCAAATACGTCTGTTCGTGAGACCGGGGCACATGATCGGTCAGGTTTGAACAATTCAAACGCGCTATAAGTTTAGAGTCGTGCAATTCGATTTGAAAATAGGTGGTTTGGGACGCATTTTCTTGTGAACGTCGGATCTTTTTTTTCCCAGCTTCGGTGCAACCTATGAATCGTGCGTTAATCGCGTTAATATTGGGGAGTGTAATCTTTTAGACCGCGCTGAGTAAAACCGATTATGTTCAATCAACAATTTATAGTTCGTCTCTTTGCTGTCATGGTCGTCTCCTGGGGGACTGGGAATGTTTTACAGGGGCAGGAATGGGCTCGTAAAATGTTCACCGAATACGTCCATGACTTCAAGGAAGTTAATTTAGGTGAAAAGCCAGAATATCGATTTAAAATTAAAAACATCTACAAAGAAGATATTACGATTCGCTCTGTATCTTCGAGCTGTGGATGCACGATTGCGACACCGACGAAAAAAGTACTGAAAATGTACGAAGAAGGCGAGATTTTGTGCCAATTCAACAGTCCCGCAGTCGGCACTGGATTTAAACAGGCAACGGTGACAGTTAGGTTTGACAAACCCTTCGTAGGCGAATGTCAATTGACTGTCCGGGGTACTATTGTCTCCGGTGGGATAAGTTTTTCACCACCAGAAATTGAGTTTGGACAGGTGACGGAAGGAAACTTTCCAGTCAAGACGATAAAAATTAGCGCCTCTGGAAATCCGGGGCTAAGAGTACTCGATGTAAAAAGTACCTCGGGCGCTATTAAGGTTCTCAGCGTTCGCGAAACCCTACGGCGCGGGCAGTTGGTAAATTATGAAATGAAGGCTCAACTTAAAGAGTCGGTGGACGAAGGTTTTGCCAAAGGTGATTTATTTGTTGTTTTTGAAAAGAATCCCCGGATGAGAGATCGGTCAAACCGTCCTGTTCTCACTGAAAAGCAAATTAGTTTCAGTGGCAACGTTGTCTCTTCAATTCAAATTTCACCAAAACTTTTAAACCTAACTGATGTCGAAGTCGGAAAGAGTGTATCCAAAAAAATTCTATTAATAGGCTCGGCACCCTTTCAAATTACTGATGTGCGCAGTGACAGTAGCGGTTTTGATGTGTTGGCGGACAAAGAAACGAAAAAAACCCATCAATTGGAAGTTGTCTTTAAGGCGACCGATGCGATTGGCACTCAGGAATGTGAATTGACTTTTTATACAGACGGTAACAAAGCTCCCGCGGGGGCAATGAAAGTAATTGTTCAGATTGTCGAAGCCAAACCAGAAGCCAAACCAGAAGCCAAACCAGAAGCCAAACCAGAAGCCA